>JBAVEY010000320.1:0-14535 GCA_049587975.1 Actinomycetota bacterium | reverse complement strand
TGCCACGAAGCGACCGCCCTGGCGCGCTGCTCACAAGAACTGGGCTCGTGGGTACAAGCCGTGACCATCAGAAGCAGCGCGATCGCCGAAGTGCGAACCCTCCTCCCGCCGGAATCAGCCCGCTGCGACATCGATCCTCTAACTCCAGGTGTGCCTGGGCACGCTCATTATCCAGCGTTCGGGTAGCCGCGCTGGGGCGACCGTCGGCGTCGCAGATCTCTGACCTGGTAAGTGCATTCGTGCAACGAACTGGCGTTCGTGTCATCCTGGCGTGGTACAAAGCGTGGTACAAAGCGTCGGGTCTGGATCTCGGTCCTCCCTGGTCCCCAGGCCCGACGCCCCAAACCCCGCACAGGCGGGAGGAAGGAGCAGACCCGTGAGCGTGCCGGAGGAGACCTCGACCTTCCGCGATGTCCGGGTGGCTCACCGCAGACTGCGCAAGGTCGTCCACGCGCAGAACAAGGCGCTGAACGAAGTCGCAGCCAGGGAACGTCAGATGCGCGACCAGCTCCAGCACTTACCGGAACCCGGCCTGAAGGCGACGCAGGATCTCGTCCGTCACCGCCACGACCTCACGCTCAGCCAAGCGCTGGCTCTGGTCTCCGAGGTGTTCGCCGATGAGTAAGCCCGAGCGCATGACGCGGGATGAGGTGCGGGCGCATAAGAAGACGATGCTGCGCGCTCGCAAAGCCATCGAGGCAATCGAGGCCGAGATGCGGGCGACGCACTTCCGGTGTTGGGAGATGGAGTTGCGCTACCCCGAGTTGTATCCGGCCGCCGATGATGACGGGCCTCCCGGCGAGCCGCGACCCATGGCGACCGACGATGACCCGAGGTGGAACTAGTGCCCCGGAGGAAGGCCCCGACCGCCTGGCCGGTCCCCTGGCAGCAGCGACCCGTCTGCCCGGAATGCGGCATGAAGGTCAGAAGCCCGAGGCCGGGCAACGAGAAGCGATGCCCCAGGTGCGAGGCCGTGTTCGATGTCTCGCAGTTCGCGCACAACTCCTCCAGGCCCGATCACCGGGAGCAGTACTGCCGACCGTGCAAGCGCGAGGTGCAGCGAACGCAGAAGCGACGTCACGCCCGCGGCAAGGCGCAGGCGCTCAGCGCGTTCAGCCCGGTCGGTGAGACCACCACCGTGATCATCGGGACGTTCGTGTCACAAGGCGTGCTGTCCGCGTATGAGCACCTGGACTCGCGGCTCGAACCTACCCTGGTGCAGTACAAGGTCGTGGGCGAGCGCAACAGCCTCTTGTACGAGCTGGTGCTCGCGCCCACGCAACGACCCTTGGGGACGGACGCGGACCACATCAAGATCGCTCACCCGTTCAAGGCGCTGTTCGATGCGCCGTTGCAGGTCGGTGACGCCCTTGCGGTCGTGTATCAGGACGGCGAGCCAGAGAAGATCCTCCGCGCAGGCGATCCGTGGCCGATCATCGACACCTCCGACCAGGTCGAGGTCGACGAAGAAAGCGAACTCGGTCTCCGGTTCACCAGTTATCTGCCGGCGAGACCGTGGATGCTCGGGTTGGCCATCGAGTTCATCTTGGGTGGTGACGAGCCCAAGCAGACGGGCTGCCCGCTCTGCGGGAACGAGCAGGGCAAGGTCGAGGACTTCACGTTGCGGTGTCCTTCGTGCACCACCGGTCTTCGTTATTCGGCCGAACTGCTGCTGATGCAGGCCGGCGCGGTCGGAGAGGACCTTTGCTTCGAGTTCGTGTCATGGGTCGAGGACGAGTACTACTTGCGGCCCAAGTTGCAGGACGTCCGGGAGGCGGAGCCTGCTTCTCGGGCGATGAGCCCCGCGATAGCGGGAGGAGGTAGTGATGGTCAAGGAACTTGAGGATTCGGATCCGTTCGCCCTCTTCGATGAGGAGGACGAGGAGCAAGACGAAGTCACCCCCGAAGCCGAACCGGTGAACGCGGAGGAAGTCCAGCAGCTCCGTGAGTTCAAGGCGATGGCCGAGGCCCAGCAACGCGAGGCGGAGATCGCGTCGACGTTCGAGCAGGTCGGGCTCTCGCCCAAGGCCGCGCGACTGTTCGCCGCGCTCAACCCCGAAGGCGAGGTCACGACCGAAGCCGTCCGAACGTTCGCCAAGGACTACGACCTCCCGGTGGCCGAGCGCGGCTACACGCCGACCGTCATCACCCAGTCGGGCTCCATGCCGGCCAAGACCTACACCCGCGATGAGATCGCCGAGATCTACCGTGAGAACCCGGCCCGCGCAGAGAAGTTGTACGAGGAGGGCCGGGTCCGATGGAACAACCCCGACCAGATCGAAGGGAGACCCCGTCGATGAGTACCGACCTGACCACCGAACTCGAACAACTCGAGGAACGCCTGGCCGAGCCCGGCCTGGATGCCCGGAACCAGGTCGCGCTCCGGGAGCGTCGCGCCCTCATCGCGGCGAGGCTCGCGGACCTGGAGGCCGCCGCCCCCTACGCCGAGACCAGCACCGAGGATCTGCAGAGCAGGTTGGAGGACGCTGAGGTAGCGCGTGAGGAGTTGTACCCCCGGTTGCAGGCGGCGCTCGACAACCGCACCAACCGGCCTGCAACTGCTCGCCAACTTCAGCGCCAGTACGAGGAAGCCGCGCAGGCCCAGGCCGATCTTCGGCGTGAACTCGACACCCGACGGATGCAGGAGGCCAACGCAGCCCTCGCCCAACACCGGGCCGAGGTCGTCGCGACCCGCGAGATCGACCAGGCCGACATCGAGGCGCTGGCGGAGCTGGCGGACTGGCGGCGCGAGAAGGCCCGGGAACAGTTGGCCGCTTCACGGGAGCGGCGGATCGAGCAGCACACCGAGGTCGTCCACGAACGGCTGCTGATCGAGGCCGATGCCAAGGTCGGGGCGCAGTTGCTGTTCCCCGGTCCCGGCCACGAACCCACCCCGATGCCAACCGAGGAGTCGATCGAAGAGTCAGCCGAAGAAGAGGCCGGATAGCGGGTGAGCGAGGCGGATAGGTGGGTCCGTTGCGTCGAGCCCGGATGCGAGGCGAAGATCGCCTCCAGCCAACACCGGAGCAAGTGTGGAGCGCACTGGTTCCGCGCCCGCCCTCGGCGCGGCCCCTTCGCCGACCTCATCTCCCGAGGTGACGACCCGAAGAGGCGATACGGGGCTACGAACGCCAGGTGATCTGAACGCGGCGATCAGGCCCTCCGAGGAAGAAGCAGCCCCCGAAACGAGCCACCGAATGAGTAACGTGCCCACACGATTCCACCGAATCACAGCGTTGCAATACCTGCCTAGAACCCCACTCTAGGCCCCTGACCAGGGGGTTTAGGCTGCCAGTCGGGGAAGAAGTCGAACCGGCCGGACGTGAGCCTGGTCGCCGCGGCACCGTCGGCGGGCATGATCCACACGCCGAGCGATCGGTGGGACCCTCGCGGTCGAAGGCGATCATGGATCCGTCGGGCGAGTAGACGGGGCCGAACTCGATGCGCTTGCTGTCGGTGAGCCGCGTCAGGTTCGAGCCGTCGGCATCCATCGCCCAGATGTCCTTCCCGTTGCGCGAGAAGGTGATCGTGGAGCCGTCGGGCGTCCAGTCCGGCCGTTCGTCGACCTTGTTGCCCGTGGTCAGGCGAACCGGATCGGAGCCGTCGGGATCCATCACCCAGATGTCGTCCGCTGCGTCGCGGTCACTCGTGAACGCGATCTTCGTCCCGTCGGGCGACCATTCGGGGAACGCGTCGAAGCTGCCGTTCGTCGTCGTGAGCTGCATCGGGTTCGAGCCGTCTGCGTGCATGACCCAGATGTCCTGGAAAGCGTCCGACTCGTCCGTGGTGAACGCGATCTTCGTGCCGTCGGGCGACCACGCCGGCCACGTCTCGATGTGGTCGGGGGGCGTGAGCCGGGTCGCGTTGTTCCCGTCCGCGTCCATCACCCAGATGTCGCAGTTGCCGAGCTCCGAGAGGGCGCATCGTGAGAAAGCGATCCGCGTGCCCTCGGCGTTCCAGTCGGCGAGGCCCTCGTTGAAGTGCGTCGAGTGGGTGAGGCGGGTCATCGCCGCCGTGTCGGGGTCGACGAGCCACAGGTCGTTCTGACCGTGGGTGAGCCGGCTGAACACGATGTCTCCGTTGGTCCCCGGGAAGGCGGCGTTCGCGGACGGGCCGGCGGTCAGCACGGTGGCGACGGTCAGGACGGTCCCGACGATCGTCAGGGTGCGCTTCATGGCTCGACCTCCGTGTTCGACGACCCCCAGCGTAGGTCGCTTGGGACCTCGGCGCGATGGACATGTTCCGGGTCGCGATGGACATGTTCCGGGTGGGGAGAGGAGGGACGGACGAGGTGTCGGTCGGCGACGCGCGCACACCATCGGACGAGCTCACCATCGAGGAGCTCGCCGTACGGGCAGGGGTGGGCGAGGACGAGATCGAACGCCTAGTCGCGCACGGCGTCCTCGGCCCGCGCGAGGGTCGAACACCCTTCCGGGCGATCGACGCCGTGAAGATCCGGCTCGCGCGCGCCGACGGGGCGACTACTACGGCCGGACGGTGAACCTCGCTTCGCGCATCTCGGACCGGGCCGCCGGAGGGCAGGTGCTGGTGAGTGAGCCCGTGGTGGAGACCGCGTCGGTGCCCGACGTGACGTTCTTCGGGCTCGGGCCCGTCGAACTCGAGGGTCTTCTCCACCCGGTCCCGCTGTTCGAGGGCGCCGGGGCTGACCGGCTCTAGGGCGGCGGCCTGCGCGCTTGACGTTCTAGTGAGTGACTGCTAACTTACCCGGCATGGCGTCGACCACGGCGAGGACTCGGCTGACCGCGGAGGAGCGGCGGGAGGAGGTCGTCCTCGCCGCGATGGAGGAGTTCGCTCACGGCGGGCTGGAGGGCACGCCGACCGAGGCGATCGCCAAGCGGGTGGGGATCTCGCAGCCCTACCTGTTCCGCCTGTTCCGCACCAAGAAGGACCTGTTCCTCGCGGCGGTCGATGGCTGCTTCGATCGAACGCTCGACACGTTCCGGCGGGCCGCGGAGGGGTGTTCAGGCGAGGAGGCGCTCCACGCGATGGGGCGGGCGTACGGCGGGCTCCTCAAGGACCGGACCGCGCTCCTCCTGCAGCTCCAGGCGTACGTCGCGTGCGAGGACCCGGACGTCCGCAGGCTCGTGCGTGACGGCTTCAAGCGTCTCACGGGGTTCGTGGCCGACGCGTCGGGAGCGCCGGCCGAGGACGTTCGTCACTTCTTCGAGACGGGGATGCTGATGAACGTCGTGGCCGCGATGGAGCTCGATCGGGTGCGCCAGCCGTGGGCGCGCGATCTCATGGTCCCGTTGGAGCAGACGCGATGAGCGTCGTCGACCGCTCGCACGGCTCTCTCTTTTTCGATCACGAAGGTAGTGACCGTTCACTAGTCTGCGGATGGAAGGAGGAGCCACGATGACCACGACCCAGATCCGGGCGGGCGGGCGGACGCTCGAGACGGAGGGCCCGAACCCGCGACGCTGGCGGATCCTCGCCGTGCTCTGCGTCTCGCTGTTCGTGATCGTGATGGACAACACGATCGTGAATGTCGCCCTGCCCACGCTCGCTCGCGAGCTGGAAGCGGGGACGAGCAGCCTGCAGTGGATCGTCGATGCCTACACGCTCGTGTTCGCCGGACTCCTGCTCGCCGCCGGCGGGTTGGGCGACCGCTTCGGCCGCAAGGGCGCTCTGCTCGCGGGCCTGCTGATCTTCGGGGGCTTCTCGGCGACGGGGGCCTTCGCCTCGAGCACCGGACAGTTGATCGCGGCACGAGCCCTCATGGGCGTGGGCGCCGCGTTCATCTTCCCGACCACGCTGGCGATCGTGGTCAACGTCTTCACGGAGCCGCGTGAACGAGCCGCGGCGATCGGGATCTGGACGGCGATCGCGGGCGTCGGGGTGGCGCTCGGCCCGATCTCGGGTGGATGGCTCCTCGAGCATTTCTCGTGGGGCTCGGTATTCCTGGTGAACGTCCCCGTGGCCCTGGTCGGCATCGTGGGGACGCTGGCCCTGATCCCGTCCTCGCGCGATCCGCGAGCGCCCAGGCTCGACCTGCCGGGGCTCGGGCTCTCGATCGCCGGCGTGACCCTGCTCGTGTGGTCGCTGATCGAGGCACCGCGCCACGGATGGGTCTCCACCGAGACGATCGCCGGGATCGGCGGGGCGGCGGCGCTGCTCGCGGTGTTCGTCTGGTGGGAGCGGCGCGTGCCGGCGCCCCTGCTCGACGTGCACCTGTTCACGAACATGCGCTTCACGGCGGCGAGCCTCGCGATCACGCTCGGGTTCTTCGCGCTGTTCGGGTTCATCTTCCTCGTGACGCAGTACCTGCAGCTGGTGAAGGGCTACTCGGCGTTGCAGGCGGGGGTGCGCACGTTGCCGTTCGCGCTCGCGATGGTCGTGGCGGCCGTCACGTCGCCCAGGGTGGTGCAGCGGATCGGCACCAAGCTTGTGGTCGCGACCGGCCTCGTGCTCATGGCGGGCGGGTTCGCGATCGCCTCGACCAACGATGCCTCGACGCCGTACCCCGTGATCGCGACCGCGATGATCCTGATGGGGTTCGGACTCGGTTCGGCGGCCGCGCCGGCCACCGAGTCGATCCTCGCCTCTCTGCCGCGCGAGAAAGCGGGCGTGGGCTCCGCGGTGAACGACACGACGCGCGAGATCGGCGGCACCCTCGGGGTCGCGGTGCTCGGGAGCATCATGGCCTCGGTCTACGGAGGCCGGGTCCTCGATGCACTCTCAGGCACCCCGCTCACGGCCGGCCTTCGGGCCGCGGCGGGTGACTCGCTCGCCGCAGCGCTGCAGGTCGCCGGCGGGATCGGTGGCGCGGCGGGGCAGGCGATCGCGCTCGCGGCCCGGGACGCCTTCGTGCACGCGTTCCAGATCGGATCGGTGGTGACCGGCGCCGTCGCGCTCGCCGGCGCCGCGATCGCCCTGGTGTTCCTCCCCGCCCGCGCGCGGGACGAGGAGATCGTCGCGATCGAGGTCGGGCGAGGGACGGTCAGGCCCGCGCTCGAACCGGTCGTCGAGCGGCGGATGGGGTGAGTGGTCGTGCGCCTCACCCAACGCAACATCCTGATCACCGGGGGGGGTTCCGGGATCGGGCTCGCGCTCGGGCGAGCGCTCGCCCCCGAGAACCGGGTCGCGATCGCGGGCCGGGACGAAGCCAAGCTCGAAGCGGCGCGGGCAGCGGTTCCGCGCCTCCAGACCCTGCGACTGGACGTCACCTCGGAGCCGGATGCACGGCGGGCGATCGGATGGGTCGAGGAGCACCTCGGCGGGTTGGATCTGCTCGTCAACTCCGCCGGCGTGTTCCGAAGCGGCGAGGTCGACGGGCCCGGGGCCGATGAGGCGGCGATCGAGGACGTCGAGGTCAACCTGCTCGGGACCGTTCGTATGACGCGCCTGGCGCTGCCGCTGCTCCGTCGCTCGGAGGACGGGGCCGTCGTGCTGCTCTCGTCGGCGCTCGCGCTCGTCGCGTCGCCTCGGATGTCCGTCTACGCAGCCACGAAAGCTGCGGTCCACTCGCTCGCCCGGTCGCTGCATGCCGAGCTCGAGGGCGAGGTCGAGGTCTTCGACGTCCTGCCGCCCTGGGTCGAGAGCGAGCTCTCGCGCTCCGTCCGCGGCTCGAAGATCGCGCCCGAACGCGTGGCCTCGGAGATCGTCGACGGGCTCCGCAAGGGCCGGCCCGAGATCCGTGTCGGGCGCATCAAACAGCTCTCGGTGATCGGCCGGATCAGCCCGTCGCTCGCGGACGCGATTTCCGCGCGAGCGACCCGTTGAGGATCAGACCTCCCGGATCTCGGCTCGGGCCGAGAGGGCATCGGCACGCGCGGCGTCGAGCGTGCCCGCGCCGGGGAGCTCCGCGTTCGCGGCCGCCGCGCCGAGGGCGAGGCGCAGCGTCACCGGCCAGGGCTCGCCCCGCTCGAGCCCGACGATCAGGCCCGCGAGGAAGGCGTCGCCGCTCCCGACCGGATAGCGGCCCCGCTCGTAGAGCAGGCCCACATACCGGGTGCCGTCGGGCGCGGCCACCGCCACCCCGTCCGCTCCCCGGGTGACGATGCCGGCGTGGCCCGAGCCGCCGGCGAGCTCTCGGAGCTTCGTGCATGCCGCGAGACCCTCCTCCGGCCGGCCCGCGGGCATGCCGAGCAGGTCCGTCGCCTCTGCCGCGTTCACCTTCACGACCTCCGGTCCGGACTCCAACGCGAGACGCAGCGGCTCACCTTCTGCGTCCAGCGCCACCCGCACGCCCGAGGCCCGGGCCTCCGCGATCAGGTCGCTGTACCCCTCGTCGGCGAGGCCCCGAGGCATCGACCCCGAGATCGTGAGCCAATCTCCGGGTCGGGACAGGCGATGCACCGCCTCGGACAGTTCGACCCACGCGGTCTCCGGCGCCACGGGCCCGTGCTCGTAGAACTCCGTGAGGGTGCCCTCGTGTCGGTCGGCGACCGACAGGGACGACCGGCTCTCCCCGTGGGTCCAGACGAACGACCCACCGATGCCCTCGACCTTCAGGCTCTCCTCGAGCCACTTCCCGGCGTGGCCCCGCAGGATCGCCGCCACCCGGACCTCGGCGCCGAGGCGGTTCGCCGCGCGGGCCACGTTCAGCCCCTTCCCGCCGGCCACCTGCACGAACCCGAGGGGGCGGTGGATCGCGCCGTCGACCAACCGTTCGACCTCGAACAGCTTGTCGATCGAGGGGTTCGCGGCCACGCAGACGATCACGCGGGAACGTTACCCGGCGAGGTCGACGCTGCGCTCGACCGGGTGCCAGACTCGCGGCGTGTCGAAGATCACGATCATCGGCGCGGGCAGCGTGGAGTTCACGAGGGGCATCCTCGCGGACCTGTGCGCGTACGAGGAACTGCACGGCTCGCTGGAGATCGCCCTGCATGACATCGACGCCGAGCGTCTCGCGTACGCGCACCGGGCGGCGGAGCAGCTCGTCGAGCGATCGGGCGCCGCGTACGCGATCTCGGCCCACGAGGCGCGGGCGTCCGCGTTCGACGGCGCCGACTACCTGATCAACGAGATCCAGGTCGGTGGCTACGCGGCGACGAGGACCGACTTCGACGTGCCGAGGAGGTACGGGCTGCGCCAGACGATCGGCGACACGATCGGGATCGGCGGGATCATGCGCGGCCTGAGGACGATCCCCGTGATGATCGACATGGCGAACGAGATGCTCGAGCGCTGTCCCGACGGCCTCCTGCTCAACTACACCAACCCGATGGCGATGGTGCCCTGGGGCGTCTGGCGCGGTTCGCGCCTGCCGGCCTCGAACGTCGTCGGCGTGTGCCACAGCGTGCGCGACACGCACGCGTTCCTCGCGCGGACGGTGGGGGTGCCGCTGGAGCGCGTCGAGTTCCGGACCGCGGGGTTCAACCACCAGTGCTTCGTCTACGTCTTCCGTGATCGAGAGACCGGCGAGGACCTGTACCCGCGGCTCCGAGCGATCGTCGATGCCGACCCGGAGGGGCTCGGCAGGCGCGTCCGCGTCGAGCTGTTCCGCCGGTTCGGGTACTTCCCGACCGAGTCCTCCGAGCACAGCGCCGAGTACGTGCCGTGGTTCCTGCCCCACGACGACCAGGTCGAGCGGTACCGGATCGAGGTCGACGAGTACCTTCGACGCTCCGAGGACAATCTCGCCGAGTGGGCGCAGATCCGGCGCGCGCTCGACGCCGGCGAGGAGCTCGAGGTCGAACGCAACGACGAGCTGGCGAGCCAGTTCGTTCGGGCGCTCGAGACGGGCGTCGAGGCCGAGCTGTACGGGAACGTTCGCAACGACGGCTCGATCGAAGGTCTGCCCGATGACGCGTGCGTCGAGGTGCCGGTGCTGGTCGGTCGCGACGGGGTGCGACCGACGCGGTTCGGGACGTTCCCGCCGCAGTGCCTGGCGCTCAACCGGACCTTCCTGAACGTCGTGGAGCTCACGGTCGGCGCGGTCGTCGAGGGCTCGCGAGAGCTCGTCTACCAGGCGGCGCTCGTGGACCCGAACACGGCCGCGACGCTCACGGTGGATGTGATCGTCGAGATGGTGGACGACCTGATGGAGGCCCACGGGGAGCTGATCCCCGAGCCGATCCGCCGGCGCTAGGCACCGAGCCCCGGCGCCACCACGACCGCGACCCCGGCCGAACTGAGCTCGCGGATGGTCGTCGCCGGAGCCCCGTCGTCGGTGATCAGCTCGCCGACGGCATCGAGCCGGCAGATCTGGGCGAAGGCGACGCGGCCGAGCTTCGAGCGGTCGGCCACAACGACGACGTGGCGCGCGCGCTCGATCATCGTCCGGTTGGTGTGCGCCTCGATCTCGTGGTGCGTCGTGAGCCCCGCCTCGAGCGAGATGCCGTCGACGCCGACGAACGCCACGTCCAGGTTCAGCCGCTCGAGCGCCTGTTCGGCGACCGGCCCCACCAGCTCGTAGGACTCGGGCCGGGCGGTGCCGCCCGTGACGACGAGCTTCAGGTCGGCCCGGATCGCGAGTTCGCCGGCGATGTTGAGGGCGTTGGTCACGACCGTGATCCCACGCCGATCGAGGATCGCCCGCGCGACCTCCGTGGTGGTCGTCCCCCCGGTGAGGCCGACGACCGCTCCATCGGCTACCCGGGTCGCGGCCTCCGCGGCGATCCGTTGCTTCTCCGCCTGGTGCCGCGCGGCCTTGTACCGGAGAGGGAGCTCGTAGAGCACGTCGTGGGCCACCGCACCGCCGTGGGTCCGCGTGAGCATCCGCTGCTCCTCCAGGAGCTGAAGATCGCGGCGGACCGTGGCCGCCGAGACGCCCAGGCGTTCGACCAGGGCGGTCACATCGACCGTCCCGTCGGCCGCGAGCGCCTCCAGGATCGCCGCCACCCGTTCGGCCTGCCGCATCTCGAGCGCGAGCATACCCCGTGGATGCGTGTTTCCGGTCGAGCCGTCCTTGACCAGATGCTCGTTCATGATCTATTTTGACCTTGAATGAGCGCGATCGCGCACGAAGTTGAGACCCAGCCCGCCTGCTGGCGACGCGCCGTCGAACTGGCGGCCTCCGTGCCCGACGCGCTCGGGCTGCCGGGTGAGCGGGTCGCGGTCGCCGGCTGTGGCACCTCGTTGCACATGGCCCGCGCGTTCGCGGCACTCCGAGAGGCGAGCGGCCGCGGTGAGACGGACGCCTTCCCCGCCTCGGAGTTCCCGGACGCCCGCCGTTACGACCGTGTCGTCGCGATCAGCCGGAGCGGCACGACCACCGAGGTCGTCCAGCTCCTCGGACGCCTCGGTCCCACGACGCGAACGGCCGTCACCGCAGACGCCGGATCGCCGGTCGCCTCGCTCGCGGACCAGACGATCGTCCTGGACTTCGCCGACGAGCGCTCGGTCGTCCAGACGCGGTTCGCCACGTCGGCGCTCGCGCTGGTCCGCGCGCACCTCGGCCAGGACCTCGGCCCGGCGATCGCCGACGGCGAGCGCGCCCTGACCCAGCCGCTCGAACCGGAGCCGACCGGGTTCGACCACGTCGTGTTCCTGGGACACGGCTGGACCGTCGGGATCGCCGACGAGGCCGCGCTCAAGCTCCGCGAGGCGACGCAGACGTACAGCGAGGCGTACCCCGCCATGGAATACCGACACGGTCCGATCAGCCTCGCCGGCGAGCGATCGCTCGTGTGGATCCTCGGCTCGCCGGACCCGGCCGTTGCCGACGACGTCGCCGCGACCGGTGCCACGGTGCGCGTGGCTTCGCTCGACCCGATGGCCGAGCTGGTGCTCGTGCACCGGATGGCGATCGCGCTCGCCGAGGCCAAGGGCCTGGACCCCGATCACCCCGAGCACCTGAGGCGCTCGGTGGTGCTGCCGTGATCCGTTTCCCGATCTTCCGACCGGAGGTGTTCACCATGAGACGACGATCGTTGGTGCTCCTCGCCGCGCTGGGCCTGCTGGCCGGCGCATGCACGAGCGGTGGCGACGACCAGGGTTCGCCGAGCGGTGGGACCCCGTCCGGTCCCGTCACGCTGACGATGTGGCACGGCTACACGGACGTCGAGGCCGACTGGTTCGATGCCGCGATCGAGCAGTGGAACTCGCAGAACCCCGACATCCAGATCGAGCCTCTGTTCGTGAACAACGACAAGGCGCTGCAGAAGCTGACCGTGGCGCTCCAAGGTGGCGAGCCGCCGGACATCACCTACCAGTACGGGTCGTCACTACCGCAGGTGGCGGCCGCCCCTGGTCTCGTCGACCTCACCGCCTGGACCCAGCAGCCGGACGTGAACTGGGAGGACTTCATCCCGGGCGCCCGTGACGCCGCGACCTTCGAGGGCAAGGTCTTGGGCGTTCCGGCGCTGGTCGACAACCTGGCCATCGTCTACAACAAGACCCTGTTCGACGAGGCCGGGCTCGAGTACCCGAACGCCGACTGGACGTGGGACGACCTCCGGTCCGCGGCGAAGGCGCTCACCGATCCGGCCCAGAAGGTCTTCGGGTTCTCCTATCCGATGGACGCCTCTGAGGACTCCGTCTGGCACTACGACCCACTCCTGTGGCAGAACGGGGGGTCGATCCTGACCGAGGACAACACGCAGGCGGCGTTCAACTCGCCCGAGGGCGTCGAGGCGCTCGACGTCCTGCGTGGGATGGCCGTCGACGACAAGTCGGTCTTCCTCGATCTGCAGAACTCGCCGTACACGGGCCTGTTCAACAGCGGCAAGATCGCGATGCTCGAAACCGGCCCTTGGGATCTGGCGAGCTTCCCCGACGTCCACTACGGCGTCGAGATCCTGCCTGGGTTCAACGGGGATCATCAGACGATCGCCGGACCCGACATGTGGACCGTGTTCGACAACGGCGGCGGGCGGGCGCAGGCGGCGCTCGAGTTCCTCCGGTGGCTGACCGATCCCGAGCAGATCAAGCAGGAGGACCTCGCGACGGGGCATCTGCCGATCCGTCTCTCGGTCGCGCAGGATGCATCCTTCATCGGGGACTTCGCGAAGACGATCCCTGGGGTCGACGTCTTCGCGGCGAACCTGGCGAACGTCGAGCAGGCGCGGCCCGTGCTCGCCGCCTATCCGCAGATCTCCGAGGCGATGGGGCTCGCGATCGTGTCGGCGCTGCTGGGCGAGAAGGACTCGAAGATGGCACTCGACGAGGCGGCGGCGCAGGCGAACGATGCGCTCGCGCTCGCCGGGTAGGCTGCGACAGGTCGGACCGGAGGCGACGCCAGAGGGCACGGAGGACGGGTGGATCGGTTTCGGCGGTTCCTGGTCTCGGATCACGCCGCCGGCTGGGCCTTCATCCTGCCCTCGGTGATCCTGATCGCCGTCTTCGGGATCATCCCGATCGTCTGGGGCCTGATCCTCTCGTTCCAGAAGGCAGGCCTGATCTCGCCGGAGCGCGAGTGGGTGGGGTTCGAGAACTACGCGCGCATCGCGAGTGACCCCAAGGCGAGGCAGGCGGCCGTCAACACGATCTACTACACCGTGCTGTTCGTGCCGACCTCGATCTTCGCCGCGCTGTTCATCGCGCACGCGCTGAACCGCAAGATCGCGTTCGTGCGCTTCTACCGGCTCGCGGTGTTCATCCCGGTCGTCACGTCCACCATCGCCACGGGGATCATGTTCCTGTGGCTGTTCGACCGGAACTACGGCCTGGCCAACTGGCTGCTCGGCAAGTTCGGGGTCGGACCGTTCGGCTTCTTCGAGGAGCCGAGCCAGGCCATGATCGCGTTGGTCCTCATGACCGTGTGGGGATGGCTCGGCTTCGACACGATCATCTACCTCGCCGCGTTGCAGGGCGTGCCCCAGGAGATGCTCGAGGCGGCTGCGATCGACGGTTCGAGCCGGTGGAGCACGTTCTGGCGCGTCACGTGGCCGATGCTCGGCCCGGCGACGCTGCTGCTCGTCGTGTGGTCGACGATCAGCGCGCTCCAGTTGTTCGACGAGGTGTTCTTTGTGACCCATGGCGGGCCGCTCGGCCGGACGTCGGTCGTCGTGTTCTACGTCTATCGCCTGGCGTTCGAACAGGGTCTCGGCAGCCTGTCGCTCGCGGGGTACGCCGCCGCGATCGCGTACGTGCTGTTCCTCGTCATCCTGGTGCTCACGCTCGCCCAGTTCTGGCTGGGTCGTCGGGTCGTCCACTACTCGTCATGAGCGCCGTCACCGAGGCCCCCGTCGTCGCAACCCGGCCCGATCCGCGTTCGTTCCGCGGCGAGACCGGGATGGTCGAGCGCCCACGCCGCCGGTTCATCCCGTTCGACCCGTGGCACCTGTTCCTCGTCCCGCTTGCCGCCGTGATGCTGCTGCCGCTGGTGTGGATGGTGGTGACGTCGCTCGAGACTGAGGCGCAGACCTTCCACTTCCCGCCGATCCTGTGGCCGGGGACCCTGCGGTTCGGCAACTACGCCGAGGTGCTTCGTCAGTCCGCGTTCGGGAGGTGGTTCTGGAACACCACCGTCGTGACCGTCGCCGTCGTCGCGAGCAACATCGTCCTGTGCACGCTCGCGGCCTACGCGTTCGCCCGGATCCGGTTCCTCGGGCGCGGGTTCGTGTACTTCCTGATCCTGGCCACGCTGATGGTGCCGCTGCAGGTCGTGCTGATCCCCACGTTCCT
>JBAVEY010000319.1:0-34605 GCA_049587975.1 Actinomycetota bacterium | reverse complement strand
CCTATGGATCCGGATTGATGATCGTCGCCCTCATCGCGCCGAAGGGGATGGGGATGGGCGACGTGAAGCTCGCCGGCCTGATCGGTCTCGTCCTCGGCTCGATCGGTCTCGACCTCGTCGCTGTGGCGGCCGGGATGGGGATCTTGGTCGGGGGAGTGGGGGCCTTCGTGGCCCTCCTGTCTGGCGCGGGTAGGAAGTCGGCCATCCCGTTCGGACCGTTCCTCGCGGCCGGCGCCGTGATCGCCGTCTTCGCCGGCTCCGGGATCGCCGACGCGTACCTGAGCCTGGTCACATAGGCTCGGGGGACCTCATCCGGCCCTTCTCGGCTCGGATCCGATCCTTCCTCTGACGTTCTCCTGGCCCTGCCGGCGGGCCCCCCGGATGGCTGAACCCAGCCGAGCGATCGGGCCGCCGCGATCGGCGCGAGACCGCCCTCGGATGTGGGCCGGAGCGCCATCCTCGGGGGGCGCCAGGTCACGGTGGGAGATACGTCGCTGATGTGGTTCCTGACAAGAAGAGCTAATTACATCTATGTAACTTAGCCTGTTGTGCTGGAAGTAGGTAGATGGGGTGATTGACGACAGATGTTGCACTTGTTAGGGTGCGCAGCCCCACGGCATGGATGGGATGGATGAGGCGGATGTGGAAATTGTTCAACATGGTGAAGATGTGGGAGTTGTGCTAGATGAGCAAGCGGCGGCCGTTCGTGGGTGATCGTCTCCTCACCGTCGCCGAGGTCGCGGCGACCATGCGCGTCTCGAACATGACCGTGTACCGGCTGATCAAGAGCGGCCAGCTGGCCGCGATCCGCGTCGGCAAGAACTACCGGATCCGGGAATCGGACGTGGACCGGTATCTCTCGGAGCGATCGGTCTAGGCGAGGCGAGTATGCCGAAGCGGTCGCAGAGCGGGTGGGTGGGTCGCCAGGCGGGGGACCGCCTGCTGACCGTCGCCGAGGTCGCGGCGACCATGCGCGTCTCGAACATGACCGTCTATCGGCTGATCAAGAGCGGCGACCTGCCGGCGTTGCGGGTCGGGAAGAACTACCGGATCCGGGAATCGGACGTCGATGTCTACCTCTCGGATCGGTCCGTCCAGGTGGAGGGCGCGTAGCGATGGCCAGGACCAGGGTCGGGGTCGACGTGGGATCCACGGCGGTCCGCGTCGCCGAGGTGGCGGCCGGAGACATCCCCGTGATCGTTCGGGCCGCCCAGGTCCCGATCGCGCCGGGCATCGTCGAGTCCGGCGAGGTCCGCCAGCCCGAGGCTCTCGCCGGAGCCCTCCGCCAGCTCTGGGACACGTCCGGCGTGAAGACCAAGCAGGTGCAGCTCGGCGTGGGGAACCAGCGGGTGGTCGTGCGCGAGGTCGCCCTCCCGTGGCTGCCGGAGAAGGAGCTTCGGGAGACCCTTGGGTTCCAGGTCCAGGAGTTCATCCCGATGGCGGCGGACGAGGCGGTGCTGGACTTCGATCCGCTGGGCGAGATCGATCAGGGCGGTCGCCGGATGGTGCGGATCCTGCTCGTCGCCGCACACAGGCCGATGGTGAACGCCCTGGTCGATGCGGCGCTGGCGGCCAAGCTGGACCCCCAGGGCATCGACCTCACGCCGTTCGCCGTGACCAGAGCCGTGGGCACGGGCGACGAGGGCCTGGATCTGGACGCGCGCGGCGATGAGGCCATCATCGACATCGGCGCGCAGGTCACCTCGATCTGCGTGCACGACCGCGGCGTGACGAGGTTCGTCCGGATGCTTCCGTCGGGCGGGCGTGACATCACGCTCGCGCTTGCCGCGGGGCTCGGCGTGACGGACGACGTCGCCGAGCGCCTGAAGCGTGGCGAGTCGGTCGAGGCGCTCGAGCCGCGGGGCGAAGGCGACGTGCCGCCCCCGCCGCAGGGGGAGGCCGGCGGGCCGCTCCCGCCGCAGGCCGACCGTACCGTCTCGCTGCCGCCTCCCGCGGAGATCCGCGACCTCGCGCTCACCCGGGCCCTCAGCTTCGTCGACGAGATCCGCTCATCGCTCGAGTTCTACGCGGCGCAGATGCCGAACGCGCGGCTCGGCCGCGTGCTCGTCGTGGGAGGCGGATCCCGCCTCGAGGGCCTGCTCGATCTCCTGCAGGAGCGGTTGCCGGTCCCGGTCGACCGCGGGCGTCTGTTCGAACGCGTGAAGTCCGAGGTCGAGCTGTCCGCGGAGGCGTCGACCGAGGCCGAGGCCGTCCTGTCGGTCGCGGTCGGGCTCGCGATCCCGGCTCGGAGGCTGGCGTGAGCCAGGTCAACCTCCTTCCTCCCGAGCTCCGCGAGCGCCAGGCCATCCGCCGCACGACGTCGATGGTCGTCGTCGCCGGCCTCGCCCTGCTGGCGCTGATCGGGATCTTCTACCTCTTCCAGGTCCAGAGGCTGTCGCAGGCGCGGTCCGATCTGGAGGCGCAGCAGAGCCGCAACGCGCAGCTCGAAAGCCAGATCGCCTCGCTGCAGGAGTTCGCCGACCTGCAGGCACAGCTCGCCGCCAAGCAGGCCCTCGTGGCCGCGATCTACGTCAACGAGGTCTCCTGGTCGAGCGCGCTCCTGGACGTCTCCCGGGTGATCCCCGACGCGTCCTACCTGACGAACCTGACCGGTCAGATCACGCCGACCGTGGTCGGCGAGGTCGCGACGGAACCGACGGGTGGGACGCCCGAGACCACGCTGATCGGGAACATGACCTTTGCCGGCGTCGCCAGCCAGACCGAGACCATCGCCACGTGGATCACGAGGCTCGAGGAGGTCCAGGGCTGGGTGAATTCCTGGGTGAACAGCGCCCAGGAGAACGCTCCGCTCTCCAGGATCTACACCTTCTCCAACGGGCTCGACCTCACGCAGGAGGCCGCCACGGCGCGCGGTCAAGGGGTGGTCGCACCGTGAGCAGGCGCGCGCCGATCATCGCGGGCGCGGTCGCCCTCTTGGTCGCGCTCCTCGCCGTGTTCCTGCTGGTCCTGCCGAAGATGGGCGAAGTGAGCCAGACGCAGGATGAGCTCCTTGCCGCGGAGGATCAGGAGATCACGCTCGCCGCTCAGCTGAACGCCCTGCAGGACGCGCAGGCGGCGGCTCCGGAGACCGAAGCGGAGATCGCCGCGCTCGATGCGCAGGTGCCACCGGTGGCCGACCTCCCGAGCCTATTCCGGCTGCTCCAGGGCGCTGCTGACCGCTCCGCGGTGGACTTCTTCTCGTTCACCCCGGGCACGCCGGCCCCGAACGTCACCGGGAGCTACTCGACGATCGCGTCGCAGGTGACGGTGAGCGGCGGGTACTTCGCGATCGACGAGTTCCTGTTCCTGCTCGAGACGCTGCCGCGGGCGGCGAAGGTCACCACGCTCGCCGTGACGCCGGGAAGCGGCGGCGCGGAGGCGACGACCACGACCTCGAGCAGCACGCTATCGCTGCAGATCACGGTCGAGTTCTACACGACCGACACGAGTGCGGGGCCGGGGTCGATCCCCGGACCGACCGAGGGCACCACCACCACAGGAGCCTAGCCATGCAGCTCACCCCCCGAGACAAGAAGATCCTGCAGATCACGGCGATCGCGTTGCCCGTGCTGCTGCTCGTGTACTTCTTCGTGCTGCGACCGGACGGCGGCGAAGACCTCGCGCTCCCCAGTGGCCCGACGGGCGTCTCCGGCACCACCGGAGCTCCCATCGAGTCGCCGAGCGTGACGCCGTCCCCGACGCCCCGCGAGACGCTGCCGCCCGTGTCGCTCGCCGGATCCAGGGATCCGTTCTCGATCCCTCCCGGCCTTGCGGTCACGAGCGGCAGCGTCAGCCCCCCGACGACGGGTGCGATCGGCACGACGACCTCGACCCCGCCCGTGACGACCACCACCTTCCCGCCCATCACGACGACGACCCCGCCCCCCTTGACGACGACGTCGACGACCGCCACGTCCCCGCCCCCGCCGCCGGACGGGGGATCGGGGAACAAGATCCTGATCGGCGGCCACAACGTGAAGCTGGTCTCCATCGCCGGCACCGGGAAGAAGCTGGACGTCTCGGTCGACGGCAAGGTCTACACCGTGGAGACGGGCGCGACGTTCGACGACAACTTCAAGCTCGTGAAGATCGACGGGACGTGCGCCAAGTTCCTGTTCGGCGATCAGAGCTTCGAGCTCTGCGAGAAGTAGGCGCCTTCGGCCGTCGGGGAACGGGGAACGCTGCCGGAGAGCACCGGCGCCGCGATCGGGGGACGCGGCCGCCGGTCCGAGAGGGCGGCCTCGGAGACGGGGCCGCCCTCCGCCCATCCCACGATCGGAGCGGACGACCGCACGGTGGCGGCGCGGGTCGACGAGGGCGGACCCTATGATGCATCCCATGTTGCGCCTGCTCACGGCCGGTGAATCGCACGGCAAGGCGCTCGTCGGCGTCCTCGAGGGTCTGCCGGCCGGTGTCCCGGTCTCGCCCAAGGAGATCGCGGGCGAGCTCGCGCGACGCCGGCACGGCTACGGTCGGAGCGGTCGCCAGAAGCTCGAGGGTGACCGGTTCGAGATCGTGTCCGGCGTCCGGCACGGCCTCACGCTCGGCAGCCCGATCGGGGTCACGATCGAGAACGCGGAGTGGGACCGGAAGTACCGGGACCTGATGTCGGTCGAGGGGGAGCCCGATCCGGCTGAGCGGCTCACGCGCCCCCGCCCCGGCCACGCCGACCTCGCCGGCTCGCTCAAGTACGGGTTCGACGACGTGCGCAACGTGCTGGAGCGCGCGAGCGCCCGCGAGACGGCCATGCGGGTGGCGCTCGGCGTGTTCTGCAAGGCGCTGCTCGCGGAGCTCGGCGTCGAGGTCGTCTCGCACGTCGTGCGGATCGGCAAGGTGGCCGCGCGCTCGACGCGGGTGCCCCGGCCCGAGGATCTGGAGATCGTGGACGCGTCGCCGGTCCGCTGCCTCGACGAGGTGGCGTCCGATCGGATGGTGGCCGAGATCGACCGCATCCGCAAGGACCGTGACACGGTCGGAGGCGTGTTCGAGGTGGTCGCGTACGGCTGCCCGCCGGGTCTCGGATCCCACGTGCAGTTCGACCGCAAGCTCGATGCCCGGATCGCCCTCTCGCTCATGAGCATCCAGTCCGTCAAGGGCGTGGAGGTGGGCGAGGGGTTCGCCTCGGCCTCCAAGGCGGGGTCGCGCGCGCACGACGAGATCGTGCCCGGGCGGGGGGGACTGCGGCGCAGGAGCGCGCGTTCGGGCGGTATCGAGGGAGGCATGAGCACCGGGCAGCCGATCCGCGTCCGGGCCGCGATGAAGCCGTTCTCGACCGTGCCCAAGCCGCTCGCCACGGTCGACCTGTCGACCGGGCGCCCGGAGGTCGCGATCACCCAGCGGACCGACGTCTGCGCGGTGCCGGCCGGCGCGGTGGTGGGGGAGGCCGTCGTCGCGTTCGTCCTGGCTCAGGCCGCGCTGGAGAAGTTCGGCGGCGACTCCCTCCCCGAGACCCGCCGCAACCTCGACGCGTTCGTGGCCGGGCTGCCGTGATCGTCTACCTCGTGGGGATGCCCGGTTCGGGCAAGTCGACGGTCGGTCCCGAGCTGGCGCGTCGTCTCGGGGTGCCGTTCGTCGAGCTGGACGACCGGATCGAGCGGGTGGCGGGCTCCTCGGTGCGAGAGATCTTCCACACGGACGGCGAGGCTCGGTTCCGCGAGCTCGAGGCGGCGGCGCTCGTCGACGTCGCGTCGCGCGATCCCTCGGTCGTCTCCTGCGGCGGCGGCGTGGTCCTCGAACCGGCCAACCGCGTGACGCTCCGAGCGACCGGCGAGGTGGTGTTCCTCTCGGTTCCGTTGGAGGTGCTGCATGAACGCGTTCGGCCCGGGGCCGACCGCCCGCTGATCCGCGCCGAGGGCGACCTCGAGCGGCTCTTCCGTGACCGCGAGCCCCTGTACCGGGAGTTCGCAGCGCACGTGATCGATGCGAGCGGGCCCGTCGAGGAGGTCGCCGCCGCGATCGAGGAGGAGCTCCTGCGTTGGAGCGCGTGAGCGTTCGGATGCCGGGACGGCCGTACGACGTCTGCATCGGGACGGACGTCCTGGCCCGGGCAGGCGACCTCGTTCCGCCCTTGCCAGGGGCCGAGCGGGCGTTCGTCATCGCGGACGCCCGGGTCGCCGACCGCTACCTCGGCGGGTTGTCCGAGGGGTTGGCCGAGCGCGGCTGGGGCGTCGTCCACCTCGGCGTCCCCGAGGGCGAGGAGGCCAAGTCGCTCGCGGTCATGAACGCGCTCCAGCGCCAGCTCGCCACGCAGGAGGCGCACCGGGACGATCCGGTCGTGGCGCTCGGGGGCGGGGCGGTCGGGGACCTCGCAGGGTTCGTCGCGGCCACCTACATGCGCGGCGTGCCGTTCGTGCAGGTGCCCACGACGCTGACGGCGCAGGTGGACGCCGCGATCGGGGGCAAGAGCGGCGTCAACCTGCCCGAGGGCAAGAACCTCGTCGGCGCGTTCCATCAACCGGTCTCGGTGCTCGCCGACATCGGCACGCTGGCGACCCTGCCCGATCGAGCGTTCAGGAGCGGGCTCGCGGAGGTGGCTAAGTACGCGCTCACGCTCGACCTCGAGCTGCTCGAGCTGCTCGAGCGCGATCCCTCGCCGCTGCTGCGACGCGAGCCCGCCGCGCTCGAGTCGGTCGTCTCGCGGTGCGTTCGCGCGAAGGCGGCCGTCGTGGCCCTCGACGAACGCGACGCCGGAGGCCGCCTCGTCCTGAACTACGGTCACACGCTCGGTCACGCCCTCGAGCGCCTCGACGCCTTCGAGGGCCGGACGCACGGCGAGGCGATCGCGGTCGGCATGGTGTTCGCGGCCCGCTTGTCCGAGTCGCTCGGGCGGGCGCCGGCCGGTCTCGCCGCGCGTCACGTCCGGCTGCTCTCGTCGCTGGGGCTCGAGACCGACGGCGCGCTCCCGCCCGTCGACGAGACCCTGGAGGTGATCCGCCTGGACAAGAAGTACCGGAGCGGCGTGCGGTTCGTGATGCTCGACGACGTCGGGCGCCCGGCCGTGGAGGACGCCGTCCCGCAGGAGCTGCTGCGGACCACGCTCGAGCAGGCGGGATCGACCGCGCAGGCGATGGGGGGTTGAGGATGCGGGTGCTGTTCCTGTTCGGACCGAACCTCGGGGCGCTCGGGCGCCGCGAACCTGAGCGCTACGGCACGCAGACGCTCGAGGAGATCATGGGCGAGGTGGCCGAGCGCGGGACGCGGCTCGGGCACGAGCTCGTGTGGCGGCAGTCCGACCACGAGGGCGAGCTGATCGGGTGGATGAACGGGGCCGCCGACGAGGGGTTCGTGGCCGTCGTGGTCAACCCCGGCGCCCTGTCGCACACGTCGTACGCGCTCCGCGACGCCGTCGAGGGTTGCGGTCTGCCCGTGATCGAGGTTCACATGACGAACATCTACGCGCGCGAGGAGTTCCGGCGGCACTCGGTGATCTCGGCCGCGTGCCGGTCGACGATCGCCGGGGCGGGCGCGGGCGGGTACCACGTCGCCTTGGAGGCGCTGCCGTGGATCACGGGCTGAGGCGCGCGCGCCTGGCCGAGCGACTCGGCGAGCTCGAGCTCGACGCGCTGATCGTCACCCACCTGCCGAACGTCCGGTACCTCACCGGGTTCACGGGGTCGAACGCGCAGGTCGTCGTAGCGACCGACGGCTCGGCCGTGTTCTTGACCGACGGCCGATACGGCGCCCAGTCGGAGCACGAGGTGCCCGATCTGCCGCGAACCGTGTACCGACAGGGCTATCCGCAACCGCTGGTCGATGCCTGCGCGACGCTGGGCGTCTCGCGAGCGGGGTTCGAACGCCACGCGATCACGTACGAGGCGTGGGAGCAGCTGACCGAGCTGGCCGACGGGCTCGAGCTCGTCCCGGCGGGTCAGGATGTCGAGCGCCAACGGAGGACGAAGGACCCCGACGAGATCGCGCTGATCGACCGGGCACAGGGCTTCGCCGACCGGGCGTTCGAGACGGTCGTGCTGGACGGCGGGCTCCGGGAGGGGATGAGCGAACGCCAGCTCGCCATGATGCTCGAGGGCGCGATGATCGAGGCCGGGGCAGAGGATCGCGCGTTCGACTCGATCGTGGCGTTCGCCGACCATGCCGCCGAGCCGCACCACCATCTGACCGATCGAGGGCTGGCGCGCGGCGACCTGGTCAAGCTGGACTTCGGCGCGCTCTCGGACGGCTACCACTCCGACGTCACGCGTACCGTGGCGTTCGGTGAACCCGACCCGCGGATGAGCGAGATCCGGGACGTGGTCGCGGCCGCGCAGCGAGCGGGGATCGAGGCGGTGCGGCCGGGCGCGACCACGGTCGAAGTGGACGCGGCGGCCCGCGCGGTGATCACCGACGCGGGCCATGGGGAGGCGTTCCCCCACGGCCTGGGTCACGGCGTCGGGCTCGAGATCCACGAGGCGCCCTTCCTGCGGTGGGACGACGGCGAGGAGCTCGTCGAGGGCATGGTCGTCACGATCGAACCCGGCGTGTACATTCCGGGGCTCGGAGGCGTCCGGATCGAGGACATGGTCGAGGTGACCGCCGACGGACACCGCGAGATCCCGCGTTCCACCAAGGAGCTGATGGTGCTGTGAGCGTCTCCACGAACGACCTGAAGAACGGGATGACGCTCGAGCTCGACGGCACGCTGTTCCAGGTCGTCGAGTTCCAGCACGTGAAGCCCGGGAAAGGTGGCGCCTTCGTCCGGACGAAGCTCCGTAACGTCAAGACCGGCTCGGTGGTCGAGCGCACCTTCAACGCCGGCGTCAAGGTCGGGCTCGCGATCGTCGAGCGCAAGGAGATGCAGTACCTGTACCGCGACGGCGAGGCCTTCACGTTCATGGACATGGACTCCTACGAGCAGATCCCGGTCGCGGCCGAGGTCGTAGGGGAGGGCGCGAGCTGGCTCTCCGAGGGCTCCTCCGCCCAGGTCTCGATGCACCAGGGGACCCCGATCGCCGTGGAGCTCCCGGCCTCGGTCGCCCTGTCGATCACCAAGACGCAGCCGGCCGTGAAGGGCGACACCAAGACCAACGCGATGAAGCCCGCCGTCCTCGAGACCGGCGCCGAGATCCAGGTCCCGATGTTCGTCGAGGAGGGGGAGCGCGTGAAGGTGGACACGCGTTCGGGCGCGTACATCGAACGGGTCAAGTGACTGCTTGAGCTCGCGACGGCAGCAGCGACGCCTCGCGATCGAGATCTTGTTCCAGGCCGATGTGACCGGGACCGACGGGCGTTCGGTCCTCGCGGGGTGGATCGACTCCGGTCGGGACGTGCCCGCGTTCGCCCGCGAGCTCGTCGAGGGGGTCACCGACCACCTGAAGGAGCTCGACGAGACGATCGGGGCCCACTCGGAGGGGTGGACCGTCGACCGGATGGCCTCCGTCGATCGAACGGTGCTCCGCGCCGCGAGCTACGAGCTGCTGTTCGACCGGGCGGTGCCGGTGGGGGTGGCGATCGACGAGGCCGTGAGGGCCGCCAAGGACCTATCGACCGACGACTCCGGGCGCTTCGTGAACGGTGTGCTCGGCAAGATCGCCGACGGGCTCGAGCGATCCGGGGAGCGGAGCTGAGGGTCGTCCCTATTCGGAGGTCTGCGCCTTGCCCTCCGAGCGCTTCTCGGCGTCCTCGGAAGTGCCGGCCTGCTCGGACTCCGATGCGCCCTCGGACATCCCCTTCTTGAACTCGCTCGAGGACTTGCCGAGCGAACGGGCAAGATCGGGAAGCTTCTTCGCTCCGAAGAGGAAGACGATCAACGCCACGATGCCGACGATCACCCACTCGTTCATCCGGACTCCCGCCCTTCGATGTCGGCCCCCAGTGTACGCCCGGAGGGCCTGTCTGGGGCTCGCCCGAGGGACCGTGCTATCCTCGCCTCGAACTTCCCCCCTTTAAGTCCGGTCCCGCGAGGCCGGGAAGGGAGCCGGAGACGGTGTTGCGCGACGACGACGCCCTGCCGCAGCATGCGGCCGGGCGTTCCTTCTCGATGGGCCCGACGGGCGGCGTCGGATGACGGCCTCGCGGCTGATGGATGAGGCAGAGGTCCGCCGGGCTCTCACCCGCATCGCGCATGAGATCGTCGAGCGAAACGATGGTGCGGAGGCCGTGGTCCTGGTCGGGATCGCCGCCCGCGGCGACGACCTGGCCGAGCGCCTGTCCGCCGAGATCGGGCGCATCGAGGGACGCGTCGTGCCCGTCGGGGCCCTCGACATCACCTTCTACCGGGACGACATCGGGATCCGCGCCGAGGCACCGGAGGTCCACGAGACGCGGATCGATTTCGACATCAACGGGCGGACGGTCGTGCTCGTCGACGACGTGCTGTTCACCGGCCGGACGATCCGCTCGGCGATGGACGCGCTCGTCGACTTCGGACGACCGACCGCGATCCAGCTCGCGGTGCTCGTCGATCGGGGCCACCGCGAGCTGCCGATCCGGGCCGACTTCGTCGGCAAGAACGTCCCCACGCGCAAGGACGAGGACGTCCGCGTCGCGCTCCGCGAGGTGGACGGCGAGGACGCGGTGCTCGTGGAGGACCCGGTCGCGACCGGGTCCCGAACGAGCGACCCCGGGACGAGGCACAGTGGGGGCGCATGAACCGACACCTGCTCTCGATCCACGACGTGACGGCCGGCGACGTCGTCCGGATCCTCGATACGGCCGAATCCTTCCGCGAGGTCGGCACGAGGGTGATCAAGAAGGTCCCGGCGCTCCGCGGCCGCACCGTCGTGAACCTCTTCTACGAGAACTCCACACGGACCCGGATCAGCTTCGAGCTGGCCGCCAAACGGCTGTCCGCGGACGTGATCAACTTCTCCAGCAGCGGGTCGAGCGTCTCGAAGGGCGAGAGCTTGAAGGACACGGCGCTCACCCTTCAGGCGATGGGGGCCGACGCGATCGTGATCCGCCACTCGTCGAGCGGGGCCCCCCTCACCCTCACCCGATGGGTGAACGGCAGCGTGCTGAACGCCGGGGACGGCACCCACGAGCATCCCACGCAGGCCCTGCTCGATCTGTACACGATGCGCGACCGCCTGGGACGCCTCGAGGGGTTGCGGGTCGCGATCGTTGGCGACGTCATGCACTCGCGGGTGGCGAGATCGCTCTCGTTCGCGTTGGTGAAGATGGGGGCAGAGGCCACCCTCGTCGGCCCGCCGACGCTGATCCCGCCGGACGCGCCCGGGTGGGGGGTCCAGGTGAGCCACGACCTCGAGGCGGTGCTCCCCAAGCTGGACGTCTGCTACATGCTGCGGGTCCAGAAGGAGCGTCAGCGACAGCAGTACTTCCCGAGCGTCCGCGAGTACGCGCGGCTGTTCGGCCTGACGCGGGAGCGCGCCGGGTCGTTACCGGAGGGCGCGTTGGTCATGCATCCGGGACCGATGAACCGGGGGATCGAGATCGATTCGGACGTCGCCGACCTCCCGCGTGCCGTGATCGAGGAGCAGGTGACGAACGGGATCGCGATCCGGATGTCCCTGCTGTATCTCCTCCTCGGCGGTTCGGGGTCCGAGGCCCGGATGGTGCGGTTGCCCGAGGAGGTCACATCGGATGCCTGAACCGATCCTGTTCCGCGGCGCACGGGTGATCGACCCCGCCTCAGGAAGGGACGAGGTCGCCGACGTGCTCGTCGACGGCGGCGTCGTCGCGCCGGCGGGGTCCGGGAGCGAGACGGTCCTCGACTGCGACGGGCTGGTGCTGGCACCCGGCCTGGTCGATCTCCACACGCACCTGCGCCAGCCCGGTCGCGAGGACAAGGAGACCGTCGAGACCGGATGCCGCGCGGCCGCGCTGGGTGGGTTCACCGCCGTCTCCCCGATGGCGAACACGGACCCCGTGGCCGACAACGCGGCCGTGATCCACGAGGTGCTCGAGCTGGGCCGGGCCGCGGGGACGTGCGACGTCTTCCCCGTGGGGGCGATCACGCGAGGGCTCGAGGGGGAGGCGATGGCCGAGCTCGGCGAGCTGTTCGAGGCCGGCGTCCGCCTGTTCAGCGACGACGGGCGCTGCGTGCCGGACGCGCGCGTGCTGCGCAATGCCCTCACGTACGTGCGCGCCTTCGAGGGCGCGGTCATCGCTGAGCATTGCGAGGACGCCTCGCTCGCCGAGGGCGGACAGATGCACGAGGGTCTCGTCTCCTCCTCGCTCGGGCTCGCTGGCCAACCCCGGGAGGCGGAGGAGGTCGTGGTCGCCCGCGATCTCGCCGTCGCGCGACTGACGGGCGGACGGCTGCATCTGTGCCACCTCTCGTCGGCCGGCTCGGTCGAGATGGTGCGCCGGGCCAAGGCCGAGGGCTTGCGGGTCACCGCCGAGGTGACCCCGCATCACCTCGTGTTCGCCGACGAGGACCTCGTCACGTACGACACCAACCGGAAGATGAACCCGCCGCTGCGCTCGCCGGAGGATCGAGCCGCGCTCGGAGAGGGTCTGGGGGACGGGACGATCGACGCCGTCGCGACCGATCATGCGCCGCATGCGGTCGAAGAGAAGGAGGTCGAGTTCGACCAGGCGCCCTTCGGCACGATCGGGCTCGAGACGGCGCTCGCCGCGGTGCTCACGTACCTGGTGGAACCGGGCCAGCTCTCCGTCGCTCGCGCGATCGAGGCGATGTCGGTCACCCCCGCGCGGATCCTCGGCGCCGCCGACCACGGCGGACCGATCGCGCCCGGGAGGCCCGCGAACCTGGTCGCGTTCGATCCGGCGGCCGAGTGGACGGTCGAGCCGCCGTTCGCCTCGAGGAGCCGCAACTCCGCGTTCCTCGGCCGCGCCCTGCGCGGCCGGGTGGTGCACACCATGCTCCGCGGGGTGCTCGTCGTCGCGGACGGGAAGCCGCAGCGGTGACGGACGGACCGGATGCGCTCCTGGTGCTGGAGGACGGCAGCGCCTTCGGGGGCACCGCGTTCGGTGGGACCGAGGAGGGGTTCGGCGAGGCGGTCTTCAACACGGGCATGTCCGGGTACCAGGAGGTGCTCACCGATCCCTCGTACGCCGGGCAGGTGGTCGTGATGACGGCCCCGGAGCAGGGCAACTACGGCACGAACGCGGAGGACGCGGAGTCGGGTCGCGTGCACGTGTCGGGGTTCGTGGTCCGGGAGGCCGCCCGCCGCGCTTCCAGCTGGCGAGCGACGGGCTCGCTCGCCGACGAGCTCGCGCGCGCCGACGTGGTCGGCATCGAGGGGGTCGACACGCGCCGGCTCACCCTGCGGTTGCGGGAGCGTGGCGCGATGCGGTGCGGGCTCTCCACCGTCGACCTCGAACCCGCCTCCCTGCTCGAACGCGTCCGGTCGCACCCGGCGATGGTGGGGGCCGACCTCGCGAAGGACGTGAGCGTTGACCGCCCGTATCCGGCTCACGAGGTCGTCGGACCCGCCGCGCGGGACAGAGGGCGCGTCTACCGCGTGGCCGCCTACGACTTCGGACTGAAGCGGAACAGCCTGCGTCGGCTCGCGGCTGCGGGGATCGAGGCGACGGTGGTCCCGGCCACGACCCCGGCCGCCGACGTCCGGGCCGGAGGGTTCGACGGCGTCTTCCTGTCCAACGGTCCCGGGGACCCGGCGGTCACGACGTACGGGATCGAGGCCTGCCGGTCCCTGCTCGGGGCGATGCCCGTGTTCGGGATCTGCCTCGGACACCAGCTGCTGGGGCTCGCGCTCGGTGGGCGGACGTTCAAGCTCCCGTTCGGCCACCGCGGTGCCAACCAGCCGGTGAAGGACCTGCGGACCGGACGGGTCGAGGTCACGAGCCACAACCACGGGTTCGCGGTGGCGCCGGACGGGTGGCCGCGCGAGGGCGACCTCGCGCGGACGGCGTTCGGACGCGCCGAGCTCAGCCACTGGAACCTGAACGACGGCACGCTCGAGGGGCTCCGGTGCCTGGACGTGCCGGCGATCTCGGTCCAGTACCACCCGGAGGCGGCGCCCGGGCCCCACGACGCTCGGTACCTGTTCGACGAGTTCCGAGCGCTGATGGAGGCGGCCTGATGCCGAGGCGGACGGACCTCGAGCGGATCCTGGTGATCGGCTCGGGCCCGATCGTGATCGGGCAGGCGTGCGAGTTCGACTACTCGGGGACCCAGGCGTGCAAGGTGCTGCGGCGGGAGGGGTTCCACGTCTCGCTCGTGAACTCGAACCCCGCAACGATCATGACCGACCCGGAGTTCGCCGACCGGACCTACGTCGAGCCGTTGACGCCGGACTCTGTCCTGCGCGTGCTCGAGCGGGAACGGCCCGACGTGATCCTGCCGACGCTCGGCGGCCAGACCGCGCTGAACGTCGCCGTCGAGCTCGCCGAGTCCGGCGACCTCGACCGCCTCGGCGTCGGCCTGATCGGCGCCGGCCTGGAGGCGATCCATCGCGCGGAGGATCGGAGCGGCTTCAAGGAGACGATGGCTCGGGCCGGGCTCGAGACGCCGCGCGCGGGGACCGCCCGTTCGCTCGACCGTGCCCTCGAGCTCGGCGAGGAGATCGGCTTCCCCGTCATCGTCCGGCCCTCGTTCACGCTCGGCGGCGGGGGGAGCGGGTTCGCGCGGGACCGCCCGGAACTCGAGCGCGTCGCCGCCCGGAGCCTCGCCATAAGCCCGGTGACCGAGATCCTCGTCGAGGAGTCGGTCGCCGGGTGGAAGGAGTTCGAACTCGAGCTCATGCGCGACGCTGCGGACAACGCCGTCGTGATCTGCTCGATCGAGAACGTCGACCCGATGGGCGTGCACACCGGCGACTCGATCACCGTCGCGCCCGCGATGACGCTGTCCGATCGCGAGTACCAGCGGATGCGCGACGGGGCGCTCGCCTGCATCCGGGCGATCGGCGTGGAGACGGGCGGCTCGAACATCCAGTTCGCGGTCGACCCACGCAGCGGACGCCAGGTCCTGATCGAGATGAATCCGCGCGTGTCCCGTTCGTCGGCACTGGCCTCGAAGGCGACCGGGTTCCCGATCGCGAAGGTCGCGGCGCTCCTCGCGATCGGATACCGCCTGGACGAGATCGCGAACGACATCACGGGCGTCACGCTCGCGGCGTTCGAGCCGGCGCTCGACTACGTGGTGGTGAAGGTGCCCCGGTTCGCCTTCGAGAAGTTCCCCGAAGCCGATCCGGTGCTCAGCTCGACGATGAAGTCCGTCGGCGAGGTGATGGCCATCGGGCGCACCTTCAAGGAGGCGCTCGGCAAGGCCTGGCGCTCGCTCGAACGGCCGGACGCGGACCTCGGCGGCGCGCCCGACCCCGCGTCACTCGAGGCGATCGCCCTGCCGAGCGAGCATCGTCTGCACCTGGTCGAGGCGTCGCTGCGGGCGGGCCGATCGGTGGAGGAGGTCGCGGGGGCGAGCGGGATCGATCCGTGGTTCGTGGATCAGATCGCGCAGGTGAGCGAGGAGGTGGCGGCGCTCGAGGGGGTGGGTCTCGAGACGCTGGATGCCGCATCGCTCCGGCGGGCCAAGCGGATGGGGCTGTCCGACCGCCGGTTGGCCGTCCTCACGTCGTCCGACGAAGCGGCCCTCAGGGCGCGACGGATCGAGCTCGGCGTCCGCCCGGTGTTCAAAACGGTCGACACGTGCGCGGGCGAGTTCCCCGCGCGGACCCCGTACCACTACTCGACGTACGAGGAGCAGGACGAGGTCCGACCGGCAGAGCGGCCGCGGGTCCTCATCCTGGGGGCCGGCCCCAACCGGATCGGGCAGGGGATCGAGTTCGACTACGCCTGCGTCCACGCGGCGTTCGCGCTCGGGGATGCCGGCTACGAGGCCGTGATGGTCAACTCGAACCCGGAGACGGTGTCGACCGATTACGACACGAGCGCCCGCCTGTATTTCGAGCCGTTGTCGACGGAGGACGTGCTCGGGGTGTGCGAGGCCGAACGACCGATCGGCGTGATCTGCCAGTTCGGCGGGCAGACGCCGCTGCGGATGGCCCGAGAACTCGAGGCGGCCGGCCTCCCCGTGCTTGGGACGCCGGCGGTCTCGATCGACCTCGCCGAGGACCGCGGGAAGTTCGCCGACCTCCTGCACGAGCTCGGCATCGCGGCGCCGGAGCATGGGGAGGCGAACGATCTCGACGAGGCTCGGACGATCGCGGCAGGGATCGGGTACCCCGTGGTGGTCCGGCCCTCCTACGTCTTGGGCGGGCGGGCCATGGAGATCGTGTACGGCGAGGACGAGCTCGAGCGGTTCGTCGCGAGCGCGGCGGCCGCCGGTCCGGATCATCCGGTCCTGATCGACCGCTTCCTCGAGGGTGCCGTGGAGATCGATGTCGACGCCGTGTGCGACGGAACGGATGTGTACGTGGGGGCCGTGATGGAGCACATCGAGGAGGCCGGGGTCCACTCGGGCGACTCGTCCTGCCAGATCCCGCCCGCGACGCTCTCGGACGACGAGCTGGACGAGGTCGAGCGCATCACGCGGAGGCTGGCCCTGCGGTTGGACGTGCGTGGGCTCATCAACCTGCAGCTCGCGAGCAAGGACGAGCGGATCTGGGTGCTGGAGGCGAATCCGCGAGCATCTCGTACCGTCCCGTTCGTGTCGAAGGTCACCGGGGTGCCGCTCGCGAAGGTCGCCACATCCGTCCTGCTCGGCCGCACGCTCGCGGAGCTGCGCGAGCAGGGCACGGTGCCGGCCGGGCCACGCCACTACCTGCGCCTGCCGTACACGGCGGTGAAGGCGGCCGTGCTCCCGTTCGGGCGCTTCCCCGGCGTCGACACGCTGCTTGGTCCCGAGATGCGTTCGACGGGCGAGGTGATGGGCATCGACGCCGATCCGGGGCGGGCCCTCGCCAAGGCGTTGGTGGCGAGCGGCGCCTCGCTGCCACGCGAGGGGACGATCTTCGTTTCCGTCGCGAACCGGGACAAGCGGTCGATCCTGTATCCGGCCAAGCGCCTCGCCGACCTCGGCTTCCACCTGCTCGCCACGCGCGGGACCGCCGCCGTCCTCGAACGCGCGGGGATCGCGGTCTCGCGGGTCTCGAAGGTGTCCGAGGGCGGGCGTTCGGTGGTCGACCTGATCCGCGACCATGAGGTCGACCTCGTGGTGAACACGCCGTTCGGACGCGGGCCGCGGACCGACGGCTCGCTGATCCGGGTCGCGGCCGCTCAGGCCGGGATCCCCTGCATCACGACCCTGCCCGCCGTGCTCGCCGCGCTTCGCGGCATCGAGGCGTTGCGGGGCGAGACGGGGGAGCCTCGGTGCCTCCAGGAGTTCCATCGGGACGCGGAAGCGACGGTCGCGGTGCAGGAACGGCTGGCGTTCGGGCAGGACCATGCCGAGGTGGCGTCATGAGGCGCGTGCGCGCCGAGGTCCTGAACGCCAAACGCGTGGGCTCGTACCACTCGATCACGATCGTCGCCCCCGAGGTCGCCGAGCGTGTGCGCCCCGGTCAGTTCGTCTCGGTCGCGATGCCCGAGGGCCGTACGTTCCTGCTCCGGCGTCACTTCTCGATCCATCAGGCGTCTCGGCGCGGCGGCTGGGCCGGGACGCTCGAGTTCGTGTTCGATCCGCGGGGGCCAGGGTCGAACTGGCTCGCCGAGGTCAGGGCGCACCAGTTCCTCGATGTGATCGGGCCGCTCGGCAAGGCGTTCGCGTATCCGACGAAGCTGTCGACGTGCCTCCTCGTGGCCGAGGGTCACGGGTCCGCGCCGATGTACTTCCTGGGCCAGGAGCTCCGGGCGCGCGGGAAGCGCGTGGACCTGCTGGTGGGCGCCGAGAACCACGAGATGGTCTTCAAGCCGATCGAGGGCAAGCGCCTCGCGCAGACCATCGTCATCACGACGCAGGACGGGAGCCTCGGGGAGACCGGGACCGTCATCGACGTGCTGCCGCAGGTCGTCGAGTCGACGGGCGCCGAGGTCATCTACGCGGCCGCCAGGCGGCAGACGCTCCGGCGTGTCTCGGAGTTCTGTTCCGAACGCCAGATCCCGTCGCAGATCGCCGTGGAGGAGGAGATGGCGTGCGGGATCGGGCTGTGCTTCACCTGCACCGTGCCGGTGATCCGCAAGGACGGTTCGGGGTACGACAACCTGCGGGCGTGCATCGACGGTCCGGTGTTCAACCCGGCGAGGATCCTGTGGGACAGGTGGATGGGCGAGGAGCCGCGCATGATCGCCACGCCGCCGGAGGGCTTCCCGGTGGTCAAGACGTGGCCCGGATGATCGGCTGGACCTCGAGCGAGGGCCCATGAGGCCCGATCTCGCGGTCGACTTGAACGGTCTCCGATTCCCGCAACCCGTGCTGTCGGCGTCGGGGTGCCTCGCGACCGGTCACGACGTCCCCGCCCTCGTCGACCTACACCGGCTCGGGGGCGTCGTGACGCGGAGCCTCACCTTCGGGCCGACGAAGGGGTGGGCGACCCCGCGTTCGGCGGAGACCTCGTCCGGCCTGCTGAGCGCCATCGGGTGGCAGAACCCCGGCGTGCTGGCCTTCCTCGACCACGACCTGCCGAGGCTCACGAAGGCGGGGGTGCCGGTGGTGGCCTCGGTCGCGGGGGCCAGCCTCGGCGAGTACGTGAACGTCGCGAGCGCGATGCACCTCAAGCCGGGGGTGGTCGCCCTGGAGGTGTGCGTGTCCTGCCCGGACGAGGAACGCGAGGGGGAACCCTTCTACGCGCGCCCGGAGCGTCTGACCGAGATCGTCGGGGCCGTTGCCCGCCTGTCGCGCGTGCCCGTGTTCGCGAAGCTCCCACCGTTGCTCCCCGGTCTGGTCGAGGTGGCGCAGGCGTGCGTCCGAGCGGGGGCGTTCGGGCTCACGTTGATCGACGCGATCCCCGCGCTCGCCGTCGACCCGCAGCGCCTGCGGACCCGGACGGCGACGCCGATGGGCGGGCTCTCGGGCCCGGCGATCAAGCCGATCGCCCTCGGCGCCGTCTACCAGGTAGCCCGGGCGCTCCCGCATGTGCCCGTGATGGCTGTCGGCGGCATCGCCACCGGCGGGGACGCCGTCGAGTTCCTGCTCGCCGGGGCGTGGGCGGTCCAGGTCGGCACGGCCCTGCTCATCGACCCGTCCGTCCACGTGAAGATCGCGCAGGCGATCGCGCGGTACCTCAAGGAGAAGGGATTCGCGTCGCCCGCCGAGCTCCGTGGCCGCGTCCGGGTTCGCGGCCCCGAGGTCGGCCCCGCGTGATCCCGCGCCCGGACAACCCGTTGATCGTCGCCCTCGACGTCTCGGACGTCGAGGAGGCCGAGGCGATGGCTCGGCGCCTGGACGGTGAGGCGGGCGCGATCAAGGTCGGGCTCGAGCTGTTCGCGGCGCACGGTCCGCAGGCCGTGACGCGGCTGCGCCCGTTCGCGCCCGTCTTCCTCGACGTCAAGCTGCACGACATCCCGAACACCGTCGAGGGTGCCGCCCGGAACTGCGCCAGGCTGGGGATCTCGATGCTGACGGTCCATGCGCTCGGCGGCGAGGCGATGGTCGCCGCGGGCGTCCGAGGCGCGGTCGCCGGTGCCGAGCTCGGTCGTCACGCAGCCCCCAAGGTCCTCGCCGTGACCGTGCTCTCGAGCCTCGCCGGCGAGGGTCTCGCGTCGCCCGCGTCGCTCGCGTTCGAGGCGGTCGCGGCCGGAGCGGACGGCGTCGTCGTCTCGGGCGAAGACGTCGCGCAGGTTCGCGAGGTGGTCGGAGCCGACGCGTGCCTCGTCGTTCCGGGGATCCGTCCAGCCGGATCGAACGGTCACGATCAGGTCCGCATCCTCACACCGGAGGAGGCGATCGAACGCGGCGCCGATTACCTCGTCGTCGGTCGACCGATCACCGGATCGTCCGACCCCGCCGGCGTCGCCCGCGCGATCGTCGCGGCGGTCCGCTGAGGGCCGCGCCGCGGCGGAAACCCGCAGGTAGAGCGCACGAGTCGCGTTGATGCCCTCGCGGGGCCGTGACTATACTCGCGGGCTTCCGGCCCCCGAGTGTAAGGAGTGCTCTGATGCCCCTACCCGTCCTGACGGATGAACAGCGCAAGCAGGCCCTGGAGAAGGCCGCCGTGGCGCGGAAGAAGCGCGCGGAGCTCAAGGGCCAGCTGAAGTCCGGGAAGATCACGTTGAAGGACGTGCTGTCCAGGCAGGACGACGACACGGTGGGCAAGATGAAGGTTTCGACGGTCCTCGAGTCGCTCCCGGGCGTGGGGAAGGTCCGGGCGCGCAAGATCATGGAGCGACTCGACATCTCCGCCAGTCGACGGGTTCGCGGTCTCGGCGCGAAGCAGCGCGAGTCGCTCCTCGGCGAGTTCGCGAAGAAGTAGCCACCGCTGGCCAGACGGCGCGGGAGGCTGTTCGTCGTCGCCGGACCGTCCGGGGTCGGGAAGGGGACGGTCGTCCGGCTGGTTCGCGAGCGCGTCCCCGCGACCCACCTGTCGGTCTCGGTCACGACCCGCGCACCACGGCCGGCGGAACGCGACGGCATCGACTACCGATTCGTCTCGGACGACGAGTTCGACGCGATGATCGCCTCGGGCGAGCTGCTGGAGTGGGAGGAGATCTTCGGTCACCGGTCGGGGACGCCGGCCGAGCCGGTCCGCGAGGCGCTCGAGGCCGGCACCGACGTGGTCCTCGAGCTCGACGTGATGGGTGCCCGGCACGTCCGGGAGGTCATCCCCGAGGCGGTCCTGATCCTCCTCGAGCCCCCCACGATGGAGGAGCTCGAGCGGCGCCTGCGCTCCAGGGGCACCGAGACCGACGAGCGGCTGGCGGCGCGGCTGTCGAAGGCCGACTGGGAGCTGGGTCATCGGGAGGCGTTCGACCTCGTGATCGTGAACGACGACGCCGAGCGTGCGGCGGACGAGGTCGCTGCTATCATCGGTGCGTCTCCGCAGGTGGGCGGCCATCCCGAGGACCCGGGCCCCCGGGCGACATGACGGCAGACCCGGGCAGAGACGAGACGCACCACCCGGCCGCGGATCCGGGGCGAAGACAGGCCGAGGAACAGGCCGAAGAACAGGCCGAAGAACAGGCCGAAGAACAGGAAGGACGCCCGAGCCCATGATCGAACCCAAGATCGACGACCTCCTCGCCCAGGTCGATTCGAAGTACACGCTCGTGACGCTGGCCGCCAAGCGCGCCCGCGAGATCAACTCCTACTACAACCAGCTGGGGGAGGGTCGCGCGGAGTTCGTGCCACCCCTGGTGGAGACCGGGCTGCGGAACAAGCCGCTGTCGATCGCGCTCGAGGAGATCGCCGAGGGCAAGATCAGCGCCGAGCGCCCGGAGGGCGTCGGCATCAAGTAGCCGGGAGTGCCCTCCCGTCCGGAGCGGCGAAGGAGGCGGGGACGTGGCCACTGAGCGTTCCGTCCTGCAGGGCCGGCGCGTGCTGCTCGGCGTCACGGGTGGGATCGCCGCGTACAAGGCCTGCACCCTCGTTCGGCTCCTGCGTCTGCGAGGCGCCACCGTCCGGGTGGTGATGACCCGTTCCGCTGAGCGCTTCGTCGGCCCGGCCACGTTCGCCGCGCTCTCGGATCACCGCGTCTACACCGACCTGTGGGAGGAGCCCGGCGTCGTGCTGCACGTCCGGCTCGCGCACGAGGCAGAGGTCGCGGTCGTCGCGCCGGCGACGGCGAATACCATCGCCAAGCTCGCCCAAGGCATCGCCGACGACCTGCTCACGTCGACGCTGCTCGAGGCCTCCTGCCCGCTCGTCCTGGCTCCCGCGATGCACACCGGCATGTGGGAGCACCCGGCCACGCAGGCCAACGCGACCACCCTGACCGCACGCGGCGTGAGGCTGGTCGGTCCGGCCGCGGGTGCCCTGGCCGCCGGGGACGAGGGGATGGGCCGCATGACCGAGCCCGAAGACATCTGCGAGGCGATCGAGGACGTGCTCTCTGCCGCCGGTGACCTCGCCGGCAGGCGGATCGTGGTGACGGCGGGGCCGACATGGGAGCCGATCGACCCCGTCCGGTTCATCGGGAACCGTTCCACGGGCAAGATGGGGTTCGCCGTGGCCGCGCAGGCCTTCGGACGCGGCGCGAACGTGACGCTCATCGTCGGCCCGGGGGCGCTCGAGCCCCCGAGCGGGCCTGCCGTCACGCGCGTGACCACCGCGGAGGAGATGCGCCAGGTGGTGATGGACGCGGCCCCCGACGCGGACGCCGTCGTGATGGCCGCTGCCGTCGCCGACTTCCGGCCGGAGTCGTCCGCGGACACGAAGCTCAAGAAGGACCAGGGGCCGCCCGAGGTGCGGCTCGTCCCAACCGCCGACATCCTGGCCGAGCTGGGCGCGTCCGGGACCGCGGTGCTGGTCGGGTTCGCTGCGGAGACCCGCGACGTCGAGGCATCCGGTCGCGAGAAGCTGCAGCGCAAAGGCCTGCAGCTCCTTGTGGCGAACGAGGTCGGGCGCGACGGGACGGGGTTCGGCTCGGAGACGAACCGTGCCGCCATCCTGTCTGCCGATGGGCAGGACGTCCCGATGCGCGAGTGGACCAAGCACGATCTCGCCTCGGCCATCTGCGATCGCCTGGCGAAGCTCCTGACGGCCTGATCGTCCCAACGGAGCGGTACCCGGGCGGCCCCGCGACCAGAACGAGGCCGTCCGAGGCCGCTGATATGCTCGCCGGCGATGAGTCACGCCTACCTGTTCTCCTCGGAATCGGTCACCGAGGGTCACCCCGACAAGCTCGCCGATCGCATCTCGGATGCGGTCCTGGACGCCATCTTGGCGGTCGACCCGAACGGCCGAGTCGCCTGCGAGACCCTCGTCACCACCGGCCTCGTCATGGTTGCCGGAGAGATCAGTACATCGGAGTACGTCGACATCCCGGCGGTCGTCCGCGCGACCATCACGGAGATCGGGTACACGGACGCGAACTTCGGCATCGACGGCGCTACCTGCGGCGTGATCACGTCGATCCAGGAGCAGTCGGCGGACATCGCCCGAGGGGTCGACGACGCCCTCGAGCATCGCGAGGGTCACTCCAACGACGCGCTCGACACGCTCGGGGCCGGGGACCAGGGGATGATGTTCGGCTACGCGTGCCGGGAGACCGACGAGCTGATGCCGCTCCCGATCGCGATGGCGCATCGCGTCGCCAAGCGCCTCGCCGACGTGCGCAAGGCCGGCGTCGTCCCCTACCTGCGGCCGGACGGGAAGAGCCAGGTCACGGTGGCGTACGAGGGCACCACCGCCAGGCGCGTGGACACCGTACTCATCAGCGCACAGCACCGCGAGGAGGTTGACGTCGAGACCCTGCTCGCCCCCGACCTCCGCTCCGAGGTGATCGATCCCGTGCTGCGCGAGTACGAGCTCGACGCCGAGGACGTCCGGATCCTGATCAACCCCACCGGCCGGTTCGAGATCGGGGGGCCCAAGGCCGACACGGGTCTGACCGGCAGAAAGATCATCGTCGACAGCTACGGGGGCATGGCGCCGCACGGCGGCGGATGCTTCTCGGGAAAGGACCCCACCAAGGTCGACCGGTCGGCGGCGTACATGGCGCGTTACGTCGCGAAGAACCTCGTCAGCGCCGGCGCGGCGGACCGGCTCCAGATCCAGGTTGCGTACGCGATCGGCACGGCCCATCCCGTGTCGCTCGCCGTCGACACGTTCGGGACGGAACAGGTCGACCCCCGGCGCCTGGTCGACGTCGTGTGGGACGCGTTCGACTTCCGGCCGGCGGCGATCATCCGCGACCTCGATCTCCGCCGTCCGATCTACGAGGACACGGCCGCCTACGGGCACTTCGGCCGCAAGGAGTTCCCCTGGGAGGCGACCGATCGCGCGGATGAGCTCCGCCGCGCGTTCGGGTAGAGGGACGGTCCGGGTCCCGACCTCCCCGCGGGAGGCGCCGACGGGTGTCCTTCGGGGTCCCGTCTCGGTGTGCATCGACCGTCCGCTCCTGGCTCTCGATCGTCCGTTCACCTACGACCTGCCCGAGGAGCTCGGTGCGGGTATCGGTTCCCCGGTCCAGGTCCCCTTCCACGGTCGGTTGACCCGCGCCTGGGTGCTGGGTGCCACCGACGACGTCCCCGAGCGGATGCTCCGCGTCCGGCGTGTCGTCTCGACGGCCCACGCCTTCGACGAACGTTCGCTCGCGCTGTTCATGGCGTTGCGCGAACGCTACGTGGTGCCGCTCGCGACGGTCATCGGCCGCGCGGTCCCTCCTCGGGTCGCATCCGAGGAGCTCGGTCGCGGCGCCCGGCCCCCGGACGCCCGTCCCGAGGGCGTCGGTCGGGGGTCGGACGTGAGCTCCGTCCTCCACACCTACCGCAACGGCTCTCGGCTGCTCGAGGCGTCGCGCGCGGGCCGCGGGGCGTTCGTCGTCCGGCCCGGTCCGGCGGACGAGGCGGCGGTCGCCGTCGACTGCGTGCGCGCGACGCTCGCCGGCGGGCGGACCGCGGTGGTGATCGTCCCCGACGCGGACCCCGTCCCCGCGACGGCCGCGGCGATCGCCGATGCCTTCGGCGGCGATGCCGTCCTGTTCCTCGGCGGCGACAAGCGGGCGCGGTACCGGACGTGGTTGGACATCGGGGAGGGGCGCTACCGGGTCGTCGTCGGGACGCGCCCCGCGGTGTTCGCGCCGCTCGCCGATCTCGGCCTGATCTTCGTGCATCGCGAGGGTCACGCGCAGCACCGAGAGGAACGATCGCCCTCGTACCACGTCCGCGACGTGGCGCGGATGCGAGCGCAGGTCGTGAGCGGGCTGAGCGTCCTGAGCGCCTTCTGTCCCTCGCTCGAGGCGACGGCGACCGAGCACGTCTCGGTCGAGCCCGCCGGCCGTCCGTGGCCTCCCGTGGAGGTGGTCCGACCCGGACCCGAGGGTCGGTCGCCGCGCCTCCTTCGCGCGCTGCGGTCGGCCTCCCGCGCCTTCCTGTTCGAGCCCATCCGCGGCTACGGTGTCGCGCGCGTCTGCCGCACCTGCGGGGAACCGGCCGCCTGCGCCTCGTGCCTCGGCACCTTGCGATTGGAGCGCGGCGCCATCCGATGTGTGGTGTGCGAGGCGCCCGGCCGGTGCGCCTCGTGCGGGGGGTCCGGGTTCGGGGTCGTCCGGCGCGGGGCCGAGCGGGTCGAGGAATGGGCGCGCGGCGTCGCCACGGTGCCCGTCTCCCTGGTCGATCGCGGCGACCCGCCGCGCCTCCCGTCCGAACGCGAGGTGCTGGTTGGAGGCGTCGACGCCCTGAAGGACCTCGGGTCGCCGGGGCTCGACCTGGTCGGCATCCTGAACGCCGATGCCTCGCTGCGGCGGCCCGGGGTGGACGCTCGCGAACGCGCCCTCGTGACCTGGTTCGAGGCCGCGGCGTGGTCCCGTCCCGACGGGCGCGTCATCGTGCAGACGAACGCGCCGAACGACCCGGCGGTCCAGGCGCTCGTGTCGGGACGACCCGAGCGGTTCCGGCGCGCCGAGGCCCCGCGTCGGGCCGACGCGGGGTTCCCCGCCGGAGCGCCGGTCTTCCGTGTGTCGGGCGGCCCGGAGCTGGAACGGGAACTCCGCACGCTCGCGCATCGATCGCTGCTCGTGTCGAGCGTGGGGGGAGCGACGATATGCTTGGTCGCGCTCGACCCGGGGGACGTCCCGGCGTTCGGCGACGCGATGCGCCGGCTTGCGGGGGGCGGCGCGGTCACCCGCGTCGATGCCGAGCCGCATCTGTAGTGGGGGAGCGATCTGTGACCGTGATGCCCATCCGAACGCTCGGCGACCCGGTCCTGCGCGAGGCCGCGACGCCGGTCGAGACCTTCGATGACGCGCTGCGTGGGCTCGCTGACGACATGTTCGAGACGATGTACGCCGCGCCGGGGGTCGGACTGGCGGCCAACCAGGTCGGCTTGAGGACGTCGTGTTTCGTCTACGACGATCGCGAAGGGCACGCCGGCTTCGTCGCCAACCCGGAGCTGTCCGAGCCCGAGGACGAGGAGACCTTCGAGGAGGGATGCCTGTCGATCCCCGGTCCGTACCATCCCCTCGTCCGAGCCCTTCGGGTCCGACTGCGGGGCGCGGCCTTGGACGGGTCACCGCTCGACCTCCGGGCCGAGGGTCTGCTGGCGCGGATCTTCCAGCACGAGACCGACCACCTCAGCGGGATGCTCTACATCGACCGCCTCGACGAACCGGGTCGGCGAGACGTGATGCGCCAGCTCCGCGAGTTCGAGGTGCAGCGCTCCGAGACCTGACGCGCGCCCGATCGGACCCCGATCGGTCCCTGCGTATCCTCCACCTCGTGACCCGTTCGCTGCGTGTCGCGTTCCTCGGCAACGACCGATGGTCGGTGCCCTCGCTGCTCGCCCTGTCCGGATCCGACCACGAGATCGTGGCCGTGATCACCGCCGTTCCGCGCCCGGCGGGACGCGGGAACGAGCTCCGGCCGACGCCGGTGGCGGAGGCGGCGCGGGCGACGGGGCTGCCGCTCGTCGAGGTAGAGACCGTGAAGCGGGGTGCCGGGTGGGACGGGCTCATGTCGAGCCGTCCCGACCTGCTCGTCGTCGTGGCCTACCGCGAGATCCTGCCGCAGGCCGTCCTCGACCTCCCCGGGGTGGCGCCCGTCAACCTCCACTTCTCGATGCTCCCGGCGCTCCGGGGCGCGAGCCCTGTCCAGACCGCCCTCCTGCGGGGTCTCGAGGAGACCGGCGTCACGACGATCGTGATGGACGCGGGGACCGACACCGGTCCCGTGATCGCCCAACGCGCCGAGCCGATCCTCCCGCAGGACGACGCCGGATCGCTCGGCGCCCGCCTCGCGACGATCGGGGCGGACCTGGTGGTGGAGACCGCCGACCTGCTCGCGGCCGGTGCCGCCGAACCGAGGGCACAAGATGATGCGCTCGCTACCTTCACCATGCGCATCGGTCCCGACGATCGCGTCCTGCGCTGGACGAACCCCGCTCGAGATCTCGTCAACCGCACGAGGGCGATGGCGCCGGAGCCCGGCGCCGCGACGACCTTCCGCGGCGCGGACCTCAAGGTCTTCCGCGCCGAGGCGGTCACGGCATCGGGGACGCCGGGCTCGATCGTCGAGGCGACGAAGGACGGGTTCGTGGTCGCCACGGGGGAGGGCGGGTTCCGGCCCCTCGAGCTCGCGCCCGCGGGCCGTCGGCGGATGAGCTCGTCCGACTTCGTGAACGGCTTCCGTCCGGCGGCCGGCGAGCGACTCGGGTAGTCGTGGACGGGGGTGGGCGCGAGACGAGGCGGCTGGCGGCGGTGGGTTCGCGACCGGGTCCGCGGCCGAGCGCGCGTTCGATCGCGCTGGACGTGATCCGGCGCGTCACGGACGAGGGCGCGTACTCGAACCTCACCCTCGCGCGCACGCTCGGGCGCGCTCGGTTGTCCGAACGGGACGCTGCGTTCGCGACCGAGCTCGTCTACGGGACGCTCCGACGGCGCGTGCCGATCGACCACGCGCTCGGGCCGCTGCTCGAACGGCCGCTCGACACCGCGCCGAAGGGGGCTCGAGCCGCCCTGCGTCTGGGCGCCTACCAACTGGCGTACCTGCGCGTGCCGGCGCACGCCGCCGTCTCCGAGACCGTGGCGCTCGTCGACCACCGCCATCGGGGGTTCGTGAACGCCGTCCTGCGGCGGGCCGCGACCGCCACGCCCGACGTGCCCGAGGGCCGGGGGGATCTCGCCGTCTCGTTACGCACCGGTCTGGCCGAGTGGGCCGTCCGCGAGCTCCGGCGCATCGTGACGTCGGACGCCGAGACGGAGGAGGCCGCCGCCGCCCTGGCCGAGCGCGCGGAGCTCACGATCCGAACGAACACCTGCTCGACCACGGTCGATGCGCTCGAGCGAGCGCTCGCCGACGCCGACGTCCCGAGCGCACGCGGCCGTGTGCACCCGGAGTCGCTCGTGGTCGGCTCGGGTGCGCCGGCGGCCCTCCCCGGCTTCGAGCGTGGGTGGTTCGCGGTGCAGGACCAGGCGTCCTCGTTCGTGGTTCGGGCGCTCGATCCACGACCGGGGGACCGCGTCCTGGACGTGTGCGCCGGCCCGGGCGGGAAGACCGCGCACGCCGCCTGCCTGATCGGCGAGGACGGTCGCACGGTGGCGGCGGACGTCTCCCTGCCGAGGCTCGAGCTCGTCCGAGCAACCCTCGTGAGGCTCGGCGTGAGCGCGGACCTGCTCGTCCAGGACGGTCGCCGCCCGGCGGTCCGCGGCGGGTTCGACCGGGTCCTGGTGGACGCTCCATGTTCGGGGATCGGGTCCGCGCGACGACGCCCCGAGCTCCTGTGGCGGGCCCGCAAGGAGGAGCTCTCGAGCCTCGCAAGGCTCCAGGTCGGGATCGCGACGGCCGCCGCCGCGCTCGTGCGCCCGGGCGGTCGCCTCATCTACAGCGTGTGCACGTTCCCGCGTGCCGAGACCGACGCCGCCTGCGACGCGATCCTGCGGCGAGCGCCCGAGCTCGAACCCATCGAGATCGCCGGCCCGGACGGTCTCGCCGAACGCGTGCGCCTGTGGCCTCACCGGCACGGGTCCGACGCGATGTTCGTCGCCGGATTCCGCCGGCGGGAAACGTCTCACGACTAGAATCGCGACGTGGCCAAGCTGGGCGCCTCGATCCTCTCGGCCGATCTCGCGCGCCTGGCCGACGAGGTAAAGCTCGTCGGCGACCATGCCGACCTCATCCATATCGACGTCATGGATGGTCACTTCGTCCCGGCCCTCTCGATCGGTCCCATGGTCGTCGGCGCGCTCCGCCGGCATACGGACCTGCCGCTGCACGCGCACCTGCAGGTCGACAGCCCGGAGGGGATGTTCGACGAGCTCGCGCAGGCAGGCACCGACGCCGTGAGTTTCCAGCTCGAGGCCGTGCCCGATCCGGGGCCGACCCTGCGGAAGGCTCGTGGCACCGGGATGCGGGCCGGGGTGGCGCTCGCTCCGCAGACGCCCATCGAGGCGGTCTTCGATGCGCTCGAGGACGCCGACGACGTGGTCGTGCTCGCCGTGGACCCCGGGTGGGCGGGTCAGCCGTTCGGGCCGGAGGTCCTCACGAAGATCGAGGCGCTCCGCTCCGAGATCGATCGGCGCGATCTGGAGGTCCAGGTGCACGTCGACGGCGGCGTGAACCTCGAGACGGCGTCCCGATGCCTGCAGGCGGGCGCGGACGTGCTGGTCGCGGCGACCGGGATCTTCGCGGCGGCCGATCCCCGCCGGGCCGCCCGAGACCTCAAGGCTCTGGCGGGGGCGAGCTGATGCCCGAGTCCATCCTGGTCGTGGACGACGATCCGGACATCGCGCGCTTCGTCGAGGTCAACCTGCGGAGCGCGGGCTACGAGGTGTCCGTCGCCTCCGACGGGGAGGAGGCCCTCGAGAAGGCCGGGAGCCTCCGGCCGGACCTGGTGCTCCTCGACGTGATGATGCCGCGGATCGACGGGTTCGAGGTCGCGCACCGTCTGCGTCGGAACCCACAGACCTCGAACACCTCGATCATCATGCTCACCGCGAAGGCCCTCGCGACCGACAAGGTGCTCGGGCTGACCGCGGGGGCGGACGACTACATCATCAAGCCCTTCGACCCGATCGAGCTCCTCGCTCGCGTGAAGGGCACGCTGCGTCGGGCGAAGGAGATGCGCAACCTCTCGCCGCTCACCGGGCTCCCCGGGAACATCCGCATCCAGGAGGAGATCGAGCGGATGGTGCGCGATGAGCTGCCGTTCGCCGTCGTGTACGCGGACCTGGACAACTTCAAGGCCTACAACGACCAGCGAGGGTTCGTCCAGGGAGATCGCCTGATCCAGGCGACGGCGCGGATCCTGCAGGACGCGGTCGTCGAGTTCGCCGGGGCCGACGGGTTCGTCGGCCATGTGGGCGGGGACGACTTCGTCGCGGTGCTGCCTCCCGACGCCGCGGAGGACGTGGCCAAGGAGGTCGTCGCCACCTTCGACCGGCGGATCGAGGCCTTCTACGAACCCGAGGACGTGGAGCGCGGGTACGTCGAGGTCGAGGACCGCAAGGGCGTCATGCAGCGGTTGCCGCTCGTCGGCATCTCGGTCGGCATCGCCACCACGATGGTGCGTTCGTTCGCCCACTACGGCGAGGCCGTTTCGGTCGCGACCGAGATGAAGCAGTACGCCAAGCGCCAGTCGAACTCCGCGTACGCCGTCGACCGCCGCAAGATCGACTGAACGCCCCCAGCCACGGTGCCGGCGACGCCGGTGACCCCGACGGGCCCGGCGACCTATACTGGAAGGCCAGAAGAGAGCCTGTCTTCGGGGCGGGGTGCAAATCCCCACCGGCGGTGATAGTCCGCGACCCCTCGAGAGCCACTCGGGGGTGGACCCGGCGAGATTCCGGGACCGACCGTGAGAGTCGGGATGGGAGAGGACGGGCGGTAGGGCAGCGGTTCGGCTGCCCGCCGTGCCCTTTCCCCACCACCGCCTCGTGATCGGAGCGACGTGTCCGACGAGGCGTATATCGAGCGGGCGATCGAGCTCGCGGAGCGGGGCAGGGGCCTGGTGTCCCCGAACCCGATGGTGGGCGCCGTCGTCGTCGCCGAGGGAACGGTGGTCGGCGAGGGCACCCACGAGGGCCCGGGCCTGCCGCACGCGGAGGTCATCGCCCTCAACCAGGCCGGCGACCGCGCCCGGGGGGCCAGCCTGTTCACGTCGCTCGAGCCCTGCAACCACTATGGGCGCACGCCGCCGTGCACCGAGGCGATCGTGCGGGCGGGCATCACGCGAGTGGTGTGCGCCACCACGGACCCGAACCCTGTCGTCGACGGCAAGGGACTCCAGACGCTGCGCGCCGCGGGGATCGAGGTTCGGCAGGGGGTATTGGCCGAGGCGGCGGAGCGGCTGAACGAGGCGTTCGCCAAGCACGTGCGCACCGGGATTCCGTTCGTGGTCTGGAAGGCGGCCGCGTCGCTCGACGGGAAGGTGGCGTCGCGCGATGGTTCCTCGCGGTGGATCACCGGCGAGGCGGCACGAGCCGACGTCCACCGGCTGCGGGCCTGGTCGGACGCGATCGTGGTCGGCGCCGGCACGGCGCTCGCCGACGATCCCGAGCTCACGGTCAGGGCGCCCGGCTACCGGGGGAGGCCGCCGATCCGCGTCCTCGCGGACGCGCGCGGCCGCGTCGGGGCGACCGGGGACCTGTTCGACCGCCAGGCACCGACCATCGTGGCGACGACGGAGCTCGCGCCCCTCGAGGTCCGCGATGCGTGGCGGGCGGCCGGCGCCGAGGTCCTCGTATTCGAGACCGACGGCGAGGGCGTGGACCTCGCCGCTCTGTTCGCGGACCTTGGCAAACGCGACGTCCAGGGGGTGCTCCTGGAGGGCGGTCCCACGCTCGCATGGTCGGCCGTGGAGGATCGCCTCGTCGACCGGGTCGTCCTATACCTGTCCCCGAGCCTGATCGGTGGCGCGGATGCGCCGACCGTGCTGGAGGGCCGTGGGTTCGCGCCGGTCGGACGCGCCCTCCGGCTCGCGATCCGGTCCGTCGAGCGCGTGGGTGACGACCTTCGGGTGGAGGCCGATGTTCACGGGGATCGTTGAGGAGCGCGGCGTGGTGCGCGAGATCGCCCCCGCCCGGCTCTCGGTCGGGTGCCGAGCGGTGACGTCGGATGCCACCGAGGGGGCCTCGATCGCGGTCAACGGAGCCTGTCTCACCGTGATCGAGTGCTCCGATGACCGGCTCGCCTTCGACGTGTCCGAGGAGACGATCCGACGGACGAGCTTCTCGCGGCTCCGCCCGGGCGATCCCGTGAACCTGGAGCGGCCGCTCACGCTCTCGGCTCGCCTCGGGGGCCACCTCGTGCAGGGGCACGTCGACGGCGTGGGGGAGGTGGCCGCCGTCGAGCGGACGGCGGACGGCGGCGCGTGGCTCGTCGTCCGAACGCCCGGGGAGATCGCCCGGTACCTGGTGGAGAAGGGCTCCATCTGCGTAGACGGCGTTAGCCTCACGGTCGCCGAGCGGGACGGGGCGGGGTTCGGCGTGGCGTTGATCCCGTACACGCTCGAGGTGACGACGCTCGGCTCGGCCGAGGTGGGCGACCCCGTGAACCTGGAGGCCGACGTGATCGCGAAGTACGTGGAAGCGCTGATGCGGCAGGGGGGATGGAGGAGCGAGCGCGAACCCGCGAGCGAGCGTCCCCCCAACGAGAGGGGAGGATCATGAGCGAGGGGACCGAACCGGTGTTCGCGACGATCGATGAGGCGCTCGCCGACATCCGCGCGGGCAAGATGGTGATCGTCGTCGATGACGCCGACCGCGAGAACGAGGGCGACTTCATCATGGCCGCCGAGAAGGCCACGCCCGAGACCCTCAACTTCATGGTCACACACGGCCGCGGGATCGTGTGCATGCCGATGACGCAGCAGCGCTTGGACGAGCTCCGGATCCCGCTGATGGTCTCGAAGAACAACGAGAGCCACGGCACGGCGTTCGCCGTCTCGATCGACGTCCAGGGTCGGACCACGACCGGGACGAGCGCGTTCGACCGCGCGGCCACCGTTCGGGCGATCGCGGACCCGGGCCTTCGACCGGAAGACATCCGGATGCCCGGCCACGTCTTCCCGTTGATGGCGCAGGAGGGCGGCGTCCTCAAGCGTGCCGGCCACACGGAGGCCACCGTGGATCTGGCCCGTCTCGCCGGCCTCTACCCTGCCGGCGTGCTCTGCGAGGTGCTGCACCCCGACGGGTCGATGGCCCGACTGCCGGAACTGCTGCGGGTCGCCGAGGCGCACGACCTGAAGGTGATCCTGATCGCCGATCTCATCGAGTACCGCCGGCATCGCGAGCACCTGGTGATGCGGACCGCGGAGGCGCAGATCCCGACCGAACACGGGGAGTTCACGGCGTACACGTACGAGAGCTCCCTGGACGGGATGGTGCATGTGGCACTCGTACTCGGCGACGTGGGCGACGGCGAGCAGATCCTCGTCCGGGTGCACTCGGAATGCCTGACGGGCGACGTGTTCGGCTCGATGCGGTGCGACTGTGGCGACCAGTTACACAGCGCGCTCGCCCACGTGGGCAAGGAGGGGCGAGGCGTGATCCTGTACGTCCGCGGTCACGAGGGCCGAGCGATCGGGCTCACGCACAAGCTGCGGGCCTATCGCCTGCAGGAGCAGGGCCGGGACACGGTCGAGGCGAACGTCGAGCTCGGGTTCGCGCCCGACCCCCGCGAGTACGGGATCGGGGCGCAGATCCTCGTCGACCTCGGCGTGCGGTCGATGCGGCTGCTCACCAACAACCCTGCCAAGCGTGCGGGCCTCGAAGGCTACGGGCTGTCGATCGCCGAACGCGTGCCGCTCGAGACGCGGCCCACCGAGGAGAACATCGGCTACCTGCGGACCAAGCGGGAGAAGCTCGGTCACCTGCTCGACAACCTGGATCCGACGGCCGCGGAACCGGGGGCCGCGCCGTGAGCGAGTTCCGCGGCGACCTGCATGCCCGCGGCCGCCGCTTCGCGATCGCGGTGGCCAGGTTCAACGAGATCGTGACCCGCAAGCTCCTCGACGGAGCGCTGGCCGCGCTCGACGCGCACGGGGTGGCGGCGGAGGACATCGACGTGGTCTGGGTGCCCGGGGCGTTCGAGCTCCCGCTTTCGGCCATGCGCCTCGCGAGATCGAGGACCTTCGACGCCGTGGTCTGTCTCGGCGCCGTGATCCGCGGCGAGACCGCGCACTTCGACCACGTCGCCGGCCAGGCGGCGGCCGGGATCCGCGAGGCAGCGATGGCCACGGGGATCCCCGTCTCCTTCGGGGTCCTCACCACCGATGACCTCGAGCAGGCGATGGACCGGGCCGGCGGCAAGCACGGCAACAAGGGATGGGACGCCGCGTCGGCCGCGATCGAGATGGCATCGCTGCTCGAGCAGCTCCCCAAGGAGGCCGAACCGTGATCGTCGACAAGCCCTGGGGCAAGGTCGTGACCTACGCGCTCAACCAGCCGAGCTCGGTCCGCGTGATCACGGTCGAACCCGGCCAGGAGACGAGCGTCCACTACCACCAGATGCGCGACGAGATGTGGGTCGTGCTCGATCCGGGGTTGAGCGTGCAGATCGGCAACCGGCAGGTCGAGGCGTCCTCGGGTGAGGAGTTCATGGTGAGCGCCGAGACCACCCACCGGATCGCGAACGTCGGCACGACGCGCGGTCGGGTGCTCGAGATCGCGTACGGCTACACGACCGAGGACGATACCCTGCGCCTGCAGGACGACTACGGGCGCCCCCTCGAGCCCGACTGGTGAGGTCCGCCCCGCGCACGCTCTGGGCCTCGCCGACCGCGTTGAGCGTCCCTCGCGAGGCGTGCTACGCTCCGCGCGCTCCAGGCACAGGAGGGCACGTTGGCAGAGCAGGGCACCGTGAAGTGGTTCAGCAACGAGAAGGGCTTCGGCTTCATCTCGCGCGAGGGGGAGGATGACGTGTTCGTCCACTTCTCGGCGATCGAAGGCGAGGGCTACAAGTCCCTCACGGAGGGCCAGGCGGTCGAGTTCGACGTCGTCGACGGCCCCAAGGGTAAGCAGGCGGCCAACGTCCGACCCGTCTGACCGAGCTCGGCCGGGGTCTGCCCCGAGCGTCGACAGCCTCCCCGAGCGGCACCTATACTCTGCGGGTTCTGTTCACCGTGTTCGGCTGGCACCGGCGAACGGCCGGTGCCTTCTCATCGGTAGGGAGGTGATGCGGGGTCTCGGCTGATCCGCGCATAAACGACCGCATCCGCTCGGCGCAGGTGCGCCTGGTGGGTGCAGACGGGTCGCAGATCGGGATCGTTTCGACCCAGGACGCGCTCCGTCAGGC
>JBAVEY010000318.1:0-2725 GCA_049587975.1 Actinomycetota bacterium | reverse complement strand
GTGGGGATGCCGAGCGTGGACTTCGTCGAGATGACCTCGCTGCTCTGGGGATCGACCCGGATCACCGTCGAGTCCCCCTCATTGATCACCCATAGGCCGCCGTCCTCGCCGATCGTCACGCCGGTTGGGTCCTCACCGACCCGTACCGCCTCGTCGAACGCGTTCGTGCTCGCGTCGATCCTCGCGACCGAGTTCGCGGCCGGGATCACAGCGCCGGCTCCGGCCCCCTGACCGAGGAGGAAGGCGATCCCAGCCGCGATGAGGGCGCCGCCTGCGACGACCGCCGCGATCAGAGTTCTCCGGCGCCCGGCCTTCGGCTTCGGCTTCCGGCGGGGCAGGACCACCCGTCCAGCCGCTGGAGCCTCGAGGCCAAGGGCCGCTCGGAACCCCGCCGCAACCTCACCCGCCGTCGTCGTGCGCTCGGCCGGGTCCTTGGCCATCGCGCCTGCAACGACGTCGTCGACCTCCTGGGGCAGGTCGGGACGCTCCTCGGTCAGCGACGGCGGAGGGGTCTCGACGTGCGCCCACAGGACGCCGACCTCGATGTCGCGCGGGTAAGGGCCATGGCCGGTCAGGCATTCGAAGAGCAGGCACCCGAGCGAGTAGACGTCTGCGCGCTGGTCGACGGGATCGCCCTTGATCTGTTCGGGCGCGACGTAATCGATCGTCCCGATGAGCTGGCCCGTCTCCGTGAGCCCGCTCACCGACACGGCCCGCTTCGTCAGGCCGAAGTCCGACACGTACGCGTGGTCGTCGGGCGTGAGCAGGACGTTCGCCGGCTTCACGTCGCGGTGGACGAGCCCTCGGGCATGGGCGGCATCGAGGGCGCTGGCTACCTGGTCGACGATCGCCGACGTGCGCAGGGGCTCGAGCCGGCCCTGATCGCGGATCGCCTCCTTGAGGTCGGAACCCTCGACGTAGCGCATCGCGATGTACAGGACGCCCTCGGCCTCGTCGGCGTCGTAGATCGGAACGATGTTCGGGTGGTCGATCGACGCGGCGAGCTTCGATTCGCGGAGGAAACGGTCGTGGAACCGCTCGCTCCCGGCGAGCTCAGGCGCGAGGACCTTCAACGCCACCTTGCGTCCGAGCCGAACGTGCTCGGCCAGGTAGACCACGCTCATGCCGCCTCGCCCGATCACTCCCTCGATCCGGTAGCCGGCGAGCTCCGTCCCGACCCTCGTGTCCTCGGCCATCGCGGAAGGTTCTAGCACCCCTGTGCCCGCCCCGATAGGCACCTCCCGGGCAGAGTGCCCTCTGAAGCCGTCTATCCTTCGTGCGTGGTGGATCTCGAACCGGGCACGCGGCTGGGCGTCTACCGGCTTGAGGAACGGCTCGGGGAAGGCGGGATGGGCGTTGTCTTCCGCGCCGTCCGCGAGCCCGAGGGCGACGAGGTCGCCCTCAAGGTCTTGCGGGCCGAGCTCTCGGCCGACGAGACGTTCCGACGCCGGTTCGTCCACGAGGCCAGGGCGGCGGGCGAGGTCCGGCACAAGCACCTGGTCCCGATCACGGACGCGGGCGAGGCCGAGGGGCGGCCGTACCTGGCGGTCGCGTTCGTCCGGGGCCGGACGCTCGAGGACCGCCTCGCGCGCGAGGGCGCGCTCCCGATGGATGAACTGGTCCGGGTCGTCGCCCACGTAGCCTCGGGTCTCGACGCGCTCCACGCGGGAGGCATCGTGCACCGCGACGTGAAGCCCTCGAACGTGATCATCGACGAGACGGGTTCGGCCAACCTGACGGACTTCGGGCTCGCGAAAGGCCGGGCGTACACGGTGCTGACCAAGCCGGGCATGGTGATGGGGACGCTCGACTACCTCGCTCCCGAGATGCTCCGAGGATCGGAGGCGACGGCGGCGTCCGACATCTACGCGCTCGGGTGCCTGACCTACGAATGCACGGCGGGTCGGGCGCCGTTCGCGGACAGGTCGATGTTCGACCTCGCGAGCGCGCATCTGAACATCGAACCGCCGGACCCGTGCGCGGATCGCTCGGACGCGCCCGAGGGCCTGTCGTGGGCGATCCTGCAGGCGCTGGCGAAGGACCCGGCGAAGCGACCGCCCACCGCGACGGCCTACGCCCACATGATCTCGTTCGCCGCGGGGAGCCGGAACCCGTCGCCTCGGATGCCGGCGACTCCCCCTGCGCCCTCGGCTCCGCCTCCGCCTCCCTAGGACCCCTCACCCGTCGGGTTCGATGGGCGGGAGGGGCAACTCACCGCTCGAGCGCTTCCGCAAACGTGAGAGCTGCTGATCGATCCGACCAGCCAGATCCTCGTCACCCATCCGCTCGGCGAGCTTGCGGGCGCGGCTCCACAGTTCCCCGGCCCGTCCCAGCGCCTCGACCGACATCGCGTGTTCGGCGGCTCGGTCCAGATAGGAGAGCGCCGTCTCCGTGTCGTCGCTCCGGTAGAAGTAGAAGGCCATCTGCTCGAGGCGCTCATCGGCCTGGTCGCCCAGGTGCGCCTCCATCGCATGACCGATGCGCCCGTACAGCTCGCGTTGCGCGGTCGGGGTGAGCGTGGACAGGGCGGCCTCCTGCAACAGGCCGTGACGGAACGTGCACTCGAGCTCGGGGAAGCGCCGGACCTCGCGAACGATCTCGGCACGAAGGAGCGAGGCGATGTCGCCCTCCGCGTCGGCGCTCCCCGCGACCGCCTCGGCGACCGCGACCGGGAACTCCCGACCGACGACCGCCGCCACCTGGGCCAGCCGGCGCGCGCCGGGTT
>JBAVEY010000317.1:0-2873 GCA_049587975.1 Actinomycetota bacterium | reverse complement strand
GCCTCGAACCGTCGCTCGACCAGCCAAGAGATTCCCCACCCCGCCTGCTCACGAGGACCCTAGCTTTCGGATCGTTGGGTTGCGTCGGGTCGACAGCGAGGATGCCGCCACCTCGCATTCCCAAGTTGCCGAAGACGATCCAACCGCCGATGCGCTCGCCGATCTCCCGGGTGGCACCGTGCTTGCTCGCACCTAGGCGAACCCGGCGACCTCACCGGCCCAGGTCCGAATGACGTCCCAATCCCGGAGGTCGCGTCGCGGCCTCCCTTCGCGCTCCGAGGGGTCCACCCCGCCGAACACCGCGACCGCCACCGGCTTTAGCCAGTCGCGCTTGGCGAGGGCGCGGTCCAGCTGGCTCCGCGAGCGCTGCCAACCTTCCTCGCTCCCACTCCGCGGTCCCATCCCGAAGACCGCAACGGGGACGTTCATCAACTCTTTCCGGTGTCGCTTAAGGAATCGGTGGGCATCGCGATGCCATCGACCCGAGTAGAGGGAGCCCCCCAGAACGACCAGATCCGGGTGACCGATCGATCCGCGGACCTCCCGTGCCGGCCACAGCTCCACCTGGTCACCGTGCTCCCGGAGGGTCGCCGAGATGGCCTCTGCCACCTCCTGCGTCGAGCCGTGCTTCGTCGCGTAAGCGATGAGGATGTTGCTCGTCCGGACCACCTCCCTCATCACGCTCGCACACCTGAGCTCCGACTGGGAACGTCGCCGGCCCTACGGCGCCGGGGACCTCCGGCCCTGAGCGGCTCCCACCGCAAGCACCAGCATGGAAGAGGAGGCGATCGGGGTGTCTACGGAATTTGGGGAGCGAGTGACTGTGGGCAGCCGCCCGGAGTCGCTGGCGGGCCAGGGTTGGCTGGGCAAGGTGTTGTTGTCCTTCAGCGTGCTGGGAGTGCCGCTTGTCCTGTTCGTCCTGCGGCGGTTTGGCCGCTGGGGCGGCCTGCTGGTGGAGGCCGGCTGCGGTGTGCTCTTCGTCCGCGACGTCACCATGACCGCCACCGGGGCACCGGCCAAGCTGCGGCCACTGCCACGGCTCCTTCTCTTCGTTGAGGTGGCCGCCTCAGGGGTGGCAACCTTCGCCGGTCTCTGGGCATGGGTGTGGCGGCCATTCATCGGCAGACCGCCCGGCGAGGACGGCACCGGTGGCCGAAGCCTCGAGGCCGGGGTGAGGAAGACCAACCAGGGAACGGCTATGCCCAGCGGGCAGGCAGCCGTCCGCGTCGCCACGGCCGCCGCCGCTTCGACCTTCGTGCTGCACACGGCGCGAGAGGCCATCTACCTCAGCCCGGGCCACGGCCAGAAGTAACCACTCAGACCCACTGGCCACCGCCCAGTGCGGATGTGGCCCAGTCTCGCTCGATTCCAGAATGGCGCGGTCCCCTCCCCATCGTGACGGCAAGGTCCAGTCTGATGGAATCGTGATGGAGTCTTAACCGGGCCCCTCATGCGTCGCGCGATTAACGCCCAGTCGAATCGCCTGCCGTAGCCGCACCAGGCGTCGCGGGTCTGATCCAAGCCCCCCCGAGGGCACTGGGGCGAAATCGGGGAGTCGCTCGCCGCTCCCCGATCCTTCCTCCTAGCCTTCCCGCTCCTTGGGAATCAGCGCCGGAGCTCGTCAAACGCGACGGTCGGCCAGTTGGGACGAGATAAGCGCCTTGGCGGCCACCGCAGCCCTACGACCGTGGCTGCCAGGTCCGAACACGCGCGCGGCGCTCCAGGCGCCATCCATGATCAGCAGCAGTTCCTCGGCGAGCGCGTTCGGGTCCCGGGCCCCAGCTTGCGAAGCGAGTTGGCTGAGACGACCAACGACGGCTCGCTTGTGCTCGGTCGCAGCGCGGTGCCCCGGGTGGTCGGGCTCGGGGAACTCGCCGGCCGCCCCGACGAATGCGCACCCCAGGCACTCGGGGCTCGAAGCGAGCTTCGCCACGCCCTCGAAGACAGCCTCGAGCGCCTTCCGAGGGTCGTCGTGGGGAGCGATCAGCCCCTCCATCCACGCGAGCAGCTGCTCGTTCGTCCGCTCCAGGTAGGCTCCGATGAGGTCGTCCTTCGAGGGGAAGTGCCGGTACAGCGTCATCTTGGCGACGCCGGATTCGGCAACGATCGTGTCCACGCCGACGGCGTGATAGCCATCGCGGTAGAACAGCCGCTCAGCCGTCTCGAGGATCCGCTCCCTGGCCGCCGAACCCGGCCGCACCTCCGTCCTCGTACTCGCCACTCGCCCCTCCGTCCTCGTACTCGCCAACCCCTCTTCCCTCATATTGACAACGATACAGACCTGTCTATACCATCGCCACCACCCAGGTAGACAGGTCTGTATCGCAAGGAGGGATCGTGAAGATCGGGGTCCTTGGAACCGGCACGGTTGGGCGTGTCATCGGTGCCCGGTTCGTGGCGCTGGGACACGACGTCGCGATGGGCACGCGGAACGTGGACACTCTCCTCGCGTCGACCGAGGCCAACCAGGTCACGCAGGAGACGTTCGCCGACTGGCACGCGAAGAACCCCGAGGTGTCGCTCGGCAGCTTCGCGGAAGCCGCGGAGCACGGCGAGCTCCTCGTGAACGCGACGAACGGCGAGGGCTCGCTCGACGCTTTGCGAGCGGCCGGTGAGGCGAATCTCGACGGCAAGGTGCTGATCGACATCGCCAACCCCCTGGACCTCTCCCAGGGCATGCCGCCGTCCCTGTTCGTCTCGAACACGGACTCGCTCGGAGAGCAGATCCAGCGTGCGTTCCCCCGGTTGAAGGTCGTGAAGGCTCTGAACACGATGAACGCGTTCGTGATGGCCGATCCCTCGCTCATCGCTGCCGGCGAGCACACGGTCTTCGTGAGCGGGAACGACGTGCAGGCCAAGGCTCGGGTGACGGA
>JBAVEY010000316.1:0-2336 GCA_049587975.1 Actinomycetota bacterium | reverse complement strand
CGTGCTATGGGCGGGAACGGCCCACGTCGACCTTCACCTTCCGTACGCCGTGCCGATGGCGATCCTGATCGCGACGGGGATCGTGGCGGCGGCCTTCGGCATCGTGCCGATGTCGGGCGTGGTCGCGGTGGGCCAGGACGTGTTCCTGTTCGCTTGGGCGGCGGCCATCGCGAACCTGATCCGCCGGCCGCGCGACCTGAACCTGTTCCTGTCCGCCTGGTCGCTCGGCGCGATCGCCTGGGCCTCCATCCTTCTCGCTGGGGTCTTCGTCGGCGTGCCGTCGATCCCGGGCGCGAGCTACGGGGTCCGCGCGCAGCTGTGGTTCGACAACCCGAACATGGCCGGGAACTTCTTCATGATCTCGCTGTTCGTGCTGATGCTGAGCGATCGCCCCCGGGGACGCCTCGCCCGCCTGTGCGGGTACGTCCTGGTCGGCGGGGCCGTGCTCTTCACGGGTTCGGTCGCCGCGCTGGGGGCGTTCGCGATCGGCGGCTGCGTGGTGCTCCTGTACCGCGTGTGGCGGAAGGCCGACCTTCGCTCGGCGATGGCGGCGGGAGCACTCGGCGTCGCGCTGCTGGCCACGATCGCGTTCATCGCGCTCGAGTCGGGCACCGTCACGGCGGTAAGCCAGAGCTCGAACACGCTCGTCGAGGACTCCATCGGTCGCACGTCCCGCAGCGCGGAAGGTCGCACCAATCTCTTCGAGCACGAGTTCGAGCTCTTCCGGACCGGGCCCTTGATCGGACGCGGCCCGGCGAGCACCAAGGCGAACCTGGCCCGTTCCTACGGCGACGTGGTCAAAGAGGCGCACGACGACTACCTGGCCACGCTGGTAGAACGCGGGGTGATCGGGGTCGTCGGCCTGCTCATCCTGATCCTCGGCGTCGTGCTGCGCGCATCGGCCGTGTCTCACCGGCCGCTGTCCCCCGCCTACGCGGCCGCGATCCGGAACCAGAGCGCGTTCATCGGCGCGGCGGTCGCCCTGGGTGTCTCGGCGGTCACACACGAGATCCTCCATTACCGGCACGTGTGGTCGTTGTTCGGCATCCTCGCGGGCGTCTACCTCTTCGGCCTGGCGCGGGAGGGTGCACCGTCTATCTCGCCGCGGCTGGATCCGGTTCCGTGAACCGGGCCGTCCCGGACACGTACGCGTCCACACCGCCCCGATCGACGATCGAGGCGGGGCCGACGGCGTGGCGCGCCGGTGATGTCGAGGGTTCGTCCCTCGACCACGTGTGGTCGGACACGCGGGTCTTCCTGTAGGGGGACAGGGTGGCGAACGCGGTGCAGCTCGGCGCCGATCACAAGGAAGTTCGGCATCCCGTCCTGAGGCGAGGGCGGCCAAACCCGATGACCGGCCCTGTGGCGAGATCCGCGAGCGACGCGCGGCGGAGGGGACGTCTCCATGGCGCCTCCACACGGAGCGGTGGTCGCACCGAGGCCGGTCCCGGCGCCACGGCCTCGTCGCCGGCGTCAAGCGATGCCCCATCCAACCAAGTCCGCGGGCATGCGGGTCCGAAGACGGGCGACGTCGTCGGCGAGCCGTTCGGCAAGCCGAGCCCGAACCGGGTCGGGGATCGCGAACGTGGAACTCGGCCGATCGGTCTCGTGACGCCGAGCGCCAACGGAGCGAGGCCGGGGCGTCGAGATCGATCATCTCCTTGATCCGCTTCCCGGCTGGGACGTAGCGCTTGACGGTCCGCCGGAGCCACCAGGCGATCGGCGGGAAGTTCGGGAGGTACCGCTCGATCTGCATGGCGTAGCGACTGCAGTTCACGTACCGGTCGTCCTCCGGGAATGCGCGCCCCAGCGGTTCGCGTTCGGCGCCGGACAGCACACGGTGCCGGTAGTGGGACCGGATCCGCTCGATCGCGTCCCGGACGACGTAGATCAAACGTACGTCTGGCAGGTGTTGGGCGATGCGTTCGGGAACGCCTTTGAACTCCGGATACTTGGTGCACGCCGTGGAGGCTTCACCGATCGCGATCGTCCCGTGATGCCCGCCGGCGAACCGCGCCCGGTACCGATCGAAGCCGCGTCGCCAGTCTTCTCCTGGACGAAGAACTCGACCTCCTTCCGTGGCGACATGTGTGCCTGCGGGTGTGCCTGCAGGTAGTGGAACAGGCTCGTCGTTCCCGACTTCAGGCCCCGATGACGATGAAGTTCGGGAGCCTCGCCGATCGTCGGATGCGAGCCACGCCCCGGTGACGCGAGACGACGCGAACCTGGGTACGTTCAGACATGTGACTGGATCCTTTCGGTCGGGCTCGAGCCCCTTGGCGAGGTCGTCAGCACGCGGTGGAACACGTCGCGATAGCCCTGGGCGATCCGCTCCG
>JBAVEY010000315.1:0-19240 GCA_049587975.1 Actinomycetota bacterium | reverse complement strand
AGGTTCACCTGCTCCTTCTGCAGGCGCTTCAGCAGGCGCCCGGCTCCCTCGCCGGCGCGGACGCGCATCTCGCGCCGCGAGCGCCGCCGAGCGCTGGGATCCAGGAGCACCCGGAGCTCGCCCTCGGAGAGCGCGGGCGAGTCGACCTCGGACCGCAGGGCGGCCTCGAGCCATATCCGCTCGCGCCTGCGGGCGAGGCGCACCATCACGACCACGAACAGCAGCAGGGGGACCCCCTTGACGGCGGCCGCGAACGGGATCCGGAGCCAGTCGCCGACGCTGTTCACGCTTCCGGGGAAGAAGTTGAGCAACGGCGAGTTCCACAGGAAGTGGGCGGCGACCGCCGAGGCGAAGAGCGCGACCGCCACCGCGAGCCGCCGGCCGAACGAGACGTCCCCCCGCCGCGAGACGAAGTACGCGATCCCCATCCCCGCCAGGCCCGTGTACAGGACGTGCCCGTACAGGCCGCTCGAGACCACTCGAACGTAGAACCCCGCCAGCACACCGGCCGGGTTGCCGCCGAAGATCGCGATGAAGTAGAAGACGTCCTCGACCAGCGCGAACCCCAGGCCCACCATCGCGCCGTAGACGAACCCGTCCATCATGTCGTCCATCTCGTCGCGCGCGATCAGGTAGATCAGGATGACGCCAACGACCTTGAGGGACTCCTCGACGACCGGCGCCGTGAGCGCCGCCGTCCACTCGGCCGCGAACACGGGGCCTCCGATCCGAGCGACGACCAGCCCCCAGCCCTCGTTCGCGATGCCGGACAGCACCGTAGCGGCGACGGCCCCCCACACGAGGGCGCCGAGCACGAGGGACATCGGCTCGCGTTCGTAGAGATCGAGCAGGTAGATCGCGAGGAACAGCGGGAGCCCGTACAGCAGGAGCAGCGCCCACGAGAGCGCCCACCCCGAAGGCGACAGCTTCTGGAACAGCTGCTGTTGCGAGACCGTGTACAGCGCGGTGACGACCACGACCGCCGCGTAGACCCAGAAGGCCGGCTGCCGCCATTGGAACAAGGAGCTCTGGCGGCCCCAGCCGAGCCGGGGTGTCCGAACGAGCCCGGGTTCGGTCACGAGGGGGTCGCCGCGGGGCTCGCTCATCAGGCGATCTCCGCGTCCTCGATCATCCGGTCGATCTCGTCGATCTCGAACTGGAGCTGGCCGGCTGGGGCCCATCCGTCGAAGACCACACCTACCCCCGACGGAGACACGACGGCGGTCACCTCCCCTTCGATCGGGGCCTGGACGTCGCCGAACAGCCCGACGTACGCGATCCGAGCCCCGGTCAGCCCGGAGGCGAGGCGGACGGGCTCGATCTCCTCGGACACCCGGAACTGTTCGGCGCCGGGCTCGAGGATGTCGCTCACGTACGACGACAACAGGTCGACGTCGCTCCCGGTGAACGGGATCGTGACGACGTCCAGGCTGGTGCTCCCGCTCGTCAACCGGATCCCCCGCGGGTCGCCGAAGCGCTGGGCGAGCTCCCACCCGGGGAGCGGCGTGATCTGGACCGACGCGCTGACGGTGATCGGCTCGCCCGCGACCTTCCCGACCACGTCCGACAGCAGGTAGCCGCCCGCCACCACCCCTACCGTGACGACGGTGAGCACGAGGACCGGGATCCAGCGGCGGGGCTGCAGCGGTGGGGCCGGCAGCGGGATCGGATCGACGCCGACGCTCACCGGGTCACCGACAGGAGCCGGGTGAACCGCGAGAGCCGGACCGGGTGGCGGAACATGCCCGATACTCGCACGTGACGGGTCGCGATCCGGCGAAGCACCGAGCGTCCGTCCGCGTGGAAGACGCTCGGCAAGCCGAACAGGAGCGGAGCGCCCGCGAGCTCGACGAGGTCGTACGCGTCGGCCACGATCCTGAGGTGCGATCGCGGGTTGGTCGGTCCGTTGGAGACGGTGACACCGTCGGCGGCGAGCCTGATGGTCGCCTGGACCTGCGCGTCGGAGGCCGACAGTTCGACGATCGTGTCCCGCAGGAGTCTCCCCCGAGCCGGATCGACCTCGAGGTTCGTCTGGATCAGCCGGCCGACCAGATCGGCGAGCCCGTTCGGGTCGGCATCGGCGAACCGCACGCTCACCGTCGTGGCCGGGGCGAGGCGATCACGGCTCCAACAGGACCTTGGTGGCCTGCCTCGAGTCGAACAGCTCGTAGCCGCGCACCGCGTCGTCGAGCGGGAGCCGGTGGGAGACGATCGGTGACGGGTCGAGGCGGCCGGCCTGCACCTCGGCCATCGTCCGCTCCCACCACGCGTGAACCGGCGTCGTTCCGGCGAACCGGATCTGGAGCGCCCTGATCCACCAGACCCCGATCTGCGCCTGCACGAGCTCGCTCGTGTACACGCCCATGACCACGACCGTCCCGCCCCGGCGGACGATGTCCACCGAACGCTCGAACGCCGCGGGCGTCCCGACGGCCTCGATCACGATGTCGGCGCCCCGGCCGTCCGTGTGCTCGTCCACCGCGGTCTGGGCGTTGTGGGTCGAGACGTCGATCGGGACCGAGCCGGTGCGCCCGGCGAGCTCGAGCCGCGCGGGGTCGAGATCGAGCGCGAGGACCGAGGCCGCGCTGGGCAGGGCGGCCTGAGCGCAGAAGAAGCCGACGGGCCCCGCACCGACGACGGCGACGACGTCCCCCTCGCCGATCGCCGCCAGGCCCGCCGCGTACACGCCGGTCGTCAGGGCATCGCCGACGAACAGGGCGCGGTCGTCCGGCAGCGCCTCGGGAACCGCGAGCAGGTTGACGTCGGCGACCGGCACCCGGAGCAGCTCGGCCTGCGCACCCCCGAGGCTTCCGCCGAAGACCCCGTAGCCGAGGAAGCCGAAGTCGTCGCACAGCTGCGTCTGCCCCTTGCGGCAGAACCAGCAGTCGCCGCAGGCGATGTCGAACGAGACGACGACCCGGTCCCCGGGCGCGAACCGGGTCACGGACGACCCGACCGCCTCGACGACGCCGATCGCCTCGTGCCCGATCGTGTCGCCAGGCTCGAGCGGCGCTTTGCCGTGATACAGGTGGAGATCGGACCCGCAGATCGCGGTCAACCCGACCCGGACGATCGCGTCACCCGGCGCCTGGATCACCGGGTCCGGGACCTCGGCGACCTCCAGGCGCTCGACCCCGCGATAGACGACGGCGCGCATCGCTCAGGCGTCACCCAAGAACTCGGTCGGCACCATCGTCGTGAGGTGCACGAGCTCCTGCGCGGCCCGGACGTGACGGACGATCGTGGCGAGGTCGCCGCGGAGCTTGAGCTTGCCCTGGACCATGGCCTTGACCGGCTCGAGATCGCCGAGGACCACTTCCCGCCATCGGGAGTACGGCGCACGGATCCCGTAGGCGGCCGCGTCGGCCTCGCCGGCGGTGATCATCCGGGCGTCCCGGCACTCGCCGTGCCACAGATCGAGCCAGGCGACGAGGTCGTCCGGCACGCCGTGGTCGGGCTCGGCCTCCATGAAGAAGGCGATGTCGCCTTCCCACGTCTCGGCCGCCAGGCGGTACTCCTCGGATCCGTTGATGAGCTCTCGGTACCGCGAGAGCCACTCGTCGCTCGGGAACCGGGCCATCGATCCTCCTACCGCAACCCGAAGATCAGCACGATGCCGATCACGTTGAAGGTCACGTGCGCGGCGATCGGCGCCACGATCGTGCCCCGCCGCTCGTACAGGAAGCACAGGGCCATGCCCGTGAAGAACATCACGATCATCAACAGCGCCGCATCGATCGCCGACCCCGGGATGAAGTGGATCAACCCGAAGCCGACCGCCGAGCCCACGGCGCCGACCCAGAACCCGTGCCGGTCACGGAGCGATCGGAACAGCACCCCGCGGAAGAACAACTCTTCGCCGATCGGGGCGATCACGATCGCGTACAGGACCGTGAGGGCCGTCCCGATCGCGGGAAGGTCCTGGCCGACCTGCTCGGGGGCCTCGACGTGCTGGCCGCTGATCGTCTCGAGGAGGTAGGTGAGCAGACCTCCGACCACGATCACCATCACGGGGTACAGCACGAGACCGAAGACCACGCCCGCGCCGATCTGCCCGCGCCACGTTCCCGGTTCCGGGAGGCGGATCACCTCGAGCCAGCCGCGGTGGCGCGTCGACAGCCAGGTGATCAACACCCCGAGGATCACGAGCGCCGCGACGACCGTGAGGACGATGTTCGTGAGATCGGTATCCGGTTCCATGAACCGGACGAGCGGCAGCGTGACGAACCCGGCCAGGAGGAAGGCGGCGATGTAGACGCCGAGCGCCTCGTACCAGCTCCAGGACGCCTTGGGCCGGAGGCCGTCCTGCGTGTCGGGACGCGGCGGGGTCGGGGCAGTCGGCGGCGCAGGATGGAGACCGTCGGGACGCGGCGGGATCTGTGGCTGGCTGCTCACGGCTCCCCCATCTTCCCGGCTCCGGACAGGAGCGACACGCCCAGCAGCCCGCCGAGCCCGAGCCCGAACGCGAAGCCCGCCGCCGCCGGCCCCGAGTCGTTCGCGAGGTACGCGACGACCCCGGCCAGGAGCGTGACGAGGATCGCGTCGCGCCATGCGGGGCTCCGTTGCAGGCTCGGCCGCAGCGGGGCCGGGGGCCAGAGCACCGCCGCGATCGCGACCGGGAGCCCGATCACAGGGATCAGCGCGAAGGGGTTCCGCCCGATCAGATCGAACCCGACCTGGAGCCGGTCCCCCACCTTCCCGACCGCGCCGCCGAGCCCTCCCGCCTGCTCCTCGAACCGGGCGACGTGCGTCTCGAACGGCGAGATCGCGTGGGCCACGAGCAACAGCGCCATCCCGAGCACGGTCATCCCGACGATCACGCCGATGCCCCTCCAGACGCCGAGGCGCCCGCGTTCACGGACCGCGAGCCACACCCCTGCGGACGCGAACAGCGTGACGCCGCCCCCGAGGTTCGCGCCCACGTAGGGCAGGCCGGCGAACAGCGCCACGCCGACGAGGAGTGCGACGCCGGCGCCGGTGCGGAGCCGGTGGGCCACCCAGAGGCACGCGCCGATCAGGAGGCCGATGAAGACGTTCGGCAACCCGTAGAAGCGGCCGCCGTCGAGCTCGGACCCACCGACGAGGGGCGTGAGCGCACCCGTCCAGACCAAGACCGCCTCGAGCGCGAAGAACGCGAGGACGGCGATCCCGATCCCGACCGGGACGAGCAGGATGTCCCGGCGCTCGAGCGGCGCGAACGCGAGCGTGCCGAACACCGTCACGAGCGCGACGAACGGGACCACGGTGGCGTACGTCAGGTCGGGCAGGTGCCCCGCGGCGAGCAACGCGGTCGCGAGCGCGGCGACCGACAGGCAACCCCATCCGAAGATCCGTCGGGTACCGTTCGGCACCCGGCTCCCCAGCGCGAGGACCGCGATCGCGCCGAGACCCGCGATCGCGAGGTAGATCCCGCCAGCGGTCCCGATCGGGACGTACATCCGACGCTGCGCGAGGTAGCGCTCGTGCAGCTCGAAGGGTGGGGGTCCCGGGATGATCTCGATCGCTGAACCGACCTCCGCTTCCTGGATCGGTCGCCCGATGAACTCCGAGACCGTCGGCCGGATATCAGCATCGACCACGACTCCGGATCGTCGGGTGGAATCGGAGGTGAGCGATCCCGGGGTCCCAGTGTCAGGGAATAGCTGGTCTGGGGCGCCCACCCCCATGACGATGGGATGCAAGTCGTCCTTCGCCGCTCGCATCGCAGGGGACGGCTCGAGACTCGTCACGATCACGAGCAGACGCTGCTGAGGGGAGGCCTCTACGATCCGAGCGATCTCCTCCGCAACCCCGTCCACGCCACCGAAGACGCTCGGCGGAAGGAAGAACTCCTGGAACGGTCCCTCCGATGGCGACGAGCGCTGGGGGCCGCCAAGCCGTGCGGGTAGGGAGGCCTGGTACACGAGGAGTCCGGCACCTCCCGCCCGAGCGAGCGACGCGATCTCGGGGGTTGCCAGCAACTCCTCGAACGAGACCCCGGGCACACGGAACAACATCGCCACCGGCTCGCCCGGGTCGATGGCTGCGCTTGCGGGCCAACAGAGGAGCAACGACGCGAGCACCACGGCGAGCGCGCCGAGACGCGCGCGGGTCACTGGAGGGCCGGAGAGCGTTCGCGCTCGCGGCGGACGACGGCGCCGAGGGCCGTCAGCTTGGCCTCGAGGTCCTGGTAGCCGCGGTCGACGTGGTACATGTCCTCGATCTCGGTCACGCCGTCGGCCGAGAGCGCCGCGATCACCATCGCCGCCCCCGCACGGATGTCGAACGCTCGCACGGGCGCGGACGACAGCCGCTCGATGCCGCGGATCACCGCATGGTGGCCCTCGGTGCGGATGTCGGCCCCCATCCGGTTCAGCTCGTCGACGAACATGAACCGGCCCTCGAACACGTTCTCCGTCACGATGCTCGTCCCCTCCGCCGATGCGAGGAGGGCCATCATCTGGGGTTGGAGGTCGGTCGGGAACCCCGGGTACGGCAGCGTCACCAGATCGACACACCGGACCCGCGATCCGATCGAGATCGCGACGCCTGCGTCGGTCGCCAGCACGTCGGCGCCGGCGTCGGCGAGCTTGGACAGGACCAGGTCCATGTGGTCGGCGCGCGCGCCCGAGAGCACGACGCGCCCGCCCGTCGAGCACACCGCGATCGCGTACGTGCCGGCCTCGACCCGGTCGGGGATCACCGTGTGGTCGACCGCCCCGAAGCCGTCGACGCCCTGGATCTCGATCGTCGGGGTGCCCACGCCCTCGATCCGCGCGCCCATCGCGACGAGGAAGTCCGCGAGATCCACCAACTCGGGCTCGCGCGCGGCGTTCTCGATCACGGTCGTCCCGCGCGCCGCGACGGCGGCCATCAGCACGTTCTCGGTCGCGCCGACGCTCGGGAAGTCGAGGTTGACCACGGCGCCGCGCAGGCCGGACGTCTCGCCCAGGAGGAACCCGTGCTCGGACGAGAACCGGGCGCCCATCTTCTCGAGACCGCGGATGTGCAGGTCGATCGCGCGGGATCCGATGTTGCAGCCACCGGGCATCGCCACCCGCGCGGTGCCGAACCGCGCCAGCAGCGGGCCGAGGACCAGGATCGAGGCGCGCATCCGGCTGACGAGCTCGTAGGGCGTCTCGATCGGCCGCACGTCCGAGGTCTCCAGGACGAGCGCGTCGCCCGTCCAGGCGCATCCGACGCCCAGGTGCTCGAGCACCTCGACCATCGTGATGCAGTCCTGGATCCGCGGGACGTTGCGGACGGTCGAGCGGCCGTCGGCCAGCACCACCGCGGCCATGAGCTTGAGCGCCGAGTTCTTCGCGCCGGCGATCTCGACGGTCCCGTCGAGCGGCGTGCCCCCGGTCACGAGCAGGCGATCCATGGCATCTCCATCCTAGGCCCCCGGTTCCCCGGGACCCGCGAGGCTACCCGTCGAGATCCGTGCGGGCCAGGGCCTTGGCGAGCTCGGCACGCACGTCGGCGTCGTCCCCCTCGGACAGCTGCGCCTGCGCCTGCTCGACCCGGGTCTGCGCGGCTTGCCGGTCGATCTCGTCCGCCATCTCGGCGGAGGTGGCAAGGACGTCAACGCGCGTCGAGTCCTCGGCGTTCGTGACGTGGAGGAACCCGCCGTCCACGATCGCGACCTCCCAGCGTCCGTCTTCGAGCTGGATCCGCAGGGCGCCGATCGCGAGCCGGATCAGCAGCGGGGCGTGCCCGGCCAAGATCCCGACCATCCCGGCGGTCCCGCGCGCGACCACCATCTCGGCCGGTCCGGCCCACACCTCGCGTTCGGGCGTGACGAGGTGAACGTCGAGCGCCATCTAGGCGGCTTGCTCCATCTTCTTCGCGGCCTCGACCGCTTCCTCGATGCCACCCACGAGCAGGAACGCCTGCTCGGGCAGATGGTCGTATTCGCCCTCGCACAGGCCCTTGAACGAGGCGATCATCTCGTCGACCGGCGTGTACTTGCCCGGGATCCCCGTGAACTGCTCGGCCACGAAGAACGGCTGCGACAGGAACAGCTGGATCCGCCGCGCCCGGGCGACGATGACCTTGTCCTCCTCGGACAGCTCGTCCACGCCGAGGATCGCGATGATGTCCTGCAGGTCCTTGTACCGCTGCAGGATCTCCTGCACGCGCCGGGCCGTGTCGTAGTGCTCCTGCCCCACGTAGCGCGCGTCCAGGATGCGGCTCGTCGAGTCGAGCGGGTCGACCGCCGGGTAGATCCCGAGCGACGCGATGTCGCGCGAGAGCACCGTGGTCGCGTCCAGGTGGGCGAACGCCGTGTGCGGCGCCGGGTCGGTGATGTCGTCGGCCGGCACGTAGATCGCCTGGAGCGACGTGATCGAACGGCCCTTCGTCGACGTGATCCGCTCCTGCAGGTCCCCCATCTCGTCGGCGAGCGTCGGCTGGTAGCCGACCGCGCTCGGCATGCGCCCGAGCAGCGTCGAGACCTCCGATCCCGCCTGCGTGAACCGGAAGATGTTGTCGATGAACAGCAGTACGTCCTTGCGCTCGACGTCGCGGAAGTACTCGGCCATCGTGAGCGCCGACAGCGCCACGCGGAGCCGGACCCCCGGCGGCTCGTCCATCTGACCGAACACGAGCGCCGTGTTCTTGATGACGCCCGACTCGGTCATATCCAGGAACAGGTCGTTGCCCTCGCGCGTCCGCTCGCCGACCCCGGCGAACACCGACACGCCGCCGTGCTGCTGCGCCTGGCGGCGGATCATCTCCTGGATGATCACGGTCTTGCCTACGCCGGCGCCGCCGAACATCCCGATCTTGCCGCCCTGGACGTAGGGCTCGAGCAGGTCGATGACCTTGATGCCGGTCTCGAGCATCACCTGCTTGGGCTCGAGATCCTCGAACGGCGGTGGCTCGCGATGGATGGGCCACCGGTCGGCAGCGTGGATGTTGTCCGGTGAGGTATCGAGCGGTTCGCCGAGCACGTTGTAGACGTGGCCGAGCACCCCCTCGCCCACCGGCACGCTGATGGGCGAGCCCGTGTTCTCCACCGGAGAGCCGCGCACCATGCCGTCCGTCGGCTTCAGGGCGATCGCCCGCACCAACCCTTCGCCGATGTGCTGGGCCACCTCGCAGGTGATGACGCGCGTCTCGCCCTCGAGCCGTACGTCGATCCGGAGCGCGGTGTGGATCTCGGGCAACTCGTCGGGCGGGAACTCCACGTCGACGACCGGGCCGATCACCCGGGCCACCCTTCCGTTCGCGAGCGTCTCCTCAGCCATCTCTCACTCCCCTGACGCGTGGGCCAGGGCCTCCGCCCCGCCCACGATCTCCATGATCTCGGTCGTGATCTCGTCCTGACGGGCGCGGTTCGCCTGCCGGGTGAGCACCTTGATGAGCTCGTCCGCGTTGTCGGTCGCCGCCGCCATCGCGCGCTGCCGGGCGGCGTTCTCCGAGGCGGCGGACTCGAGCAACGCGAAGTAGACCTTCGTGATGACGTACTGGGGGAGCAGGTCGTCCAGGATCTCGGCCGGCTCGGGCTCGAAGATGTACTCGGGACTCGGGACGCCGGAGGCGGCCGCGACGACCTCTTCGGGCGCGATCGGCAGGAACCGCTTGTCCGTGGCTCGGAACGTGAACGACGAGCGGAAATCCGTGTAGATCGTGTGGAGCTCGTCGATCCGACCCGACCCGAAGTCCTCGATCATGCGGGCCCCGATCTCCTCGGCGGCGTCGTACCGCGGCACCTCGGAGAATCCCGTCCACGACGCCTCGGGCGTCACCCCCCGGAAGCGGAAGTACCCGAGCGCCTTCTTGCCCGTCAGGTACAGGACGGGCTCGACGCCGCGCGCCCGGACCCGACCGAGCACGTCCTCCGCCCGTTTCAGCAGGTTCGCGTTGAACGACCCCGCGAGCCCCCGGTCGCTCGTCATGACGAGCACCCCCGCCCGCGCCGCCGCCCCGCGCTCCTCGAGCAGCGGGTGGGCGATCGAGCCGGTCTGCCGGGCGACGTCCTCCATCGCCGCCGTGAGGAGATCGGCGTAGGGCCGCGCCTCGAACACCCGCTGCTGAGCCTTGACGATCCGGGAGGCCGCGATGAGCTCCATCGCGCGCGTGATCTTCATCGTCGACTGCACCGAGCGGATCCGCCGGCGGACGACCCGGAGCTTCGCGCCCACGAACCCTCGCTACTCGCCCGCGCCCGCGGGCTCGTCGAGCTCGTCGAGCTCGTCGTCGTGCGAGGAGAGCCGGTCCCAGCCGACGTCCTCGCGGACACCGTCGCGAGGACCACCCTGGCCGGCGGCGGCCGCGCTACCCGGCCCGACGCCGCTCGGCACGAACCCCTGCGCGAAGTCCCCGACGGACTGCTTCAGGGTCGCCTCGGTCTCATCGGAGAGCTCGCCCGAGTCCCGGATGGCGTCCAGGACGCCCGTCCGGGCAGACAGATGCTCGAGGAACTCGTCCACGAACCGCTTGGCGTCCTCGACCGGCAGCGCGTCGAGGTACCCGCCGGTGCCGACCCAGATCGCGACGACCTGCGCCTCGACCGGCACGGGCCGGTACTGCGGCTGCTTGAGGATCTCGACGACCCGGGCGCCGCGGGCGAGCTGCTTCTGGGACTCCTTGTCGAGCTCGGACCCGAACTGCGCGAACGCCTCGAGCGCGCGGTACTGCGCCATGGCGATCCTCAGGGTCCCCGCGATCTTCTTCATCGCCTTGATCTGGGCGTTCCCGCCGACGCGCGAGACCGAGGTGCCGACGTTGATCGCCGGGCGGACCCCGGCGAAGAACAGGTCGGGCTCGAGGTAGATCTGGCCGTCCGTGATCGAGATCACGTTGGTCGGGATGTAGGCGGAGATGTCGTTGCCCTTGGTCTCGATGATCGGCAGCGCCGTGAACGAGCCGGCCCCGAGCCGGTCAGAGAGCTTCGCGGCGCGCTCGAGGAGCCGGGAGTGCAGGTAGAAGACGTCGCCAGGATACGCCTCCCGGCCGGGCGGCCTCCGGAGCAGCAGCGACAGCGTCCGGTAGGCGGTCGCCTGCTTGGACAGGTCGTCGTACACGGCCAGCGCGTGGAGCCCCTCGTACATCCAGAACGCTCCGAGCGCGGCTCCCGAGTACGGGGCGAGGTACTGGAACGGGGTCGGGTCAGACGCCGAGGCGTTCACGACGACCGTGTATTCGAGCGCGCCGTTGGCGCTCAGCGTCTCGACGACCTCGGACACGGTCGATGCCTTCTGCCCCACCGCGACGTAGACGCAGCGGACCTGCCTCTTCGGATCCCCGCTCGCCCAGTTCTCGCGTTGAGCGATGATCGCGTCGATCGCGATCGCCGTCTTGCCGGTCTGCCGGTCGCCGATGATGAGCTCCCGCTGCCCACGCCCGATCGGCGTCATCGCGTCGATCGCCGTGATCCCGGTCTGCAGCGGCTCTTTCACCGGCTGGCGATCGACCACGTTGGCCGCCTGGATCTCCAGCACCCGCGTGTCCTCGGCGTGGATCGGGCCCTTCCCGTCGAGCGGGACGCCGAGCGGGTCGATCACCCGGCCGAGGAAGCCGTCGCCGACCGGGATCGACAGGATCCTGCCTGTCTGCTTGACCAGGTCGCCCTCCTCGATCTGCGAGGACTCGCCGAGGATGACGCAGCCGATCTCGTCCTCGTCGAGGTTGAACGCGAGGCCCAGTACGCCGCTCGGGAACTCGAGGAGCTCGTTGGCCATCGCGCCGGGGAGCCCCTTGACGCGGGCGATGCCGTCGCCGGCCTCGACCACCCGGCCGACCTCCTCACGCTCCACGGAAGGTGTGAAGCTCTCGACGTTGCGCCGCAGCGCCTCGGCGATGTCCTTCGGATCGAAGCTCAGCTCGTCCACTGCCATAGGGTCACCCGCTCCTCGTGGTCGTCCCGGCCAGATGCTCGCGCGCCTCGAGCAGGCGCGATCGCACCGAGCCATCGAAGATCTCGTCGCCGATCTTGGCCACGACGCCGCCGACCACGCTGGGGTCGACCACGACCCGGACCTCGATCTCGCGTCCGGTGGCCTTGGAGAGCGCGCCGGCCAGCCTCGCGACCCGCGCGTCGTCGAGCGGGACCGCCGAGCGAACCTCGGCGACCGCGTGCTGCCGCGTCTCGGCCGCGACCTCGATGAGTGCCTCGACGATCTCGCCCAGCTCCCGCGCGTGACCCTGTTCCACCACGAAGCCGAGGAGGTTCACGGCCAGCGGTTCCGCGTGCTTGCCCAGCGTCTCGGCGATCAGCGCCCGCTTGTTCTCCGTGGGCAGGGAGGGGTCCGTGAGCGCCTCGCGCACCTGCGGCTCGCGTTCGACCAGCTTGGCGAACCCGAACAGCTGCCGCTCGACGCCGTCGAGATCCCCCTCGGCGACGGCGACACGGAACAGCGCCTCCGCGTAGCGCCGGACCAGGGTGTCCTTGTCGGCCACGTCAGTGCGCCCCGTTGCTCGTCGCGGTCCGGGAGATCTCGTCGATGTAGCCGTCGATCAGGCGTTGGTGCGTCCTCGTGTCCAAGGCCTCGCCGACCACGCGCCCGGCGAGGGTGACGGCGATCTCGCCGATCTCGCCGCGCAGCTCCTGGAAGACGCGGTCGCGTTCGGCGCGGATCTCCTCCTGCGCCTTGGAGACCGCCGCCGCCGCCTCTCGGTCGGCCCGCGCCTGGATGTCGGCGCGGAGCTGCTCGGCGGTCTTCCGCGCCTCCTCGATGATGCGGTTCGACTCTTCGCGGGCGTTCGCCAGCTGCTGCCGGTACTCGGCGAGTTCCTGTTCGGCCTGCCGGCGAGTCTCCTCGGCCCGTTCGAGATCGCCCTGGATCTTGGAACGCCGCTCCTCGAGGAGCGCGCCGAGGCGCGGCAACACCCACTTCCACATGAAGAAGAACAGGACGCCGAAGGCGAGCGCGCCCACCAGGAGCTCCGGCCAGTGGGGGTAGAGGTCCTTGGCGTCGTTGACGGGCTGGGTCTCGCCCTCGGCCTGGGCCAGGAACCGGAAGATCGTCGCGACCACGTCGGCTCCCTCCCTAGATGATGAACGAGAACGCGATGCCGAACAGCGCCAGGGCCTCGATCAGCCCGATGCCGATGAACATCGTCGCCCGCACCTGACCGGCGTATTCTGGCTGGCGAGCCATCGCCTCGACGGACTTCCCGATCAGCACCCCGAGGCCGATGCCGGGCCCGATGGCAGCGAGCCCGATCACGAGGCCACGGCCGATCGTCTCCAGCCCCGTTCCTACATCCCCGGTCGTTTGAGCCAGCAGTCCCAGCAAAGCAGCCTCCTTGTCTAATGCTCTTCGGCCATCGCGCCGCCGATGTAGGAGGCGGTGAGGATGGTGAAGATGAACGCCTGTAGGAGCGAAACGAAGATCTCGAAGCCAACCAGCGCGACCCCGATCGCGAACGACAGCGGGGCGATCGCGTACAGGAGACCGCCCGACTCGAGCATCGCGATCGTGCCGAGGAAGAACACCGCGAGCAGGAAGTGGCCCGCGAGGAAGTTGGCCCAGAGTCGGACGGACAGGGTGATCGGCCGCACGATGATCTGGGTGATGAACTCGATCGGCACCAGGAGCGGGTACAGCCAGACCGGGGCGCCGGGCGGGAAGCACACGTGCCTCAGGTAGCCGCCGAACCCGTGCTTGGCGATACCCACGGCGTTGTAGGTGATCCACGCGACGATGGCCATCACGAGCGGGAAGGCGATCCGGCTGTTCGACGAGAAGTTGATCCCCGGGACGACTTCCCAGATGTTCCAGAAGAAGATCGCGAAGAACAGCGTCGCGAGCAGCGGCATGAACCGGTCCCCTTCGGGGCCGATCATCTGGAGCGCGATGTTCTCGCGAACGAACTGGATGCCGACCTCGGCCGTGCTCTGCAGCTTCCCGGGGACGACCCGAGGCTTGCGGAGCGCGAAGTAGAAGAACCCGAGCATCACCAGGAAGCCCAGCAGCACCAGGAACGTGATGAAGTTCAGGCAGAGCTCCAGGCCGCCGATCCGCAGCGACGGACCCCAGCAATCCCAGACGAAGTCCTTCGTCGAGGGAGGCTCGAACGCGGCCAGGACCGCGCCGATCGCGCTCGTCACCGCGTCACCTCACGCGGCGTGCCCGCATCCGTCCACAGGTCCGCCTGCATGCGACCGGAGAGCAGCTTCATCTCGACCACGAGCAACGCCACCGTGGCCGGGATGAGCGCGGCGATGAAGGCCACGATCGAGAACCATGCCGTCTGTTGGAGCAGGGCGATGACCAGGACGATCACGCCGAGTCGGACGATGAACCCGCCGAGACCCACGGCGTAGAGCACGGTGGGTGAGATCGTGGCCGCGAGCGCCAGGGACGAGCCGTGGGCCACGAAGTTCACGTACACGACCGCGATCGCGATCGCGGCGGACCAGCCCGCGTCGGTGCCGCCAAGCAGGGTCCCCAACGCGAGGGCGCCGATCGCGACGGGCAGCGCGAACGGCGAGATCCGCCGGATCAGCTCACGCTCAGGTGCCACCGCGCTGGTCCTCCCCCTTGCCGAATCTCAGGTACACGAGGTAGATCGCCCCACCGGCTCCGAGCACGATCCCCACCGCGGTGAAGATGCGCATGTTGAGCCCGAGCAGCCGGTCGGCGACGTAGCCAAGGCTTCCCCACACGGCGATCCCCCCGACCAGCGTCGCGGTGACCGCCCACCCGATCCCCATGCCGGCCCAAGCGCCGTCGCGTCCGGAACCCGCCATGGGCGCGGAAGTATATCCGTGCCCCCTCGGACCCGTCAAACCTCCGGTGTCGCGTTTCCGCAGGTAGATGGCCCTTTTCCCGTCTCGGCCGTCGAGCTTGTGAATGATTTCACGAACTCGCATCGCCTCGCGGCCTCGATCGATCAGGCTCGGCGTCGCGAGGAGAGGGCCAGGACCATGGCCACCGTCGCACCCGTGACGAAGATGATGGTCGCGAACGCGAACACATGCGGCGGGATCCCGACCCTCGTCGCCCCATACACCCACGTCGGGAACATCGTCGCCGGCCCCTGCGTGAACTGACTGATCACGAAGTCGTCCATGGACAGGGCGAACGCGAGCAGGAAGCCGGCCAAGATCCCCGGGAACAGGAGCGGGAGCGTCACCTTGAAGAACGCGGTGACCGGACCGGCCCCCAGGTCCATCGCGGCCGCCTCCAGCGCGGGATCCAGGCCGGCAGCTCTGGCGCGCACCGTCACGGTGACGAACGCGATGCTGAACATCGTGTGCGCGAGGAACAGGGTCAACACACCGCGGGAGATCCCGAGCGCGACGAAGAACGATGCCAACGCGGCGCCGAGCACGATCTCGGGCGCCGAGATGGACAGGAAGATGACGAAGTCGGCCCCGGCCCGGCCACGGAACCGATAGCGGGCGAGCGCCAGACCGAGCAGGGTCCCGAGCGCCGTCGCGGCCAGGGCGCTCAGCACGCCGATCGTGAGGGAGTGACGCAGCGCCGCCGTGAGGTCCGGGAGCTCGAACAGGCGCTTGTACCAATCGACGGTGAACCCGATCCACGTCGTCTTCACCCGTGGCGAGGTGCCGAACCCACCTCGGGTCTGGTTGAAGCTGAACAGGATGATGACGAAGATCGGGAAGGAGAGATACAGGATGAACGCCCCCACGTACGTGGGTAGGACGAAGCGCGTCCATCGCCGCGCCGGACGCCGGGCGACCGGCGCCGGAGCGGTCTCCTGCCGGGGCTCCGTCGCGACGATGCTCATGCCTCGGTGATCCGGGCGGTCCCGAGCACCCGAGCGTAGATGATCGCCCCCACCAGCATGATCGCCATCAGGACGAAGGCGAGGGCGGCGGCTTCCGGGTAGTTCCGGTCTCGGAGGAACTCGGACTGGATGACGTTGCCGATCATCGTCGTACCCGGTCCCCCCAGCACCGATGCGTTCACGTAGTCGCCGATGGCCGGGATCGACGTGAGCAGCACGGCCGCGAAGACCCCTGGCATCGAGAGCGGCAGGACGACCTTGGTGAAGGCCTTGCTCTTGCTCGCGTACAGATCCCTGGCCGCCTCGACCAGCCGGGGGTCGATCTGTTCCAACGAGACGTACAGGGGCAAGATCGTGAACGGCAGGAGGTTGTACGTGATCCCCGCGATCACGGCGAACGTCGTTCCCAGCACCCGGTAGCTCTCGGGGAGCAGGCCGATGTTCTTCAGCGTCCCGAAGACGATCCCGTTGTCGGACAGGATGAAGCTCCACGCCACCGTCCGGATCACGAACGAGATGAAGAAGGGAAGGAGCAGCAGGAACAGGAACACCGACTTGAACCGCCCGCCGTAGAACGCGATCCAGTAGGCCACCGGGTAGGCGAGCAGGAGCGCGGCACCCGTGACGATCGCCGCGTTGCGCAGCGATCGGACCAGGAACGTGCCGTTCTGCGACAGCGCATCGGAGAAGTTCGCGAAGTGCCAGGTCTGCCGGAACCCCTCGAGGCTGTTCCCCTGTTGGAGGGAGAGGCTCAGCATCGCGATCATCGGGATCACGAACAGCAGGAGCAGCCAGAGCAGGCCCGGAGCCGCGAGGCCGAAGGGTGCCCGGGATGGCCGCTTCCGCCGCTCGGGTGCTACGTCAGGAAGATCGGGTTGAAGATGTCGTTCCACGTCTGGACCTCGTCCCCCTCGAGGACTCGATAGTTGTGGAGCCTCTTGGCGAACTCGGCATCCGGGAACACGTACGGGCTGTTCGCGATCGTCTCCAGGACCTTCTTGTCCGCACCCGTAGCCGCCGCCGCGTCGGCCTGCACGATCTCTCCGCCGTCCGGGACCGGCGTGAAGTACGCGTTCCACTCGGTCAGCATCGCGGCGTACTTGGGGTCGTAGTACCAGTCCATGAGCATCTCGGCACCCACGGGGTTCGCGGCCTTGTTGGGGATGCACCCGTTGTCGATGAAGATCACGGCGCCGGCGTCCGGGATCGTGAACTCGAACGTCGCGTACTCGGGGAAGTAGAGCTTGTCGTTGAGGATGTCCCCCGACCACGCCATGGTGATCCACAGGTCCTCGTTCTCGATCGCCGTCAGGTACGACTGATCCATCCAGCCCCGGAGCCCGCCCGACTCGTTGAAGCGCTGGAGGTAGTCGGCGGCCTTCTGCCAGTCGTCCGGGGTGGACGTCTCCGGGGCGATCCCGAGCTCGATCATCGCCATGCACCCAGAGTCGGGGGAGTTGTTGAACATCGCCACGTGCCCGGCGTACTTGGGGTTGAGCAGGTCCTCGAGGCTCGTGACGGGCTCATCCACGTACTTCGTGTTGTAGCCGATCCCCGTGATGCCCGACTGCCAGGCCATCGTGTACTTGTTCCCCGGGTCGTACACGGGATCGACGAAGTTCGGCCCGGCGTACTGGTCGAAGTTGGGGTGCAGCTCGGGGTCGAGCTCGATGAGGTAGCCGAGCGCGATCATCTCGCTCAGCTCCTGGAAGTTGGACATCACGATGATGTCGTGCCCGGTGTCCTGGCCGCTCTCCAGTGCCGGCCTGATCGCCGCGTAGAACTCCTCGTTGGAGTTGATGTCCGCCCGGTACGTGACGTCGATGCCGGTCGCCTGGGTGAACGCGTACAGGGACGGCCGGCTCCCGGGACCGTCGATCGAGAAGTCGCGGTCGATGTAGGCCGGCCAGTTCGTGAAGTTCAGGTGGTCGCCCGGGCCCTTGGCCTTCATGTCGGCCCACCACTGCGCCGAGCCCTCCTCCCCCGCCGTCGGCCCGGTCGTCTGCGCTTCACCGCTCACACCGCACGCAGCCAGGATCGACGAGATGCCGAGCGCCCCGGCGCCCGCCCCCGCGTACCGGAACAGGTCTCGCCGCGACATCCGGCGCTGCGTCATGCCTCGGATCCACGCGGGATCCCCGAACGGCACTGGCTTGTCGCTCATTCACCCTCCTCCGGCTCGCGATCCGAGCGCTCGACGACGAACGTGTGCTCCGGGAGCCACTCGAGGCGGACCTTGTCGCCCGCGTTCGGGTGCGATCCCGCGGCGCCCAGGTTCTGCACGTACACGCGAAGCATGTTGCCGCCCGGACCTTCCACCTCGTACTGATAGTTGACCCCGATGTACGTAGATATACGGATGACGCCCGACACGTGGTTCCGGTCCGCGGGGGGACTCTCGTCCTGCGGCACGAGCGTGATCTTCTCGGGACGCACGCCCACCTGCACGGGGCCAGCCAGGCCGGCCGGGATCGCGTGCGTGTCCGCACGCAGCACGTCGCCCCCCTCGGTCAGGATCGAGGTGAAGCCGTTCGACTCGGCCTTCATCTCGCCGAGCAGGAGGTTCGAGGCCCCGAGGAAGCTCGCGACGAACGGCGTGGCCGGGTGCTCGTAGACTTCCTCGGGCCCCCCGGTCTGCTCGATGCGTCCGTGTCGCATCACCGCGAGGCGGTCGGACATCGTCATGGCCTCTTCCTGGTCGTGGGTCACGTAGATGAACGTGATGCCGACCTCCTGCTGGATCTGCTTGAGCTCGAGCTGCATCTGCTTGCGAAGCTTGAGGTCCAAGGCCCCGAGGGGCTCGTCCAGCAGCAGGACCTTCGGCCGGTTCACCAGGGCGCGGGCGAGCGCGACGCGCTGCTGCTGTCCGCCCGACATCTGCCCCGGCTTGCGGTTCTCGAACCCCGTCATCTCGACGAGGCGCAGGGCCTCGTCGACCCTGGTCTTGACATCGCCCTTCGAGACCTTCTTGCGCCGGAGCCCGAACGCGACGTTCTCGAACACGTCGAGGTGCGGGAACAGGGCGTAGGACTGGAAGACGGTGTTGACGTCGCGCTTGTACGCGGGCAGGTCGGTCACGTCCCGTCCGCCCAGGAAGACGGTCCCGCGCGACGGATCCTCGAAGCCGCCGATCATCCGCAGCGTCGTCGTCTTCCCGCACCCGGATGGGCCCAGCATGCTGAAGAACTCGCCCTCGGCGATGTCGAGCGAGAGATCGTCCACGGCCACGGCGTCGCCGAAGGTCTTCGTCACGCGCTCGAGACGAACGTCGATCTCCGGCACTCAACCTCCCTGTCGACGAGGAGACGAGCCGATGCTGCGTGGACCGGCCTGACCGCCGATTATGCCGCACTCGGCTCGAGCTGGGCATCCGAGCTCGGGCCTCGGCCACGCGACCGGATCCTCGGCAGGACCTAGGCCGTGTCCCTCGTCCTCGAGGGGGCCTGCGTCTCCGACAGCGCGGGCGTGGACCCCGAACGCAACGGCACGTCGTCGGAGTGCACGGGCGGGGGCGGGGCGGCGGGTGCGCTGACCGGCCGATCGACGACCCGGGGGC
>JBAVEY010000314.1:0-2186 GCA_049587975.1 Actinomycetota bacterium | reverse complement strand
CGGTGCACGAAGACCACGGGCCCGGGCGACTCGAGCACGATGGCCAGGGCGATGATCGCGGCGAACGGCAGCAGCACGACGATGAGCACAAGGCTTCCGACGATGTCGACCAGCCGCTTGAGCACGTAGTGCCAGCGTGGCCTGGGGACCGTCTCGTCACCGCGCGGCGCGGCGTCTGGGATCCAGACGGTCTCGAGGACCGGCCGTGTCCCGTCGAGGCCAGGCTCAGCGGGGTACGCCGAGGACTGGTCCGACCTTACCGGTACTGCATCGCTCATCCCGAGTCTCTCCGTTGACGTCGCTGTTGCACTCCCCGCGCCGAGGAGGCGCGTATGGCAACGCTATGGAGCATTCACGTATGGGACATCGAACGGTCGTCGTAACTTCACCTACGCGTTCTCTCTTGCCACGCAACCGACTCGTAGTTGGGTTCGGGCACCATGCGCGCGACGCAGGTCCGCCTACGTCGGGACGATCGGGATACGTACGGCGCATACGCGCTTCTTCACATGTGGAAGGCGGCCGACGTCGCCTAACGTCCATGTGGTCCCATCCAGCACGAACCCGACACGTCGAAGGCCGCGCCATGACCCTCGTTCAGACCTCAGATCGCCCTACGGCGAACGCATCGGTCGCGTCCGCCGACGGCTGCGCGCAGAGGATCGCGCACATCGTCACACGATATCTGCGCGGAGGATCCGAACGCCGGATCTGCGACATCGTCCGCGCGCTGCCCGAGGCCGAGCATCACCTGTTCCTCGGTGAGGAGTCGGACGTGGAGCTCGCGGTCGAGCAGGTGCGATCCGACTCGGTCACGGTACTGCCATCACTGGTCCGGCGCCCCCACCCGTCCCACGACGCCATCGCTCTGGCTCGCCTCCTGCGCGTGCTGCGGCGGGATCGATACGACCTCGTCGTGACGCACCAGTCGAAGGCGGGGGTTCTCGGCCGCACGGCATCGCGGATGGCCGGCATCCGGGTCGTCCACTGCCTGTCGATGCCGAGCTTCGGACCCGGGTACCCCTCATGGCAGAGTCAGCTCTTCCGCCTCTTGGAGAGGCGCCTCGAACGCAGTACCGACGCGTTCGTCGTTGTCGGAAGCGACCTCGCCCGCCGCTATCGCGACATCGGCGTCCCGGGCGAGAAGCTTCACGTCGTCCGGTCCGGGGTTCGACTCCCGGCGTCGCCGGCTCCCGCGGATCCCGAGGACGGCATCCGCCGTCGGTACGGGTTGCCCGCGGACAGCCCACTCGTGCTCTACCTCGGCAGCCTCGAGCGCCGGAAGAACGTCCTCGAGCTGCCGCGTGTCCTCGCGGAGCTCGTGCGATCGACGCCCGATCACCCGCCGTTCCTGGTGATCGCCGGCGAGGGCCCCCTAGACTCCCGGATCCGGATCGAGCTCGAGCGGGCGGGCGTCTCCGACTTGGCGGCGTGCCTCGGCTTCGTCGACGATCCCCTTTCGCTCGTCCGTATCGCCGCGTGCGTCGTTCTGCTCAGCACGGCCGAGGGCGTCCCGCAAGTGCTGGTACAGGCCGCGGCGCTCGGGACGCCGTTCGTCGCCTACCGGGTCGACGGCGTCGGCGAACTGCTCGAACTCGGTGCGGACGGCGTCTCGGTCGTGCCCGGCGATGTCGACGCCGCCACCGCGGCCACCCTCGCGATCCTCCGTCGGTCGGGGAGCCCTGCGCGGCCGCGGATCGACCTCTCCTCGTGGCAGCCGGAGCGGATCGCCCAGGGCTATCGCGACGTGTTCCACCGCGTGCTGACGACCTCGCCAAGGGGCTCGAGCCCGACCGAAAGGATCCAGTCACATGTCTGAACGTACCCAGGTTCGCGTCGTCTCGTGTCACCGGGGCGTGGCTCGCATCCGACGATCGGGGAGGCTCCCGAACTTCATCGTCATCGGGGCCTGAAGTCGGGAACGACGAGCCTGTTCCACTACCTGCAAGCACACCCGCAGGCACACATGTCGCCCAGCACCTGCCAGACGTACGTTTGATCTACGTCGTCCGGGACCCGATCGAGCGGATCCGGTCCCACGACCAGCACCGCGTGCTGTCGGGCGCCGAACGCGAACCGCTGGAGAGCGCAGTCCTGGAGGACGACCGGTACGTAAGCGCACTCGCTACGCCCTGCAGATCGGGCGGTACCTCCCGCACTTCCCGCGCGAGCACATGCTCCTGGTG
>JBAVEY010000313.1:0-3272 GCA_049587975.1 Actinomycetota bacterium | reverse complement strand
ACGCGGCGCACGAGCAGGGGCTCGTGCACCGCGACGTCAAGCCCGCCAACGTCCTCATCGCGCGTCAACGGGGCACCGAGGCCGGAGCCCACGCGTACCTCACGGACTTCGGGCTCACGAAACGAGCCGCGAGCGATTCGGGCGTCACCGAGACCGGTCAGTTCGTGGGAACGCTCGACTACGCGGCACCCGAGCAGTTCCGTGGCCAGGTCGCGGACGCGCGGACCGACGTGTACTCGCTCGCCTGCGTACTCTTCGAGTGCCTCGCCGGACATCCGCCGTTCCGAGCCGAGAACGAAGCCGCCCTGATGTTCGCTCACCTGATGGAAGCGCCACCGCGACTGACCACGGATCGCCCGAACCTCCCGGACGAGGTCGACGAAGTGGTCGCGACCGCGATGGCGAAGGCACCGGACGACCGATACCCCAGCGCCGGAACGTTCGCGTCGCGGGCCTCGGCGGCTCTTGGGTTCCCGGTGGACGACCGCCCCGCCCCCGGACCCGCCTACGCGAGACGGTCCCGTCGGTCACCTTCTCGGCGCCGGCGTCGAGTCGCGATCGGGGCGATCGCGACCGTCTTGGCCGTGGTCCTCATCGCGGCCCTGCTCACGGTCCTGACCGGGGGAACGGCGAAGGCGAGCTTCCCGCCGGGGATCTCGATCGTGGACCAAGTGACCGGCGAGGCGCTGAGGTCCATCCCCACATCGGCGATCAGACAGCCGGCCGAGGCCATCTACTCGAACGGACGTTTCTGGGTTCACAACCTCGACCCGAACTCGTTCGTCGAGGTCGACCCCCGAGACGGAAGCGTTCTCACACAGATCCCCGCACCCTTTCAGGACGTCGGGGCCTTCACGGTCGACGGCGACACGCTCTGGGTCACCGGTCCCAGTGTGGTCAAGATCGACATCGGGTTTCGGGGGGAGGTCGATCGCTTCGACCTTCCGTATCCGACGCACGGGGTCGTCGTGGCCGAAGGATCGCTGTGGGTAACGATGCCGTCCGCCAACACGACGTTGCGCCTCGATCCGGGGACCGGTGAGCTCGAGCATCGCTTCCCCGACCTCCCCGGGTCGCTGTCCCTCGCCTACGGGGACGGTGCCGTCTGGACGGCGGGGTGGATCTCGGAATTCGGGGGCTTCACGGGAGGGGGCGGCGTCAATCGGATCGACCCCGATACGGACCGCGTCACCATGACCACCCCGCTCGTGCTGTCGGTGGATTGTTGCCCCGTCGTTGCGGGTGGCGGGTTCGGGTGGACGACCGACCAGACGAAGGGGGTCGTCTACAAGATCGACCCGAGCGGTCAAGTCGTGGCGTCCCAACCGACCGGCGCGGGCGCGTCGATCGGGTCGTACAGCGACGGCGTCGTGTGGGTGGGGAACTCGGACGTGGGCACCGTCGTGGGGATCGATGCGCTGACGGGCGAGCGCCGGACGTTCAGTTTCGAGCATCCACTGCAGGGTCTTGCCGCGGGCTCGGGGGTTCTCCTCGTCACCCTTGGACCCGGACGAACGTACGAGGACGTGATCGGCGGGCTCGAGGGCCATGTGGCGAGACTCTTCGCGCAGCTCGGCAGGCTCGAGATCCCCGACCCCGCGGTCCTGACGACCCAGCTCGGCTACTCGGTGGAGTTCGCGACCTGCGCGAAGCTCCTGAACTACCCGGACGCGCCATCACCGGAAGGTTGGAACCTGCGACCGGAGGTTGCGGCCGCCATGCCCGACATCTCATCCGACGGCCGAACGTACACGTTCGAGATTCGGCCCGGATACCGGTTCTCTCCGCCCTCGAACGAGCCGATCACGGCCGAGACCTTCCGCTACTCGATCGAGCGCGCGATCGGCATCCCGCCGCCACCCTTCGACGCCGCCCCCCGATACCTCATCAACGACATCGAGGGCGAAAGCGAATTCTTGCGCGGCGATGCCGACCACATCTCCGGTCTTCGAGCCGAAGGCGACACCCTCACGATCGAGCTGAGGGAGCCATCGGCGGACTTCCTCCATCGCCTGTCCTATCCCTTCTTCTGTCCCGTCCCCACCGATTCGCCCCTCGTGGCGGGCGGTGCAGGTGCCTTCGTCGGCTATCCTCACCGAACGCCGCAGGCGGTGCCCTCCGCCGGCCCGTACTACATCGCGGACCACCTGAACGGTGAGTACACGATCCTGAAGCGCAACCCGAACTACTCGGGCCCGCGCCCGCACGCGTTCGACGCAATCGCCCTGCGTGAAGGGATCGATCCCGGCGTGGCGGTGGGCCTCGTGGAGCGCGGGTCGTGGGACGGGATCACACACGTGTTCGATCCACTGCTCACCCCAACCGGGCCGGTTGCAGAGAAGTATGGCGGCGAGGGCACATCCGAAGGTTCGCTCTGGTACGACGCGGTGCCGTGGCCTCTCCTCGGCTACCTCATCTTCAACGCGAGCCGCCCAACGTTCTCCGACCCGGACGTGCGCCGAGCGGCTGCGCTCGCGCTCGACCGGGAGAGCGTGGCTGCCCTGTGGGGACACGCGCCGACGGATCAGCTCCTCCCGCCCGTGACCTCCGGATTCGTCGATCGGGAGCTCTACCCGTTGGACGGGTCCGGCCTGGACGAGGCGCGTTCCCTGATGGACGGACGGAGGGCCACCGCGGTCTTCGGCGTCGAGAGTGGTAACGACCGTGCTCGGCAGGAAGCCGAGATTGTGCGCGACGATCTCTCGGCGATCGGTATCACCGTAGAGATCGAGGAGTTCCCCGACGTGGACGGCGCTGCGTGGGAGCGGGGGGCCGACATCGACATCATCGGCTCCGGCTTTGAGTTCGGCTCCTGGGATCCCGCGAGCTTCCTGATCAACGTGCTGAAGTACGGGACGCCGCACTCCTGGCTACCAAAGGGGGTGTTAGACGAGCTCGGAGAGCTTCTCCCTCTGACGGGATCCGAGCGGAGAACGACCGCACTCGCGCTCGCCGACCGGCTCGCGACCGGAGACGTTCCGATCGCCGCCGATCTCTCTGGTGTGACCCCAACCCTCCTCGCGCCGAGCATCGGGTGCCGCGTGGTCCCCCCGTTCGCGTACGGCGTCGATCTGGCCGCACTCTGTCCGAGCCAGGCGTAGTCGCCGGATCGGCGTAGGGATTCGGTCACGCCGCCGGGGTGATCGGCTCGCGGCCCGTCAGCAGCTCGTAGAGGTGGGAGAGGGTCGGCGCGTCGGGGACCTCGGGGAGCAGCGGAGCGATCTCGCCCTCGCCGAGGCCCCAGGTGACGATCTCGGCAGCCTGCTCGGTGC
>JBAVEY010000312.1:0-7240 GCA_049587975.1 Actinomycetota bacterium | reverse complement strand
GTACCGCACCAGCACCCGGGCGCTCGCCCCGCGGGCGTGGCGGAGCGCGTTCGTCAGGGCCTCCTGGACGATGCGGTAGGCCGACAGGTCGAGGCCGGGCGGAAGCGGCCGGGGCGACCCCTCGACGACGGCCTCGACCGGCAGGCCCGAAGCCCGCATCGCGTCGAGGAGGTCGCCGAGACGAACGAGCCCCGGCTGCGGCGCGCGGCCGTCTCCGTCCTCCTCGGCCTTGAGGACCTCGAGCAGCCGGCGCATCTCGGCCAGGCCGGTGCGGCCGGACGCCTCGATCTGACGGAGCGCCTCATCGGTCCCGGCCGGATCCGATCCGCTCACCGCCCGCGCGGCGCCCGCCTGCACGACCATCACGCTCATGTGGTGCGCCACCACGTCGTGCAGCTCGCGGGCGATCGCCGCCCGCTCGGCGGCGACGGCCTCCCGGGTCGCGATCTCCCGCTCGCGGACGATCCGCCGGCGGCGGTTGAACGTCATGCGGCCGAGGAGGAACGGGACGCCGAACGTGACGATCAGGTCGCTCAGGATCTCGACCCAGTTGAGGCCGCGGTCCCAGCGCTCGCCGACGCTGATCGCGACCGAGGTGAGCAGCGCCACCGGAAGCAGGACGCGGAGCAGCCGGGCGCGCTCGGTGTACGCGGCGGCCGAATAGACTGCGATCCACAGCATCGCGACGAACTCGGGCCAGTAGCCGAGGAGCGAGGCCGTCGCCACGGCCGCGGACACGATCGTCGCGACGGTGAGCGGTGCCCGGCGGCGCCAGGCGAGCGACGAGCCGGCGACGACCACCAGCGCGAACCCGAACGCCGGAACAGGCTCGTCCGGCCGCTGGTCCCGGAGCGCGAACGCCAGCATGCCCACCGCGACCACGCCGAGCGCGAGGAGCGCGTCCCAGATCCGCGGGTCGACCCGCCGGAGTCGATCCCACCAGCCCCCATCCACGTGCCGAACCGTACCCGGCGGCCGTGGAAGCGTCGTCATCCTGTGGGAGGACGCGTGTTCGGAAGCCCCGACCTCGATCTCGGTTTCGGCCGGCCATGATGGTGGAGGGCGATGCGTTCCGGCCCACGCCGCGGTCTCAAGCTGGATCGGCCGGGGAAGGAGGCGGGTGATGTCGCAGGGTCCGTCCATCCGCAGGACACGGGTGCTGTTGGAGGGTCTGGGGATGGGCGAGTCACCGCGATGGCGCGATGGCCGCCTCTGGTTCTCCAACTGGGGCACCGACCAGATCGTCGCGCTCGATCTCGACGGGAACAGCGAAGTCGTGGGACCCGGCGGTGGGGGCAGCGGCTGGGCCACCAACTGGCTCCCCGACGGACGGATGCTGATCACCGGTGGGCAGCTGATCCGCGTGGAGGCCGACGGATCTCGCGTTCCACACGCCGACCTGAGCCACATCTCGCCGTACGGCTGGAGCGAGATCACCGTCGACGGACGCGGCAACATCTACGTCGGCTCGATCAACTTCGATTGGGCGGACTTCAACGACCTCCTGACGAGCGGAGGTGCGCCGGGGAAGATCGCGCTCGTCACCCCCGACGGCGAGGCACGCGAGGTCGCCGACGACCTGGCCTTCCCGAACGGCATGGTCGTGACGCCGGACGATGCCACGCTGATCGTCGCCGAATCCTTCGCTCGACGGCTCACCGCCTTCGACGTCGCAGCCGACGGCAGCCTGTCCAACCGACGCCTGTGGGCCGACGTCACGGGCGACGGGATCTGCATCGACGCCGAAGGCGCGGTGTGGTGCAGCGACGTCGCACCGGACGAACGAGGTGTGTGTCTTCGCGTCCGCGAGGGCGGTCAGGTGCTCGATCGGATCGAGCTCGACCGACCCTGCTACGCGTGCATGTTGGGCGGCGATGACGGCAAGACCCTCTTCATGGTGGTGGCGAAGTGGTTCGGTCCGGACAGGATCGATGAGCTCCTGCGGGCGAAGACGGGGCAGATCCTGACGACCCGCGTCGACGTGCCGCACGCCGGCTGGCCATGACGAGCGGTGAGCAGCCCGAGACAAGGGGAGCCGCCGCGTCATCGGCAACGTCACAGGTAGGGCCGCTGATCCGTCCCATCGGTCGGAGAACGCGAAGGGGATCGAGTCATGACGAGTGAGTTCCGGACCACGAGTCTCCTCGAGCGGAGCGAGCTGGGCTCGATGCAGCCGCTCAGGTTCATCCTCAACTGGGGCCGACGCTACTCCCTGTGGGTGCTGAACTTCGGGTTGGCCTGCTGCGGGATCGAGCTGATCGCCGCCTCGATGTCAAAGCACGACTTTCATCCGGTTCGGGGTCATCCCCGTGGCGCACGGCCCCCGGCAGGCGGATCTGTTGATCATCGCCGGCACGGTCACCGACAAGATGGTGCCCCCACTGAAGCGCGTGTATGAGCAGATGCCCGAACCCAGGTGCGTGATCTCGTTCGGTTCGTGCGCCAACGTCGGAGGTCCGTACTGGGACTCGTACTCGGTGACCAAAGGGGTCGACCAGATCATGCCGGTCGACGTGTTCGTTCCCGGATGCCCCCCGCGGCCGGAGGCGTTGCTCAACGGGATCATCATGCTCCAGCGCAAGATCGCCGACGAGAAGATCTCGCAGAAGTGGGCTGGCTAGAGCCCGGGGTTCGGCGCCGCGTTGGTCCCGGGTGCTAGCCTCGTTCCGGCGGCACCTCCCCCGGAGAGGACCCGCGAACGATGGATCTGCTCGTGGCTTCGATCAACGCGGTGGTGGTCGCCGTCGTCGGTCTGATCGTGGTCTGGCTCGGCCGGGGCCGCTTCGAGGCGATCGACCACGAGTTCGAGGCGCTCGACCGCAAGATCGATCGACTCGAGACACGCCTCGACGGTCGGATCGACACCCTTCGGTCCTCCATAGACGCGATGCGATCGGACCTCACGCAGGTCGCCCTCGCCGTGGGCGTCCGTCCGCGAGCTCGGAACGACTGAGGAACGCTCACCTTCCGTCTCCGCCGAACCACCGCTCGCGGGTGAGCACGTAGAACACGAACTCCAGTCCCTCGTACTGGATCGTGCCCTCCGCCTCGAACCCGAGCCGCTCCGCCACCGTTCGCATGGCGACGTTCTCGGGGACCGTCGGCATGTGGACCCCGGATGGCTCCCGCGTCCGAGAACAGCCGGCCGATGAGCAGGCGGACCGCCTCGGTGCCGTAGCCCTTCCCCCGCATCGACTCGTCGATCGAGATCCCGATCTCGAAGGCGCCGGTCGGAAGCGTTCGGTCCGGCGGGTCGTACGTCTGGATCTCGCCGATGGACCGCCCGTCGGCCTCGATCGCGAGATCCACCGCGCCGTCCCGGATGATCCCCGAGCGCTCGAACCGGGCTCGGAGCGTCGCGCGTCGGCATGACGGTCTGCTCCGTGGGGTTCATCTCGAGCCGAGACGCCCACGAGTCCCTCGAACTCGTCCATGGAGAGCGGACGAAGGATCACGCGCTCCCCTTCGATCCGGATCCTGTTCATCTCACGAGAGACCCGTCCCCGACACGCCACGATGCTGACGGTCGTTCCTGAGCCGTGCACCGGGAGCCTAGACTTCGGCCGTGGCGACCTGCCCGAACTGCGGGTCGGAGAACGCCGAGGGGGCGAACTTCTGCTCGGCCTGCGGCGCGCGTCTCGACGTCTCGGAGGCGGCCGAGGTGCGCAAGACCATCACGATCGTGTTCTGCGACGTGACGGGTTCGACCGAGCTCGGCGAGCAGCTCGACCCCGAGTCCATGCGAAAGGTCATGGCCCGCTACTTCGATGCGATGCGCGGTGCGCTCGAACGCCACGGCGGCTCGGTCGAGAAGTTCATCGGCGACGCCGTGATGGCCGCGTTCGGCATCCCGCAGTTGCACGAGGACGATGCGCTCCGGGCCGTCCGAGCCGCCGACGAGATGCGCGCGGCGCTGGACGCCCTCAACCATGAGCTCGAGCAAGACCACGGCGTCCGGCTCGCGTGCCGGATCGGTGTGAACACGGGTGAGGTGCTCGTCGGCGCCGAAACGGCCGATTTCGGGCGCGTGACCGGCGACGCCGTGAACACGGCCGCACGCCTCGAGGCGGCGGCCGAACCCGGCGAGATCCTGATCGGCGAGGAGACCCACCGCCTGGTGCGCGACGCCGTCGAGGCCGAACCCCTCGAACCGCTCTCGCTCAAGGGGAAGGCCGAGCACGTCCAAGCCCACCGGTTGATCCGGGTCGTCGCCGAAGCCGGACAGGCGCGACGCGCGCTCCGCTCGGCGATGATCGGGCGGGACCGCGAGCTCGAGGACCTCACCCGCGCGTTCGCTCGCGCGGCCGAGGACCGCAGTTGCCTGCTGTTCACCGTGCTGGGTGCCGCGGGCGAGGGCAAGACGCGCCTGGTCGAGGAGTTCCTCTCGACGGTGGGTGGGCCGGCGAACGTCGTGAGCGGCCGCTGCCTGCCCTACGGCGAGGGCATCACGTACTGGCCGGTCGCGGAGGCGGTCCGGACCGCGCTGGGCGTGCAGGCGTTCGACGCGCCCGAGGACGTCGTCGCTCGCCTGGTCGAGGTCGTCGCCGACGACGAGCACGCCGCAGCGATCACGAGCCGTCTCACCGAGATCCTGGGCGTGGCCGAGAGCGTCGGCGCCGCGGAGGAGACGCCGTGGGCGATAAGGCGGTTCCTCGAGCTGCTCGCCCGCGACGGGCCGCTCGTCGCGCTCTGGGAGGACATCCACTGGGCCGAGCCCGCGTTCCTCGAGGTCGTGAACCACATCGTGGACTGGTCACGCGACGCACCGATCCTCCTGTTGTGCACCGCCCGCCCAGAGTTCCTCGACACGCGGTCGGACTGGGGCGGCGGCAAGCTGAACGCCACCACGCTCCTCCTCCAGCCACTCGACGCGAGGGCATCCGCGGAGCTGATCGCGAACCTCCTCGGTGGGGCAGGGCTTCCCCCCGAGGCATCCGACAAGATCACCGAGGCCGCAGGCGGCAACCCGCTGTTCGTCGAGCAGATGCTCTCGATGTTGATCGACGACAGGCTGCTCGTCAGGCAGAACGGGAGTTGGATCCCGACGGGGGATCTGTCCTCGGTCACGATCCCACCGTCGGTCGCGGCCCTCCTCGCCGCACGGCTCGAGCGGCTGACCGACGACGAGCGCCGCGCGATCGAGTGCGCGGCGGTGATCGGCAAGGAGTTCTACGCCGGCGCTGTCACGGACCTGCTCCCCGAGCACCTCCGCGAGCGCGCGCACGACCTGATCCGTTCGCTCATCCGCAAGGAGCTCGTGCGGACGGATCGCTCGATGGTGCCCGGCCAGGACGCATTCCGCTTCCGCCACATCCTGATACGCGACGCCGCCTACCAGGCGATCCCCAAGGAGCGCCGGGCCAGCCTCCACGAGGGGTTCGCGGCGTGGATCGGCCGTGTGGGGGGCGATCGCGCCGAGGAGCAGGACGAGATCATCGGCTACCACCTCGAACAGGCGTTCCGGTACGGGGAGGCGCTCGGGCCGGTCGACGACCAGACGCGAGAGCTCGGGCGGGCGGCTGCCGCTCGGCTCGCCGCGGCCGGCTCCCGCGCGCTCGGTCGTCACGACGTGGTGGCGGTGGCCAACCTGCTCGGGCGGGCGGAGGTCCTGCTCGACCCCTCCGACCCCGATCGCATCGCTCTGCTCCCCGATCTGGCGTTCGCACTGTGGGAGGGCGGGTCGACCGAGGAGTCCAGTGCGGTCATGACCGAGGCCCTTGCCCGAGCCGAACACCTCGGCGACCCCCAGATGACCGCGCACGCGTCGCTGATGCGCTGGTACCTGGAAGACGATCTCGGCGGATCGCACGATCACGTGAGGTCGGTCGCGCGGCAAGCCGCGACGTTGTTCGAACAGGCGGGTGATGAATCGGGCCTCGCCCGCGCGTGGAACCTCATCGCGATGGTGGAGTGGGATCTGGGGCAGGCAGGCAAGCAGCTCGCCGCTCTCGATCGCGCGCTCGAGCACGCGCAGAGGTCCGGCGATACCTTCGAGACGGCGGAGATCCTCCTCAGCGTGACCGCAGCGCTCGTCCGGGGCCCTACCCGGGTCCCAGACGGCATCGCCCGGGCCGAGCGGATACGCGAGCAGTACCCCTCGAACCGTGCAGCCGAGGCGTACATGTACCACGCGCTCGCACACCTGCGAGCCCGGATCGGGGAGTTCGATGCCGCCCGCGACGCGGCGGCGCGCTACCGCGGGTTCCTCCAGGACACGGGGCAGGTGATCGGCTTCTGGCGAGGAGCGGAGGTCCTGTTCGACATCGAGATGCTCGCCGGCGATATCCACTCCGCGAACGCGATCGCCCAGGAGGCCTACGAATACCTCCTCGAGAGAGAGATCCGGTGGCCCTACCTCTGCGCGTTCCTCGCCCAGGCACGATACGCGATGGGTCGGCTCCCCGAAGCCGCCGAGGTCGCCGAGATCGCCTGCTCGAGCGCTCTCGCCGTGGAGCGCGCGCTCGGCCTCGGCGTGCTCGCGTGCGTCCGGGCGAGGGAAGGAGATCCGGCCGCGGCCGAGCGACTGATCTGGGAAGCCGTCGAGATCGCCGAGGGGACCGACTTCCTCTTCGACCGAGGTACCGTCCAGCTCGATCTCGCCGAGGTCATGGACGTCCTGGGTCGCGACCAGGAGACGCGCGCGGCTCGCGAACGCGCACTCGGGATGTTCGAAGACAAGGGCGACCTCGTTTCGGCGGCCCGGGTTCGCTCGATGCTGGTACGCGGCTGAGCGTCGGCGGCTGCCCGGCCGCTCACGGTCCCTCGTGGGACGGACGAGGGGTCGGCCGTACACTTCGGCCGTGGACAGGAAGACCCATTGGGATTCCATCCATCGGACCCGTTCTCCCGACGAGGTCAGTTGGTACGAGGCCACTCCCGCGTTGTCGCTGCGGCTGGTGCGACGAGCCATCGACGCCGGAGCGCGGAGCGTCATCGACATCGGCGGCGGCGCGTCTCGCCTCGTCGACCACCTCGTCGATCTGAGCCTGTCGCGCCTCGTCGTCCTCGACGTGTCGAGCAGCGCCATCGAGATCTCGAGGGCCCGTCTCGGCGACGCGGCCGAGCGCGTCGAGTGGATCGTCGGGGACGTGGCCGAGGTGCGCGATCTCGGGACGTTCGACGTGTGGCACGACCGTGCGGTCTTCCACTTCTTGACGGAGCGGTCGGAGCAAGACGCCTACGTTGCACTGTGCGAGCGCACCGTGGATCCGAGCGGCGTTGCGATCGTGGCGACGTTCGC
>JBAVEY010000311.1:0-2351 GCA_049587975.1 Actinomycetota bacterium | reverse complement strand
ATCCTCATGCGCGGATAGCTCCGCTCGCTCCACAAGAAGCCGACCCAAACCGGGCAAGCTCGCCAGGACTCAGGGAACATGGTCTGTATGAGATGTAGCGCTCGGGAGTGTCAACGCCGGTCGAAACCTGGACGGATATCGCCGGTCGAAAACTGGACGCCTCACGAGGCCCCTTCAGGCTGCAGCACCTCCTTGCCCTTGCCCTTCAGCCGGTAGCTGTCGCCCCGAAGAACGAGGACCTCGGCGTGATGGACCAGCCGATCGACCATGGCCGCGACCGCCACTGGGTCCCCGAAGATCTCCGCCCAGGCCGAGAAGGTCTTGTTGGAGTTCACGACGAGCGAGCGGCGTTCGTAGCGCGATGAGATCAGCGCGAAGAACAACGCCCCGGCCTCGGGGTCAAAGGGGATATAGCCGACCTCGTCGACGATGAGCAGCTGGATCCGGCTCAGGCGCTCGAGCTCGGACTCGAGGCGCCCGGCGCGCTTGGCCGCTGCCAGGCGCAGCACCCACTCGTGGGCGGTGGCGAAGGCCACGCGATAGCCGCGGCGAGCGGCCTGGACCCCGAGCGCGATCGACAGGTGCGTCTTCCCGGTGCCGGGCGGTCCCAGGAACACGACGTTGTGCGCCTCGGCTAGGAAGTCCAGCTGCGCGAGGTGGGCGATCTGAGCGCGTTTGACCGAGCGTTGGAACGAGTAGTCGAAGTCATCCAGGGTCTTGATCTGCGGGAACCGTGCCGCCTTCACCCTGCTGGAGCCCCCGTGGTCCTCCCGGGAGGCAACCTCCTCTGAGAGCACCGCGGCCAGATACGCCTCGTAGTCCCAGCTCTCTTCACGAGCTCGATCGGCAAGGGTGGCGGCGACGGCGCGGATCCTGGGCGCCTTCAGCGCCCGCGACAAGAAGGCGACGTCGGAGGCCGGCCTCATCACGAGGTCGCCTCGGCAAGGGCGTCGTAGCGGGCAAGGTCCACCTCGGGCAGGTCGACCGTGGCGTCTTGCAGGCGAGTTCGCGCTTCCCGCGCCAGGCGCAGCGCCCGCGCGTGCTCGGGTGAGATGACGACGTCGGCTGGCACGAAGCTGCGGCGGTGCCGCGCGATCTCGCGACCCTCGAGGTGAACGACGACCTCGACCAGCGAGCAACGGACCTGAACCCTGCGACCCGACAGGCCTGGTGGCACCGAGTAGTCGACGTCCCCCACTCGGCAGAAACCGTCGCGGGCGATCCGCGCCTCGAAGTGCCGAGTGACGTCGGGAGCCGGATCGGGAAGGGCCCGCAGGAACCCCTGCTCGACCCGCCAGGCGTCGGCGACGACCGCTCCGACGCGCCGGTGGTGACGGCGGAATGCGACCTCACGAGCCCAGTCGTCGTGCTGGGACTGCAGGTCGGTGATGTCGGCGAAGGTCCGAAGCGCAAGGAACGAGCGGTCCAGGTAGCCGTTGGTCCGCTCGACCTGGCCCTTGGCCTGGGGGTCGCCGGGGCGAAGCGGCACCACCTTGGTGCCGAGCAGACCGAAGAAGGCCGCGACCTCATCGTGAAGAACCGCGACGCCGCCTCGGCGCTCGGCAACGATCGCGGCGTCGTTGTCGCAGACCACCTTGTCGGGCACGCCGCCGAGTCGCTTGAAGCACCCGAGCGCCGCCGGGAGCAGGTCGCCGATCGTGCGACCGAAGGTGAACACGGCCGCGTGGGCGGCCGACGCTGGCAGCGTCGCCACGAGCCCGAAGGCCTCTCGGGTGGCTCCCTTGCCGACCGAGACCTGCCGCCCCGTGTGCCACCAGTCGATCTGGGAGATCTCACCGGGCAGGTAGCTCGTGCGCTGGAAGGTGCGGGCAGCAAGGAACGACGGGCGCACCTTGGCCAGTTGCTCCTTCAGGATCGTGATCCCGCCTGCGTAGCCATCGCGGCGAAGGTGCTGGAGCACCACGGTCGCCGGCACCTTGGGGTCGGTGTCCAGCATGGCCGCGATCTGGTCGGCGAACGGGTCAAGGAGCGACGAGATCCTGCGCCGCTCGTAGCGCGGTGGCTCACGCAGGCCGAGGAGGCGGTGCACGGTCGTATGGCTCATGCCAAGGCGCCTGGCGATCGCTCGCCTGGGGACGCCCTCGCGGTCGAGGCGGTGGACCTCAGCCCAGTCCTGCACTCCGAACACCTCTTCCTCCTCGGGTCGCGGGATCGACCCGAGCATCGGCCGGAACCTGGGCTTCGTTCCGGAAGAGCGTCCAGGTTTCAACCGGCGACAGGTGTCCAGTCTTCAGCCGACGTCGACAGAAAGGTGCACCGTCGCTCCGATGACTCAGAGGGCCCATATGGCCCACCTTCAGGGTGTCTACGGAGGTTGCACAGGTTTCGAC
>JBAVEY010000310.1:0-2860 GCA_049587975.1 Actinomycetota bacterium | reverse complement strand
GTGATGTTCCGGATGGCGCTCCCGCCGGAGCCCACACGGACTTAGGTCGTTGGTCGGGGCATCGAACGTGTGACCCCCGACGTCGTCGGCTCAGTGTCGTAACAGGACCTTCGACCGTGGGGATCGTGTGTCGAGGATGTTTGGCGCTTGAGAGGGCTCAGACGCAGGCGCCCGACCAATCAACTGCCAGCTAGCGCCTGTCTTGCCAGTCGCGCTACGTCCTGTCCCGGACCCCGGGCGGTACGGACTCGTCGAGCACCTGTCTAACTGTGAGGTCCAGGTCATCCAGACCCCGTGCTCATGAACCCGTTCGAGAAGCAGGTCCGGTTCCCAAGGTGACACACGGATCGATCGGTCGCCTCCACGATCGCGAGCAGGCTGTCGCCGTAGCAGTTGCCTCGAAGATCGCGTACGTCGTAGCCGCCACCGTTCCGTCCGGCCAGCCAGAACTGCTCACGTGATCGACTCCAGAGCCACGTCGAACGCTCCTCGAGCGACCTGTCGAACCCCTCCTTCGTCATGTACTGGATCATCATCACCTCTCCGCTCGCTGCGTCCTGGAGCGCAGCGGGCAGGTACTCGAAGAAGTCCCACTTCAAGGGCATCGCATCCACGTCTCACCTCCGCCGGCATCGGGTCACGACTCGCGCTTCCTCCTCCGCTTCCGCCCAGTTGCCTGTGATCAGGCAGAGATGCGCGTACAAGTTTCTGGGTCTGACCCCGGAAGAAGTCCTCGAAGGCCGCCGCTTTGGTCCGCCACGATGGCGTCGCTCGGGCTCGCGTGGGCGGAGATCGCCGGATCGTTCATTACGCCAGATCCAACCCCTGGCGAGGCCGAATCGTTGAGGTGGTCGGCCGACAGGACGAGCCATCTGCGAACCAGAACCAACTCAGGCGTCTTGTCTGGTTTCGCTAGCCGATCGCCCAGGTGATCGTGACGGTCGCCGATCCGAGGTATCGATCGGGGGTGGCACCAGCACCGGCCGCCCCAGGTTCCGAGCCTGCGCCCGAGCTTCCCGTCGACCCGACGGCGATTCCTGAATCGGGGCTTACGGTGCCCTCCATCGGGTAGACGACCGCCATCGCCGAGACCTGCATGTCAAGCACCGTGCCCAGATGGATCCCCGCCGCATCGGCGGCCGCCTGTGCTTGATCGGTGGCATCGGCGACCGCCTCGGCGATCGCCGCATCACGAGCAGCACCGCCTTGGTCCTTGATCGTCGCCTGCCCCATCACCGTGAGCCCGGGGACGTAGCCGGTGGTGCAGCACCACGCGGGCGACGCGATCGACGATCCCTCGACCGTCGGCGTGATGGCCGCGACCGGGCCGATGCCGGACGCGTCCGAGACCGTTCCGGAGTTGGCCACGCCGGAGGCTCCGGCCCCGGTCGGCCCTTCCGCGGGGGGTCCCGATGGCTCACGCGAGGACCCGGTCTGCCCAAGAGCGCTCGCGGCCGCCGCGATCAACAAGACCGCAGAGGCAACCACGGTCATGACGATGCGCCGAGGCGACTTTCCGGACGGGCTCATCGGGGTCTCCTTCCGCGAAGGCGACTCTGTCTCCCTAAGACGAATCGCCGACCCACGCGCGTTCCCCAGCGCACCGAGGTCGCTCACCCTGATCGCGCTCGGCGCCGTGAACCGCTACCACAACGTCGCCCGCTGGGAGGAACGGGGTTCGCGGCCACTGCTCCGCACGGTGGGGATGGAGATCGCGCTCGCCGCGGCCGTCCTCGGTGCGTCGGTCCTCGACGACCTGTGCGACGCGGTCGGTTCCGATCTGTCTCGTGCGTCGCGAGCATACGCGTTCGAGCACGCGAACATGAACCGGGTCGCGTTGCGGGCCCTGGCGGACGATCCCCGCGCAGTGGGCGCGTACCGCACGGTGGGGTTCGTCGAGGAAGGTCTCAGCGTCAGCTTGCGTGGGTTCAGGGCACCTACGAGGACGTGCTCGTGATGGCGATCCTTCGAGACGAATGGGAGCCGCATTCCTAGGCTCCGCGCAGAGAACGACAGCGCATCGCTCCGACTAGTCAGATGGCCCAGCTCGCCGTGCGGCGCGGGCCCCGGTGCGAATAATGATTGGCGCACCCAGCGGCTTCTCAGGGGAAGAGGAGATCAGGCAAACCACGCGGTGCCCGGCGACACTCGGTGGAGCTACTCGCCCTCGGCCTCGTAGAAGCGCCGCACATACTCCAGCCAGACCGAACGCGGCCAGGAGCCGAGGAGCAGCGGATCGGCGCCGGGACTCTCAGCCGTCACGACGATCTCGGTCTCCGTCTCCTTGTACGTCGCCCAGCCGAGGAACCGGAGCCGCTCGGGGAGTTCGTCGAGCTTGAAGTCGGCGAAGATGCCGACCGGATGCTGCTGGATCTCATCGGGCGGTATGCCCTCAGCGCCCGTGTCGCCCTCGGGCCAGCGAGCTGTTCTCGCGCTGTACCGGAGCGCCTCGTCGAGTGCTCCAAGGTCACTTTCCAGGATGTTGCGTTCCTTCCGCACCACCGCGCGGGATGCGAGTCCACGAGTCTGTCGCCTTGGAAGGAGCCCCGCACCGGCGGTCCGCCACGGGGCTCCCAGGACCCGACCTTTCAGGGAAGGGGTCCGGGTCGCCACTCTAGAGCGGTCGGTCAACTGCGGGAATCAGCGGACTGACCGACCCCCATTTGATCTAGTACGCGTGCTTCTTCGACCAACGAGCCCATCCAGTTTGCGGTACAGGTGGTGCCGGACCGCGCGCCGGACGGAAATCATCATCAGGCCGCGGGAGGACTGCTCGGGCTGGCGGCCACAGCCTGGAGTAGATGGGCGTCCTGGCCCATTCGTTCAGCGGCACGATGGAGTCGACTGCCCTCTACTAGCG
>JBAVEY010000309.1:0-8368 GCA_049587975.1 Actinomycetota bacterium | reverse complement strand
CGTTGCCGAGCTCGGTAGCGAGCGCGAGTGCTCGCAGACGGAACCGGTAGAGGGCATCATCTTCGGTCAAGGCGGCGCCTCCTTTCCGCTCGACTGCCAGGTCAAGCGGGAGGATGCGTCGCCTTCTGCGTGTGGTGTGGGACGTCGACCACTGTCGCTACGACTCGGGGATAGGACACACTAGATCGATGACGTACGAGATCGTCAACGGCTGGATCGCCGGGAAGCTTCGGGGACCGGACGGAGAGCTCATCCCCGTCGAGCACTTCCCTCAACGACCCTACGAACGCCGGCAACGGAACAACCCCTTGCTGTGCCTGCACACGACCGAGACGCACGGCTACGTGGAAGATCTCCGTTTCCCGACCGAGTTCCAGGTCGGCGAAGACGTGATCGGCCAACATCGCCCGCTGTGGGCGAGGGGCGCGGCGGTGGACGAGCATGACCACGATCTCCTCCAGATCGAGATCGTGGGGTTCTCCAAGCTCGATCCGTGGCTGCCGGAGCCGGGAAGCCTCGATCCTCTCGTCGCGCTCATGGCGCTGCTCTATCGCCGCGGCTTCGTCGCGACCGCGCTGCGGCGTCCCGATCGGTGGCCGGTCCGGCTCGACAGGCTGCCGGCGGCGGTGGACACGTACTACCGACGCCACGAGGTCTGGGACCAACCGTTCGTCTACGGGCACGTCGAGATCCCCGGCGACGAGCACTGGGATCCGGGGTCGCTCGACTATCCGGCGCTGTTCTCGATGGTCCGCGACGTTCTGGCGGCCAAGGAGGTCGATGGAGAGATGCTCACCGACAACCAGCTTGAGGGGATCCGGTTCGCGAACGGGATGCGCCGGTACCTGGACAGTCCGGACAACGAACCTGCGGAGCCGGGCCCGCACCGCCAGGGCTTCCGGTTCGCCAAGAGGATCACCATGCACATCGACGCTGAGCCTCCGCCAGCGGGGTTCGAACCAAGGCGATCGTCGACGGAGGGCATGCGGCTGTCACCCGAGGAGCAACACCCGGGACCGGAGGAGGAGGAAGCCCAGGGCCACGGCCACCCCGACGGATCGGGCTAGGTCGCGGCCTCGCCCTGGCAGGCGGGTGAGTTGGAGCTCGGCTCGGCTTCCCCAACCGAGCCAAGCTCCGCGCTCAGTATGACGAACGGTCCGTGATGGGGCCCCTCCGATGCCCACCTTCGATCGCCCGAAGGATGCCGCACGGCCCCACCCGAAGGATGCCGCACGGCCCCAGTGGACACGTCGGACTTCCGGCTGGAGGACAAGGTGGGATCGTGTCGAGCTCAGGATCGCCCTCGAGGGCCCCCAGGGGTATGGATCGAGGGACCTTCGCCCTCGTCTTCCGCCCCGACGACGCGACAGCATCGCATCGAGAGGAGGAGGTCTGATGGGAGTTGAGCTGAAGACGGCGCCCGGGGAGACACTCGGGGTCGATGTTCGGCCCGAGCTCGCAGGGACGATGTCGGAGTACCGCTACCTGTTCGCGGGGATCGCCGTGGCGTCGATCTGGTTGGCGATCGCGGGGGCGAGCATCTGGTCGCCCGATCTCATCAGCGGCACCGAGCAGGAGCACGTGCCCCTCGCCGCGATCCTTGACTGGTTCTACGCGGCCCTCGCAACCGGCCTGGTGCTGATGGCGTTCGGACGACGCTCTCCCGGCGCGAGCCGGTCTCTGTGGCTGGGATTCACCGTAGCCATCGGGGCGATCTGGTTCGTGGTCGCGATCGCGAGCATCTTCGCGCCCTCGATCGTGACCGGCACGGACCCCACGACGGTCCCGATCGCAGCGCTGGCGAGCCCGGTGGCAGGTGTGATCGCCACCGCGTTCGTGTCCGTGTTCGCTGCGGGGAGCGCGGGGGAGTCGAAGAGGTAGCGGGATCCCGAGGACCCCCAAGGCTTCCCGTCCCGGCGAGCGGAGCCGAAGGTCCTTCAGAGGTTTCGCTATGCGGCACGCGATCGCGTGCGCCGATGACGCCCGGACCCGTGCCGACCGCGACGTGTCCGAAGAACATCCGCGATCCGCTGTATCGCGTCTACGGGTGCCGGACGATGCGTCGAGCACCCACCGTGCATAGCATCACCGCGCGATCTCGGGACACCGGAACTGGAAGGCGTGACGAGCGCCCCGCTGTGAGGGAGGTCGAGCGCATCCCTCGCTGGCGACCAGCGAGGACCACGACGATGTGCCGCAGCGCTCGCGCTCGTGTCGACCGCCCGGCCCTCCTCTCCTTCTGCCCGGCGCGGTCATCCGGTGTCCCAGGATCGCCCAGCCTGAACGATGCGCTCCTCGAGCACGGACCGGGCCAGGCCCGTCGAGAGCGTCGCAGGCGACGTCGATGGTCCGTCGGTGCCCGCGGGAACACGGGGCCAGTAGGATGGTGCGGGGTCGCTCGGGACGCGCGGTACGCCCATCGGTCGGTCTCGGGCTCGGGACCGGTCCATCCCCGGAGGGACGCGGAGCTGAGCATGGAGACCGAGAAGCTCCAGGCCGAGATCGCCAAGGTCAACTGGTATCACTCGATCCCGCTCCCGAACGGCATCGTGACGCCGGGCGTCGACGACAGCTCGTTGCGTCTGCCGAAGATCAAGCTCCCCGAGGACCTGTCCGGCAAGACCGTGCTCGACGTCGGCGCGTGGGATGGCTTCTTCTCCTTCGAGGCGGAACGACGCGGCGCCGAACGCGTCCTCGCGACCGACTCCTTCTGCTGGGGCGGCGGCGGCTGGGGGACCAAGGACGGGTTCGAGCTCGCGCGTCGGGCGCTGGACTCGAAGGTCGAGGACCGGGAGATCGACGTGCTGGACCTGTCGCCGGTGACCGTGGGGACGTTCGACGTCGTCCTGATGCTCGGGATCCTGTACCACATGAAGCACCCGATGCTCGCCCTCGAACGCGTGCGTAGCGTGACCGCCGAGCGCCTGATCATGAGCACCTTCGTCGACATGACGTGGTGGCCACGGCCGGCGATGGCCTTCTACGAGGGCTCCGAAGCGAACCTGGATCCGACCAACTGGTGGGGACCGAATCCCGCCGCAGTCGCCGGGATGCTCCGCGCGGTCGGGTTCAGGCGGGTCGAGATCGTCGACCGGCCGACCCCGCTCCGGCACCGGGTCTCGGCAGCGGTCCGTGCGCGCACGGGGACCGGTCCGCCCGTGTCGACCAAGCTGTGGCAGGGAGCGATCGTCTGCCACGCGTGGACGTAGTTCGGGTCCAGGCCCACACCCGCCAGGCCGCGATCTGATCCCGGCGGACGCACGACGCGCGTGTCACGGGAGGGGTTCGACCTGGTCACCGACGCGGACGTCGCCGGGCTCGACCACGTCCGCGTAGACACCGAACTCGAGCTGTTGTTCGGCGTTTGGGCCGCGGTAGTCGCGGATGACCTGGAGCGTCGCGAAATCGCGAAGCCCCGTGCCCGGGTCCAGCGTGGTGACGACGCAGCGTGGGACGGGCTCGCCGACGCGGATGATCGCATCCCCAACGCGGACCCGCCGTCCGGCCCACGTGTCCTCCTCGTGCGGGGCCGAGACACCCTCGACCTCGATCGTCATCCGGAACCGGCCGGGGTCCAGCGGGCCGTCGTGCGCACCTCGGCGTGCGAGCTCGGCCACCGACTCGAGGGACACGAGCGTGACCGGACGGACGTCGATCGCGTCGCCCGGTCGGTCTGGTCGAGCGAGTCGGATCTCGTGCCCCGCGTACGCGGACAGGGCCTCCGTGAGATCGCCGTCGAGGACGTGCGCCGTCACCGGGCGGCCGTAGAAGTCCACCACGATCGCCTCGCCGTCGGGTCGCGCCGCACCGGTCACGACGACGCCGTTCGGCAGACGGAGCTCGAGCGTGTCCGCGTCCTCGTCGTAGGTCGCCCGGATCGGCAGGATCGGCGCCTTGGTCACGCCGGAGAAGCGCTCGCCGAGCGCGTCGACGAGGAAGAACCGGCGATCGCCGGCGGCCCCGCGGTCGTCGAGCCGGATGCGGTCGGGATGGTGCAGCGCGGTCGACTTGACGGGCGTGACGTTGAAGCGCGCGACGGTCGGCATCCGCGACACGCTACCAACCCGGTCGGACGATGGGCGCGTGGTAGCGTCGGGGCGATGGAGGCACCGCAACCGGACTGGACGGGATCGGGGCGCCGGCCGATGGCGACACCATCCTCTCTCCACGAGGACCTCGCCGAGCTCGCCTTCCTGCTGGGGACCTGGAGCGGCTCGGGGGAGGGCGTCTGGCCGCCCGGCGGGCCGTTCGACTACGCCGAGGACGTGACGTTCGAGCACGTGGGCGACCCCTTCCTGCTGTACGCGCAGCGCTCGTGGTCGCTCGACGACGGGGCGCCGATCCACTTCGAACGCGGGTTCCTGCGGCCCTCGGGCCCCGGCGTCGTCGAGCTCATGCTGGCCCACCCGATCGGGATCACCGAGGTGGCCGTCGGGACGGTCGACGGCGAGGTGCTCGAGCTGGCGTCGACCGCGGTGTCGCTCACGCCGACGGCCACCGCGGTCACCCTGCTCCGGCGCCGGATCGAGGTCCGAGGCGACGAGCTCTCGTACGAGCTCCACATGGCGACGCAGGACGTGGGGCTCCTGTCGCACGTCCGGTCGCGGCTGTCACGGGCGGCGTGAGGCCGATGCCGTGAGACGCCGCTGGCTGACCCCGAGCTCGGTCTTCCTGGTGCTGTCGGTCGTGGGCATCACGCTCGGCGCGATCCTGCGCTGGGGTGCGAACGACCCGGATGCCGCCAACCTCGTCTGGGGTCTCACGACCGCGCTCGGGATCCTGCCGATCGGCTGGGAGGTCTTGAGCGGGCTCGTTCATCGCCAACCGGGCGTCGACCTGATCGCCCTGCTCGCCATGGGGGGCGCGCTCGCGCTCGGGGAGTACCTCGCGGGCGCGGTCATCGCGTTCATGCTCGCGACCGGGCGCGCGCTCGAGGACTTCGCCGACGCGCGCGCACACCGGGAGCTGTCGGCGCTGCTCGAACGCGCACCTCGCACGGCCCACCGGTACCAGGACGACTCGCTGACGTCGGTCCCGATCGGGGAGGTTCGGCCGGGCGACCTGTTGATGGTCAAGCACGGCGAGGTCGTGCCGGTCGACGGCCTGCTCGTCTCGGGGATCGGCGTCCTGGACGAGTCTGCGCTCACGGGCGAGTCGCGGCCGGTCGAACGCGGTGAGGGCGAGCAGATCCGTTCGGGCGCGGTCAACGCGGGCGCGGCGTTCGACCTGCGCGCGGTGGCGAGCGCCGATCAGAGCACGTACGCCGGCATCGTCCGCCTGGTCGAACAGGCGCAGAAGGAGCGCGCACCGTTCGTCCGGCTGGCCGACCGGTACGCCCTGATCTTCATCCCCGTCACGCTCGCGATCGCCGGGCTGGCCTGGGCGATCAGCGGCGATCCGGTGCGCGCCCTCTCGGTGCTCGTCGTGGCGACCCCGTGCCCGCTGTTGTTGGCCGCGCCGATCGCGATCGTCGCCGGCATCTCACGGGCGGCCAAGCGGGGCATCATCGTGAAGGGCGGTGGCGCGCTCGAGGCGCTCGCGCGCGGGCGCGTGCTGCTGTTCGACAAGACCGGGACGCTCACGGCCGGGACGCCCGAGCTCGCCGAGGTCACGGCGTTCGGCGACTTCGATGCCGACGAGGTCCTGCGGCTCGGCGCGTCGCTCGACCAGGTCTCGCCGCACGTCCTCGCGACCGCGATCGTGACGGCCGCGCGGCACCGTCGGCTCGAGCTGTCGTTCCCCGAAGGTGTGCACGAGGAGCCCGGGGCCGGCATCCGCGGGACCGTCGGGGGCCGCCTCGTGGCGCTCGGCAAGACCTCATGGGTCGCGGACGGAGGCTCGCTCCCGGCCCAGGCGCGCGACGTTCGGCGCCGCAGCGCGATGGAGGGATCGTCGTGCGTGATGGTCTCGGTCGACGGACAGGTCGCGGGCGCCCTGCTCCTGGAGGACCCGATCCGCCCCGATACCCCGAGGGTGATCCGGACGCTCCGCCGCGCCGGCATCGAGCGCGTCGTGATGGTCACGGGCGACCACCCCGACGTGGCGGAGTCCGTCGGCATCTCGATCGGGGTCGACCGCATCCTGTCCGAGCGCGACCCGGCGGACAAGGTGGACGCCGTCAAGGCGGAAGGCGAGTTCGGCCTCACGATCATGGTCGGGGACGGCGTCAACGACGCGCCGGCGCTCGCGGTCGCGGATGTCGGCGTCGCGATGGGCGCGCGGGGCGCCACGGCGTCGTCGGAGGCGGCCGACGTCGTCCTCGTCGTCGACAGGCTCGATCGCGTCGCCGAGGCGATGCGGATCGCGCGGCGCTCGCGCGGGATCGCGGTCCAGAGCGTGTTGATCGGCATGGGGCTGTCGTTCGTCGGGATGCTGTTTGGCGCGTTCGGTCTGCTCCTGCCGGTCGGCGGCGCGCTCGTACAGGAAGCGATCGACGTGGCCGTGATCTTGAACGCCCTCCGCGCCCTCCGGCCGGACCGCCAGACCCGACGGCGCAGCGGCCCGGGCTCCAACGTGGGAGAACGCTTCCGCGCCGAGCACCAGGAGTTCGCCCCCCACCTGCAGCGGATCCGCACGGTTGCCGATCGCCTGGAGACCTACTCCGTCGCCGAGGCGATGGCCGAGCTCGAACAGGTCCGCTGGTTCCTGCTCGAGCGGCTCGTGCAGCACGAGCAGGAGGAGGAGGCGGCCGTCTACCCGGTGGTCGCCAAGCTCATGGGCGGTGAGGACCCGATGGGCACGATGGAACGTGCGCACATGGAGATCGAGCACCTGGCCCGGGTGTTCGGACATCTCCTTTCGGACCTCCCGCCCGAGGGCCCGGGCCCCGAGGACCTGGTCGACCTGCGCCGCGTGCTGTATGGCCTGCACGCGATCCTGCGCCTGCACTTCGCGCAGGAGGAGGAGGCGTACTCGTGGCTCGCCTCCGACGCCGAAGAGAAGGAGCGTGTCGCGACGGCCTGACCGACGCCGCGAGCGGCGGTCAGGCTGGCGCGCCGCGGGAACGCTTGCCCGGCAGGAACACTCGGAACGACGCGCCCCCGCCCTCGCGCTCCTCCACCCACGCTCTCCCTCCGTGCAGCTCGGCGAAGCGAGAGACGACCGCGAGACCGATGCCGACGCCGGGGGAGTGCTCCGGCGCACCCGCGCCCTGACCGAACGGCTGGAAGATGTCCTCGCGGTGCTCGGGCGGCACCCCGGGGCCGTCGTCCTCGACGACCAGGAGCGCGCCGCCGGCCTCGGGACCCACCCGGACCCAGATCTTCGAGCCCGCCGGCGTGTGCCGGACCGCGTTCGAGAGCAGGTTCTCGAGGATGCGCTCGATCTTGGCCGCGTCCACCTCGATCGTCACCGGTTCGAGCTCGAGCTCGGTGGGGTGGTCGACGGGCAGGTCGGATTCGGTCACGACGCGCCGGACGAGCTCGTCGAGGTCGGCCGCGCGAAGGTTGGGCTCCAAGATCCCGCGCGAGATGCGGTCGAGGTCCAACAGGTCGGACACGATCCGATCGAGCTTGCGCGCGTTCAACGCGATGCGCGACGCGAGGTCGCGGGCCTCCTCCGATCCGAGATCCGGCTGGCCCTCGAGCGTAACGGCGAGCCCGAGGATCGCCGCGAGCGGCGTGCGGAGGTCGTGCGAGACGGCGCGCAGGAACGTCGTCTTCAGCTCATCGATCGCGCGAAGCTCGGCGGCCTCTTCCCGCTCGGCCTTCAATGCGCGTTCGAGCTCGGCCGCGCGCTTCTGCTCGGTGAGGTCGACCCACACGCCCTGCCAGAACTTCGGCGTCCCTTGTTCGTCGCGGATCAACACCGCCTGGTCGTGCACCCACACGACGTGCCCGTCCTTGGCGATCATCCGGTACTCGACGTCGTAGACGCCGCTCGTCTCCTCGGCGAGCATCGCGGCGCCGAGCACCCGCTCACGATCGTCGGGGTGCATGAGCTCGGGCCAGAGCGCCTCGTCGCGAGTCAGCTCTTCCGGGGCGTAGCCGAGCAGGGCCTCGACCTGCGGGCTGAAGTACGCGCTCGTGTGGTCGGGTCGGGTCGCGTCGATGTAGGTGACGACCGGCGTCTGCTCGATCAGCGCGCGGTACCGTTGCTCGGCTTCCTGGAGCCGCTCCAGCGTGGCCGGGCGCTCGGTCGTCTCGTACATCACCCCCTCCCAGTACTTGGGGGCCCCATCCTCGTCGCGGATCAGCACGGCCTCGTCGTGGATCCACACGATCCGACCGTCCTTGGCGAACATCCGGTAGTTCGCGCTGTACGGCGCGCCCGTCGGGACGATCGCCTGGTGGGCGGCCCGCATCGAGGGGACGTCGTCGGGATGGAGGCGTTCGACCCACCCGGAGGGATCGGCGAGCCACTCCTCGAC
>JBAVEY010000308.1:0-1866 GCA_049587975.1 Actinomycetota bacterium | reverse complement strand
CCGAGCTTCCATCGCAAGCTCCTGGCCTGCGACACATGATGGGGACGAGATCCGATCGCAGTTGTCATCGGACCGGTAGTGTGTAGCCTCCGGGCGCGCTGAGGATGTCCAGAGGTCTATCCGGATCGCGAGGAACTGAGGACTCGATGGCTAGGGATCAATGGCAGGATACGGCGGGAAGGAGCGAGGTCAGACCTGTACGACCGATCCGGGCACCGCGGCCAGAGACTCGTCCCGAACTCCAGGAAGTCCTGTCCGTCCTCTGGTACAGGAAGTGGTCGATCCTGGCCGTCACGTTGCTGACGGTTGGGGTGGCACTCTACGTGTCGAGCCAGCAGACGCCGATCTACGAGTCGCAGGCGAGCGTCCTGGTCACCCCCATCGACACCGGGGCCGATACCCTCCCGCCGGAGGCCCCGAACCTCCCCACCGAGGCGGAGGTGGTCTCGTCTGTCGCTGTTGCCAAGGTCGTAGCGGACAACCTAGGGATCAAGGGCGATCCCAGGGATCTCCTCGCCGATCTGGAGGTCGACCAGCCTACGGACACCGAGATCCTCGACATGACATACCGGGATCCCGATCCCGTCCGCGCGCAACGGCTGGCGATGGGGTTCGCCGAGGGCTATCTCCAGTTCCGTGAGGCGGCAGCCTCGAAGCTCATCGTCGAGCGCGCGAAGGATCTCGAGGCTCAGATCGAGGTGTTTGTGCAGCGCCTGAAGACGATCCAGGACGATCTGGAACGCCTCCCGGCCGATGACCCAAGGGAAGGAACCCTTCAGACCGAGGCCGCGTCCCTGCAGAACCTGATCCTTCAGACACAGGTCGCACGGCTCGGTCTACCGCAAGAAGTCTCTGGGGGAGAGGTCATCCAGCCGGCATCCGTTTCTGGCTCTCCCGTCAGTCCCGATCACGTCGTGAATGGAACCTTCGGCCTCGCCGCGGGACTGGCGCTCGGGATCGGTCTGGCGCTCGTTCGAGACCGCATGTCGGGACGCCTGCGGTCCTCAGATGAGGTGGAGGAGTACCTCGAGGCGCCGGTCCTCGGAGTGGTTCCCCAGGTCTCCGAGTGGCGTCGCGGCAAGAGGGCATACCTGATTACAGCCGCGCGCTGGCGATCGCCCGCCGCGGAAGCGTACCGCGTCATCCGTACCAACCTGCTCTCGGCGTTGCCGACCGGAGCCAAGAGCATCGTCGTGACCAGCACGCACAGCGGGGAGGGCAAGTCGGCGACTGTGGCGAACCTGGCCGTCGTCCTCGCAGGGGCCGGCAACCGCGTGACGCTCGTGTCCGCCGACCTGCGGCGACCGCGCCTCCACGAGTTCTTCCGGCGCGATGGGGGAGTCGGACTCAGCGACGTCCTCGGCCGGCGGCTTCCCTTGGATGCCGTCATCCAGGAGGTCACGCTCCAGTCATCAGCCCCGAGGGATCTGTCGGCCGTCTCGCTGCGGCTCGTCTCGAGCGGACCCGTACCCGACGATCCGGCGGAGCTCCTGGGATCCGCGGCCATGAGGACGGTCATCGAGGATCTGGAGCGCGTCTCGGACATCGTGCTGATCGATGTGCCGCCCGTCCTGCCCGTGACGGATGCTCCGGTTGTTGCCGCAATAACGACGAACGTGCTCCTCGTGATCGGGCCGAACAGTGCCACGCGAGCATCCGTCGTGTCGGCCAGGCAGCAACTGGAGCGGGTGGGGGCTCGGATCGTGGGTGGTGTCTTGAACGGTCCTCACGCCATCAAGGCGCAGTCGTTCGGGTACTACTAAGAGATCGGTCTGCGTACGCACGCTCTATCCCACCCGCTCCGCCGCGCCGGTGCGGTCATGCCCGAGCGCCTGCCACTGCGCCCACGTGAACGTCTGGACGTTC
>JBAVEY010000307.1:0-1679 GCA_049587975.1 Actinomycetota bacterium | reverse complement strand
GTGGACGGTTCCCAAGCGAACTCCACCCCTCTACCCGGACGCGGTCACGCTAGATCCGGCGGCGAGTGTCGATGCCATCCTCGCGGCAATTGACACGTCCCCGGGCTGTTCCCTGAAGGACAGTTTCGCGTGCCTGAATTTGGCGTCCGAAGGATTCCACCTGCTCTTCGAAGCGCAGTGGATATGCCGTGAGGCGGACGCAACGTCACCCGAGGCGCCCGCGGGGATGCGTTGGGAACGGGTGCGCGACCCGGCGGGCTTGCGTCGGTGGGAGCGCGCCTGGAACCACTACGACTTCGACATACCTCCAGGGCTGTTCCACCCGTCGCTGTTGGACGAGGACGCCGTGATGGTGATCGCGGGCTACTGGCACGAGGCGATCGTCGCCGGCGCCATCGCGAACCGCAGCGCGACCGTTGCCGGCCTGACGAACGTGTTCTCGGCAGTCGGTGACCTCGATGCGGCGTGGCGTGGATCCGTGGCCTCTGTTGCCGCACACGTGGGAGACCTTCCGCTGGTCGGGTACGAGCGCGGCGATGACCTGGAGGCCGCGCGGCGATACGGGTTCGCACCCCTTGGTCCTTTGCAGGTGTGGATCAAGTGAGTCCTGGCCGCCTCGTTCGGTAATCGATCTCTTGCAACATCCCGACCAGCACCGCCCGGAGCCTCCGATCCTCCTCGCAGTCGATCAGCAGGTCGGCGAAGGCGCGGCTCTGCGGATAGCTCCAGAACTCGCCGATCCGCTCGGCGCGCTCGAGGTCGGGGAGCATCAAGACGTGGAGCAGCTCGGCGCGGGGAGCGCGGTCCCGTACCTTAGGAGAAGGGCAACCGACAGGCCACGCACAACTCAGCCCCACGCTTGTTAGCGGCGCCGCAACGAGGACACCGGGTCCTGCCCGGAGCCCACGCCATCAGGGCGAGCGCCACGAACCATCCGACGAGGACCCCGACGGCGACGAAGAGCACCCCGAAGAAGGGGGCGGAGAGCGACACCGGGTTGAAAAGCGGCTCCGAGCGCAGGGCGTCCAAGGAGTAGATGGCCGCCACGGCCCCGCCGATGATCCCCCCGAGGACGAGCGTAAGGATGGGCCTGCCGCTGCCGAGTGACCGACGCCAAGGCCTCATGAGGCAACCCATCCAGAGTGCGCGGTCTCGCGGGTAGATTCAAGAGATGACCGGCTCGCCGTGCGGCGCTGACTCCCGGTGCGCTAGGAGCCTCCTTCCTCAGGTGTACGCATAAGGAGTGTTGAGGGCCAGCTCTAGACCACAACGCTGTGACCGGTTGACCCGCCAGCCGACTGGCCTTGTCCCAGCGTCCTGTCGGGCGGCCACGTTCACAACTCCGCGAGAGAGCGGGTAAGGAGGTCCTCGACCTGCGCCCAGGAGAACCACGGGTCCGTTCCGTAGGCCTTCCAGCCGTGGTACACGACGCCGAGCTGGAAAAGCCAGCGTGCTCGGAACAGCTCCATGCTCTCGAGCCTCTCGCCGGTGGATGCCTCGTACAGCTGCACGAACAGGTTCTCGCTCGGCGGGCCGTAGGGCGCAGCGCCCTTGAGATGCGAGAGCGAGACGAGTTGGCCGATGTCTGAGCGAGGATCGCTGATCAGCGCCTGCTCCCAATCAACTACCCCGACCAACTGCTGGCCCCGGAAGAGATAGTTGAACGGGTTGGGGTCTCC
>JBAVEY010000306.1:0-1688 GCA_049587975.1 Actinomycetota bacterium | reverse complement strand
GAGGACAGCGTAGTGCGTAATCCGAATTTTCGCGACTACAAGCTGGTGACGGCGCCGGAAATTCCCGACATGGACATCTCTTTCATTGAAACCATGGACGGAGAAGGCCCGCAGGGCGCCAAGGGCGTGGGCGAGGCACCGGCCATCTGCGTCGCGGCGGCGGTCGCCAATGCCATCTACAACGCAACGGGCGTGCGGATCTACGCACTGCCGTTCACGCCGGAAAACTTCTATCGCGCACTCCATGGCCAATCCCAGGCGCCCAGTTGGTAACACACATCGTGAAGCGCCGTACCGTTTTGAGCATGGAGCAGGCTTTGTCGCTGCCTTCGGCGACACTGCGTTTCGCGCAGCTCGGATGGCGCGTCATTCGCATTGAGGCGACGCCCAGTGGAAATGGCCTGCCCGGCGACCCGAACCGATATATCGGCAGTCGGGTTGCTGATGATGATCGGCGCAGCTATTTCATCGCACCCAATGTCGGCAAGGAGGCTGTCGCGCTCAATCTCAAGGATGCGCGCGGCAAGCAGGTGCTGGAGCGATTAATCGCCGCGCTCGACGTGGACGTCTTTTGCTGCAACACCGTGCCTTCGCGCTACAAGCCGCTAGGGATCGACTACGCGACATTGTCCGCGGTAAAGCCAGACCTGATCTGGGCCGGCATATCGGCCATGGGACCCGACTATCCGGAAGCTCCTGGCTACGATCCGGTCATCCAGGCGATGTGCGGTTATATGGAAGTCACCGGCGATCCAACGGGCCCGCCGACGGTCATGGGCATTCCCGTTATCGATCTAAAGGCGGGTGACGAAGTCTATGCCAATGTCCTGCTGGCATTGCTCGAACGCCATGAGACTGGCCATGGCAAAGCCATTCACGTCTCGATGTTGCAGGCGGCGGCATCATGGCTGATTACCGTTTTGCCGCTCATCGATTTCGGCTGCGAGCCCAACGAAATCACCCGCGCCGGCAACCGGCACCGCAAGTTCATTCCGACGAATGCGTATCCGGCCGCCGACGGATTCGTGTACCTCGCGATTGGAAGCGACGTGCAATGGAAACGCCTCACCGTTAGCCCCAAGTTCGCCTCCATCGCGAACAGCGTTCGCGCCACGAACGAAGGCCGGCACATCGAACAGGAAGCTATTCACCGCGATCTCGCCGCGGTAACGGTGCGTTTCCCGGTGGATGAGATCTTGGCCGACCTTCGCGCGGCGACGATCCCAGCGACGCGCATTTTCGACATACGCCAGGTCCGCGAGCTGCCGCAACTGCGCGCCAAGCTGACACGGACGATGACGCCGCAGGGACAAACCGTCCACATGCAACCGCCCGCCGTCGATGTGCCGGGCGGGGCGGGCGAGCTGCACTTTCCGCCAAAATACGGTTCCGACACGCGCCGCGTGCTCGCCGAGGCCGGCTTCGCCGCGCCGGATGTGGATGCGCTGGCTGCCGCCGGGGTTATCGCGTGAGCGCAGAAAACATTGATTTTAATCATTCGCGGGCGAACAAGCCGGCGTTAGTTTGCCGAAAAATCGGCCGGGGCACCTCGGACGGCCATTCTCGCGTCCGGAAAGTCAGGGGCCCTCATGCGAGGCGCGTGAAATCTGCATTGACGTCAATAAAACTGCACAACACGGGAGGAGTACGACAATGAACCGGAAATTATTTTTGGCATTGGGCTTATC
>JBAVEY010000305.1:0-1977 GCA_049587975.1 Actinomycetota bacterium | reverse complement strand
CTCCTGCCTGCTACTGTCCGGTGAACCGTCATGGAGTTTCGCGTCTTGGGGCCGCTGGAAGTGGTGGACGACGAAGGTCCATTGTCGCTGCAAGCAGGGAAGCAACGAGCGTTGCTCGCCTGCCTCTTGCTGAGAGCCAATCGCGTCGTCTCGAGCGAGACCCTGATCGACGTCCTGTGGGGTGAGGACGCGCCCGAGACCGCGATGCACACCCTGCATGTATACGTCTCTCAGCTCCGGAAGGTGCTGCGTCAAGCGAGATCTCCCCATCATGCGGGGCTCGTGACCGAGGGGCGCGGGTACATGCTCCGGATTGACCCCGACGACATCGATCTCGACCGCTTCGAGCGCATCGCCGCGGCTGGTCGCCAGGCGTTGGAAGAGGGTGAAGATGCCGACGCCGCAGCTAGGTTCGGGGAGGCACTCGGACTCTGGCGCGGTCAACCTCTCTCAGATCTCCCGTACGAAGGATTTCCGCGAGAGGAGATTGTCAGACTCGAGGAGCTCTATCTCGCGGCCACCGAGGATCGGAACGAGGCCGACCTTCGTCTCGGTCGCCACACCCAACTTGTCGGCGAGCTGAAGAAGTTGGTGCGTGATCATCCGCTCCGCGAACGGCTCTGCGCGCAACTGATGCTGGCCTTGTACCGGTCGGACCGGCAGGCGGAGGCGCTACAGGCGTACCGCGATGCCCAGTTGACGCTGAGCTCCGAGCTCGGGATCGACCCCAGCTCGTCGCTGCAGCGGTTGGAGCGAGCGATCCTCAACGGCGACCCGAGCCTTGAGTGGCAGCCGCGAACGCCTGTGACGGTCGTGCCTGAGCCCGTCGTTGGGACCAGGCCTCGCATCGTAGTCATTGGCGCCATCCTCGCGCTCGTGGTCGTCGTCGCCGGGGTCGCGTTCGTGACGATCTCGCGTGAAGGACCGGTCTCGCCCTCATCGGTGTCACCGAACGCGGTGGGGAAGATCGATGCGTCGACCGCCGAGCTCCAGGCCTCCATCCCCTCGGCGGGGGCGGGGGCGGGCCCGCTCACGTGGGCGGATGGTTCCCTTTGGGTCGCCAACACGATCTCGGGGACCGTTGCACGGATCGACCCCGCGACCAACCGGGTGTCACAGAGCGTCCCAACGGAAGGAGCACCGACCGGGCTCGCGGCCGGCGAGGGCTCCGTGTGGGTGCTGAACGGGCTCGATGGGGAGGTGCAAGCGATCGACCCGCGGACCAACCGGGTGACCGCGACGATCGCCATCCCGGAAGGCTCGGGCGGGATCGCGGTAGGGGCGGGCTACGTGTGGGTGACGAACTCGCTCGAGGTCACTGTCACCAAGCTCGATCCGGTCGGCGGTGACGTCGTGGATACGATCCGGCTGGGGCCGCCGGGCAGCGGAAGCCCCGAGCCGATCGCGGTCGGCGATGGGACGGTGTGGGTGGGTGACGGACTCGCGCCCGCGATGTGGAAGATCGATGCCGCGACCGACGCGGTCGTGGCGAACCCTGGGCTCCGGGGTGTTCCGACGGCGATCGCCGTGTCAGAGGACGGGAAGGTTTGGGTCGCCTCCTACGATGAGGGCCTCCTGACCGTCATGGATCCGACCTCCTTGGGGCCGACGACGTATGAGATCGGGCAAGGTCTCTCCGGCATCGTGACCGCTCCAGACGCGGTGTGGGTCGTGGAGACCCTCGACGGCACGGTATCCAGCATCGATCCTTCGTCGGGCACGATCCGGTCGAGGGTCGCGATCGGGGAGGGGCCGATGGAGATCGAGCTCGGCGGCGGGTACATCTGGGTCTCGAGACCCGCATAGCCGTCAACTCGGGGCGACGGCGATCTGGTCCAGCGCGGGGACGGATCCGAACGGCTGGTCGAAGGAGTATCTCGTCACGCGGTCGGAGACGATCCGAACCTCTTCCTCAATCAGCGCGGGAATCGCCGGAACGATCTGGAGCATCAGGAGCTGGTCCAGCTCGGCCCAACA
>JBAVEY010000304.1:0-3977 GCA_049587975.1 Actinomycetota bacterium | reverse complement strand
TCCAGGACACCGGCGACATCCCGGCCGAGACGGCGGAGTCGAAGGCGATGAGCAAGGGTCTGAAGACGCGCGGGTTCCGCTTCGTCGGGCCGACCGTGTGCTACGCGCTCATGCAGGCGTGCGGTCTGGTGAATTCACACGTAGCATCCTGCTTCCGGTACGCCGAACTTGGTGGCTAGCCCATGAACTCCACGCGGTCGGCGTGAGCAAGCAACGCGCCCACCAGATCGCCGACGAGCCCGGCTTCCCCGCGCCGATCGAACGCGACGGGCGGGGCCGACCGTGGAGCCGGCGAGAGGTGCAGCGGTGGGCGAAGCGTTGGCGCCGCGAGAAGCCCTGGCGCTAGCTCCCTAACATTCCCTCTGCTTGGGTGGCAGAGGACGACGGCTGGTCCGAGGTGATCGCGATCGAGCCGATCGACTGACGCGTACGCTGTCGTTGGAGGTGGTGCGCATGCTCCGTCGGCGCCCGCGGCAGCGGTCCGACGTGGCGCGATCGTTCGGAGACCGCACCCTCCGATGGTCGTGGTTCCTGTTCCTCCTGTCGTGGTGGTGGTACCTCGTCGGCGCTGCTATCGCAATCGCGATCACCCGGGAGGCCGGCGGGAATTACTTCTGGACGGTGTAGGTGCCTCGCAAGAGGTAGAGCGCGGAGACGACGAGAACGGGGATGCTCAGCACTCCGGTGAGGTATTGCGCGAACGTCACAGCCTCTCCTGCCTTGAAGATGTCGTGGAAGAAGAGGAAGTCCACCAGCAAGAACCCGACGATGAGAGCGACAGCGAGTGCCTTCTTCACGTTCCCTCTCTCTTGAGGCGACTTAGGCCTGCGCCTGGCAGCCCCGAGACACACTTGTACGCCGCGAACGCAGATCGACGCCACCCTCGCGCCCTATTCTTCACGAGCTCGCAACGGGAAGGTGCGGCTGTCCCCTGGGGGACCTGGCGGTTCCGACGCAATCGGCAGCGGGGCCTCAGCGGCGGAAACCGGATTAGCCAGGCCTGATGCTTCAGGTGACATTGCTGAACGCACACCCAGGCGGCCTTGCCGTCACTCGGCGGGTCTGACCGGCCTGCGAGTGGCACCCCAAAGCGCGATGCGTTCGGCCGAGATAGAGACCTTGTGGTGCCAGAGTGTGAAGCCATGACCCCTGACGGTCTTACGCGGAGCTGTCGTCGGCAGTCTCGACGCGTCAGCCAACCACCCGATACAGGTGCCAGCGGTCGGGGACGCCCTTCAGTTCGTGCTCTCCTCGGTCCTCGAAGGTGAGCCCGGAGCCGGCGACCAGGTCCTTCACCGTACTCGAGACGAGTACCTCACCCGGTCCTGCCAAGGACGCCACGCGGGCACCTATGTGGACGGCGATCCCCCGGACGGCGTCGCCCTCGAGCTCGATCTCACCCGTGTGCAGCCCGACGCGGACCTCGATGCCGAGATCTTGGATCGCTTGGGCGATCGCCATGGCGCATCGGATGGCTCTGGCCGGTCCATCGAAGGTCGCGAAGAACCCGTCCCCGGCCGTATCGACCTCGCGGCCCCGGTACCGAGCCAACAGTCCCCCGACCCGCTGGTGGTGGGTGACGAGGAGCTGCCTCCAAGCGCGATCGCCCATCTGGGAAGCGCGCTGGGTCGAGCCAACGATATCTGTGAACATCACCGTGGCGAGCACCCGGTCGAAATCTGCCTCTTCATCGAGAACCGATCCGAGGAACCGGTCGATCTCGCGCACGATGGCGTCCGCGTCCCCCCACGGCGGTAGGTGATCCACGCCGTCCAGCTCCACGAACTGGGCCCCTGCGATGTGCTCCGCGACGTATCGGCCCTCTTCGACCGAATACGCCTGGTCGCCCGTCCGGTGAAGGACCAGGGTCGGCACGTGAACGGCGGGCAGAACGTGGCGGACGTCGGTGTCCCGTTCCATCGTGTCGAGCATGAGCTGCGTGCCTGGGCTCGTCGCGCGGTAGAAGCCCGTCCAGATCTCTCGGTTCGTCTGATCGAGGGAGGCCGTGGGCGCCATCCACTTTGTGAGCTCCTCGACGTAATCCGGCTGCCCCCAACGCCTCTCGGACTCGAGCAGGTGCTCGTCCCACTTCTCGTCCGTCCACGCCCACGGATAGTCGGGTGCCCAGCTGCCCCGGGCGTAGCTCGCATACACGATGAGCGCGGCCGTTCGCTCCGGATAGGTAGCGGCGAAGAGGATGGAGAGGGGGCCGGTCGCATCGGACCCCCACAACGCTGCTCGTTCAGATCCCACGGTCTCCATGACCGAGAGCGTGTCTGCCATGCGGCTCTCCAGCGTGGGCAGGTCTCCCCCGGAGATTCGGTCAGAGAGGCCCGTCCCGCGAGGGTCGAAGACGATGAGGCGCGTGATCGAGCCAAGGCGGCGAAGGAACCGCCCGACCGGGGGAAACCGCCAGTTGTGGTCGATGTTGGAGTAGCCAGGGCCCGGCATCACGAGATCCGTCGGCCCGTCACCTACCACCTGGTACGCGATGTGCACTCCCTGCGGCGTCTTCGCGTACCGAACCTCGGGAACGTCCATTAGCCCACCACCGGTACCGGTGCGAGCGGTCAGGGACGCCCCCCCCAGACTCGTTCTCGCCGGTGTCCTGCCGCTTCCGTCTTCCGAATCCTTCTCTGGACGGGGTCCAGCCGCAAACTGAGTGCAGTCCATCCCGCCGTCACGCTAGGGAGCCCGCGCCGCACGGCGATTCCGTGGTATGAGGCCCGGTCACGCCGGAACTCTGTGAACTCGTCCAGGAAAAGGACGCCGTGATGCAACAAGGTTCGTTAATGTCGCCCGAGGGGTGTCAGAGGCGAGCCGTAAGTTCTCCCCGCTTCCTCGATGACGGAGGGGACGAGTCATGCGCTGCCAGCACGTGGACGACGACATCCAATGCAGGCTCGATGCCACGCGGCGCGTGCTCGTCGGCTGCGGCGACCCACCGGACCCCGACCAGTCGGGATTCGCGGGGACGGTCTACATGGTCCAGGTCTGCAAGGAGCACGACCCCGATCCCCGGCGGTCGATGCCGATGCCGCGCCCTCCCGGTTCAGTGCCGATCGGCGGACGCCCGAGGCGGTAGGACTACCCGCCGAGGAACCGCAGCCGCTCCTTGGACATCCTGACAAGCGAACGCCCCGGCCGGGATGGCCGGGGCGATCTGCGGCTCGCTTGGCTCAACCGCGCTGGTGCGCGAACTTGTGCCTGATCCCGCCGGAGAGCTCGGTGGGGGTGTTGGTCCCGAGCGTGTCACTCTCATGAACCTTCCGCCTTGATGCTGGGGGAGAGCTCCAGCCGGAGAGCTCGCTCGGCGTGTTGGCCGCCGTGCCTCCGACGAGGCCTCCGACGATCCCACCGGAGATCTCGCTCGGCGCGACCCGCCCTCGGCCGCCGACGAAGGTCTGCTCGGCCCCGCCGACGATCCCAGCGCTCAGCTCGCTCGGCGTGGAGACCAGGTGGCGGCCGACGAACGTCGTCTCACCCTGTCGCCCCTGGTCGACCGAGATGGCGACCATGGCGATGGTCAGCACGACGAACGACGCGAGGAACGCAGCGAGCAAGATGGAACCGCCCGCCCTCGGCGCCTGCAGTGTTCCGACCCTGGTGCTCATCGTTCCCTCCCCTCGGCTCTGTCCTTCGGTACGTCTCGAGGCGACCGTAGATCGGACGCTCTGCCGTGTCGGTGCTCCGAGGCACCTGACCGAAGTGACCTCGCTCACCTCTGGTTCTGCGGGTAGGTTGCGGAGCGAGGCTTGGGGGGGATGGGGGCTCGCTGAGCCGGCGGTCCTGAGGTCCGAATAGGCTGCGCCCGTCGAGATCAACGACATCGAGGTGCAGGTCCGGAGGCGCCTCGACGCGCTCGGCCCCGCTCCCCGCGCCGAGTTGCTCCACGTCCTGATGCTCCCCGACTTCGACCGCGCCGAGGGACGAGTGGTGTCAGCCCCTGACGGGAACTGGGCGGCCGTGGACGAGGA
>JBAVEY010000303.1:0-13708 GCA_049587975.1 Actinomycetota bacterium | reverse complement strand
TCCGCGAAGCGGATGGTGTTGTTGGGCTCGGACACGATGGCCTCCGCGACGTCCGTGCCGACCTTCTTCGCGTCGACGTCGAACGCCGCGACGATCTCGACATCGCGGATGTGGTACCCGCCGAGATCGACGTGCATGAGACCGGGAACGGTGTCGCCGGCATCGGCATCCTTGTAGTACTCGAGCCCCTGGACGAGTGACGACGCACAGTTGCCCGTGCCAACGATCGCGAGTCGGACCTTGCTCATGTTGCGCGCTCCTTTCTGCGAAGCGACCGGCCGGTCGTCCGGCGCTTCGAGCCCCCTGGTGTGGTCTCGGTGGCACGGCGTTCGGCGGCGATGAGCCCGTTCAGCCACGCGATGTCTTGCTCGGTGCTCTCGCGGCCGTGTTGCATGAGGGACACCGTGTAGGTGTCGCCACCCGTGGTCGCGAGCGAGGTCCGGATCGTCGAGAGCCGCTCCTCGAGGAAGGCCCGCCTTCGCTCGAGCAGCCGGATCCGCGTCTCCGGCGAGAGGTACTTGAAGAACGCCAAACGGACGCGGAAGCGGTTGTCCTCGCCGGAGGACTCCGGTCCAGACTCCTCCAGGAGCTGACGGAAGAGCGTCTCACCCGCCTCGGTGATCCGGTAGACGTTCTTCCGTCGGCCGACCTCCTGCTTGTCGAAGATCTGCTCGACGGCGCCCTGGCGTTCCAGGCGTTTCAGCGACGGGTACAGCGAGCCGTACGACACGCGCCAGAACCCCCCGAGGGAGTCGGTGAGGCGCTTCGACAGCTGATACCCGTGCATGGACCGCTCCTTGAGCAGCCCGAGGATCGCGAGCTCCAGCATCCAGATCCTTCCCTACCTTCGCCCTACGCAGCTCCGATATATCGACTGAGTATATCGCTTCGATATATCTAACCGCTACGTCTTCGAAGCGTCAACCCCGACGGCCGGGGCCGGGTGGCGACCCGCGGCCAGGGCGAGCGCGGCGGCCCCCACGCCCGCGACGCCGCATCCGATCCACAGGAGGTCTGGGTTGAAGGCGTAGGCGGTGGTCCCGATCGTGGGGCCCACGATGGCCCCGAGGGCGAACATCACCCCGAGCGAGGCCTGGTAGCGGCCTCGGGTGTGCTCGGGGGAGCGATCGGCGACGAAGGCGCTCGAGACCGGCGACGAGATGATCTCGCCGAGCGTCCACACGAGGACCATCGCCGCGAGCGCCGGGATCGATCTGGCCACGATGAGGGTCGCGAACGCGAGCCCGATCAGTAGCGCGCCGAGGGCCACCATCCGCGTTCGCGAACGCCGCCCGGTCCACGTCGTGATCGGGAGCTCGAGCAGGACGACGATCACGCCGTTCAGCGCCTGCAGCGCTCCGTAGACGGAGGTCGAGTACCCGGCCTCCTGGACGTGGAGCGGGAAGGTCGACACGTTCTGCATGTAGATGGCGGCGCCGATCAGGATCGAACCCAGGAACAGGAGGAACCCACGATCTGCGAGGATCGTCCGCGTGGCGCCGGCCATCTGGCGCTCGGCATGGCGCGAGGTGCGGGTGCCGTGCGGGAGGGCGATCAGCGAGATCACGCCGAACGCGGCCGAGGTGGCCGCGTCGCCGATGAACAGGTAGCCGAACGAACGGTCGGCCAGCAGGCCGCCGAGCGTCAGTCCGAACGCCCAGCCGACGTTGATCGCGAGCCGGAACACCGCGAAGGCGGTGACCCGTTGCTCGCTCGGGACCAGGTCGGCGATCAGGGCCGAGGCGGCCGGTCGGTGCATCTCGGCCACGAGCGCGAGCAGCAGCATCAGGGCGTAGATCGCGGCCAGGCTCGACGCCTGCCACAGGGCCAGGGTGATCACGGAGGCACCGATCATCGAGAAGCCGATCGCGTTCCGGCGCCCGATCCGGTCGGCCAACCAACCACCGAGGAACTGGGCCGCCACCCCGCCGACCCCGTACATCGCGAGGGCGAGACCCGCCTGCGGGATCGAGTACCCCTGTTCGGGTTGGGTGAGGTACAGCGTGATGAACGGCATCACGAACGTCCCGAGCCGGTTCACGAACGTCCCGCCGAACAGCACCCAGGCCGCGGGTGGAAGGGAGCGGAGGTTCGCGCGGAGGCTCGGATGCGGGGCGGGCTCGCTCATCGGAGCGACAGCCTAGGACGCGGCTTGGATATCCGGGTGCCGCCGGGCGCGCCCCCGCCTGACCTAGGGGCGCGTGTAGCGGGTGACGTAGGACGGGGGCTCGATCCCTTCGGGCATGGCCGGATCGGGCTCGGGTTCTCCCGGCACCGTCGTGAGCGGGAGCACGCCCGCCCAGACCGGCAGCGAGAGGTCCTCCTCCTCGTCCTTCGGCGGGCCGGTGCGAACCTTCGCCGACGCCTCTTCGATCGGGATCGCGAGGATCGTCGTCTGGTCGAGCTCGCGCTGGTTCGGCAGGCGGGCATCCGTCGCGCGGCCGCGGACCACGTGCTCGACCAGCGCTCGCTGGGCATCGAACTTCTCGGCGGGATCGGTCACCTCGCGCGCCCGCCCGTAGATCACGACCGAGCGGTAGTTCATCGAGTGGTGGAACGCGCTCCGCGCCAGGACGAGTCCGTCCAGGAGCGTGACCTCGGCCGCCACGGGGGAGCCGCCCTTGGTCGAGCGGAGCGTCCGGCTGGCGTTCGAACCGTGGACGTAGAGGGTGTTGCCCACGCGCGCGTGGATCGTCGGGATCACGCGGGGTTCGCCGTCCTTCACGTAGGCCAGGTGACAGATGAGGGCCTCGTCCACGATCGCGTCGATCTGCTCTCGGTCGTAGACGCCGCGTTCGGGGAGCCGCCGGACGCGCGTGCGCTCGGAGGGCGGCTCCGCGCGGGACCCTGAGGCGCGTTCGTCGGTTCGCTCCGCCATGCAGGGATGCTACCGGCCGCCGTTCCCCTCTTCAGGTCAGTAGCTGCTCCATCTCGCGGACCACGCGATCGGAGCCCCGGTCGAACCCGATCCGGACCATCCGGCCGATGATCGCCGGCTCCGCGTCCAGGTGCTCCTCCACGATCACCTCGGGGATCCTGAACGCCGCGCCGCACGGGGCGTATCGCCCATGCTCACCGTCGGCCCGGTAGACGATCGCCGCGAGCGGGCGTTCGGCCAGCGGACACGGCCGACCGCGGAAGACTGGGCACGGCCGGTTCGACGGCCCGCCGCACCGGTCGACCTCGTACCCAGCACGCTCGACCGCGTCCTCCAGCCGATCGACCTGCGCTGATCGTTGCCCGACGACCAGGACGCGCGGCACGCGCTGGACCTGCCATGCAGCGACCCCGATCAGCACCACGAGCAATCCGCCGGCGATCAGGACGACCGGCAGGGTGGCATCACCCGCCCACAGCAGCACCCCTGCGAACAGCACGAACGTCCCGGAGTACAGGACCAGCTCGCTCCTCGCGCTCATCGTCCTCACCTCTCCTCGCCCCCGAGCGTGCGCCGAACCGACCTCGGCGGACACGGGCGAACGGACCGCTGCAGGACGGTCCTACGGGTCGGCCGGCGAAGTGGCGCTCAGGGCTATCCGCCGAGGGGTCCGGCGGAGGAGCCGCCGTCGCCACCCTGCTGCAGGAACCGCTCGATCTCGCTCACGAGCTCGTCGCCGGTCGGCATCTCCTGGTTGTCCACGACCGACTCCAGGCGCTCGACGTAGGCGCGCGAGTCGTCGTCGGCTTGGACGATCTGGTCCAGCCGCTGGCGCTGAGCCATCGCCTCGTCGGGGAGCCCGCCGAGCGGCACCTCGACGCCGAGGTGTCGACCGAGGTGCTCGAGGATCGCGATCGCCGCCGCCGCGTAGGGTCCCCCCACGTAGTGCGGCACCTGCGCGTAGAAGCCGACCGTCGGGACCCCTTCGTCCGCGATGGTCTTCTCGAGCGTCGACAACGCGGCGGACGGGACCCGGAGCAAGCCGGCCGGCCCCACCTGCTCGTCATCGTGCAGGAGCCCATCGCGCGAGGCGGTGGCCAGGACCGGCACTGGCCGCGTGTGGGGCACCGCGGTCGGGATCGCGCCGAGGCTCACCCACTGGGTCACGCCGAGGCGCCGGACGATCTCCCGGAGGTCGCGCCCGAGTTCCTGCCAGCGGAAGTCCGGCTCGGCACCCGCGAGCACGAGCACGTCGCGCGCGCCGCTCCGTGCCCGACGCATCGTCAGCTCGGGCCACGTGAGCTCGCTCAGCCGGCCGTCGACGACGTCGAGCACCGGCCTGCGCGAGCGGAAGTCGAACAGGAGATCGGCATCGAAGGTCGCGATCGGCGTCGACCCGTGGGCCACGCGCTCGGCGGCCGCGGTCGAGGCGCCGGCCGCGTCGATCCACCCGTCCAGGGCGGCGACGATCGCCGGCTCGACGAGCGGTTCATCCGGCTCGGTCAGCAGGTACAGCGGCACGGACCGAGGATAGCCTCCGCTCGACCGGAACCATCCGGCCGCGCGGTCAGGCCCGGACCCGCAGGCCCTCGAGGCCCCGGATGATGTAGTTCGGCTTCCAGCGAGGCTCCTCGACGAGCTCGAGGTTCGGGAGGCGATCCATCAGCGTCGCGAACGAGACCTGCAGCTCCAGGCGGCCGAGCGGCGCGCCCAGGCAGAAGTGGATCCCCGCCCCGAACGTCAGGTGCGGGTTCGGCTCACGGGTGAGGTCGAGCTCATCGGGCCGGTCGAAGACCGATGGGTCGCGGTTGGCCGAACCGAACAGCAGGCCGAGCTCCGCGCCCCTGGGGATCAGGGCGCCGTGGATCTCGAAGGGTTCGAGCACCCACCGCTCGAACATCTGCAGCGGCGTGTCGAACCGCAGGAGTTCCTCGATCGCCCCCGGCAGGAGCGAGCGATCGGCCCGGAGCTGTCGCAGGCCATCCGGGTTCCGGAACAGCGACCACCAGCCGAGGAGCGTCGAGTTGACCGTGGCCTCGTGGCCGGCGTTCAGGAGGAGCACGCACGTCCCGACCAGCTCGTCCTCGGTGAGCCTCTCTCCCTCGTCGACGACGAGCGCGAGTTGCGAGATCAGGTCGTCGCCGGGATCGCGTCGTCGCTCGCGCGCGAGCTCGCGCAGGTACGCGGAGAACTCGTCGCTGGCGCGCACGGCGTCGTGCTGCATCTCGGGCGTTGGGTTCAGCTCGTACATCTTGCAGATGTCGGCGGACCACGGCCGCAGGTGGTGACGGTCCGCCTCGGGCACCCCCAACATCTCGGCGATCACCGTGACCGGGAGCGGCTCGGCGACCTGGATGAGGTCAAACTCGCCCGCGCCGGCGATCTGGTCGACGAGGTCGTCCATGATGGCCTGGACGCGGGGCCGCAGGTTCTCGACGAAGCGGGGCGTGAACGCCTTGGAGACGAGCCGTCGGACCCTGGTGTGGTTCGGGGGCTCCATGTCGAGGATGCCGGCGTTGATCAGATCCCAGAACGGCGCGTGCCGATCCGGCGGATCGGGGTGACCCATCTCCGCATGCGTGGCGACGTGCCGATACGTCCGTCCGAACCGCCGGTCGCGCAGGAGCGTGTTCACGTCCTCGTACCGCGAGATCAACCAGTGGTCGGTCGCCTCGTCGAATCGGACGGGTGCCCGCGCCCGGAGCTCGGCGTAGACCGGGTAGGGGTCGGCGATGAACCCGAGATCCGTCGGGGCGAACTCCATCCGCCCGACTGTAGCGCGGGCCTCGGCGTCGGAGCGGCCCGGGGGACCGGATCGGGGACGCAGGGGCCTCAGGCGAGGGCGAAGGCCCCGTAGCCCACGACCCGCTCGGGGTCGCCAGCCGTGTCGGCGGACGTCCTGAGATCCAGTCCGCGCACCTGAAGCTCGCGCCTGCGGGCGAGCTCGGCCAGCCCCCGGAGCGCGTAGATCCCGCATGCGGCCCCCGCGTCGATCGCGTCGGGGTCCCGGGCCACCACGGCGTCCGCGGTCCGTCGGTCCACGCGCTCCGCCGCGGCCCGGTCCAGGTAGTGGCTGAGGTCCGTGCTCACGACGATCAGCTCGGTTGCTCCCCACAGCCGCTCGAGCAGGTCGGCCGTCTCGGCCGGCGTCCCGACGCCGACGGCGACCGGCACGACGGCGAACCCCGGGTCGAGGATGCGCTGCAGGAACGGCAGCTGGACCTCCAGCGCGTGCTCGGGCCGGTGCGGGCCATCGTCGACCCGCGCCCCGCCGTGGGTCGTGACGTCACGGAGGTCCGGGTCGATCGCGACCCCGCCGAGCGGGGTCTCCCACACGTCGGCCGCTGAGACGGCGAAGCCGTGCAGCGGAACGAAATGGGCGGGGCCGACGAGGGCGACGCTCCGCACCTCGCCCCGGACGAGCGCGTACGCGGTCGCCGCGACCGGTCCCGAGTAGAGGTAGCCGGCGTGCGGCACGACCAGCGCCTTCGGTGTCGGCGCCGTGCCGGTCGGAGCCCGGGCGAGGAGTCCGTCGACGGTTCGAGCCAGGGTCGCGGGCTCCGCCGGGTAGAACGAGCCGGCGGCGACCGCTCGCCTGATCACGCCGCCCCGAGCCTGACCGGCAACCTCCTCGCCCCCCAGCGTCCACGCTCGGCCTCGAACACCCCCGCGCATCGCTCGCCGCAGTTCGGGCATGCGCCCTCGTGCAGCTCCCAGGTCCCAAGTTCGTACCAGTCCCGTCCGATCAGCAGATGGCCGCACGCATGGCACCGGGTGCTCTGCCCCTCGACATCGTGCACGTTCCCCGTGTACGCGTACCGCACCCCGTTGCCGAGCGCGATCCGTCGGGCGCGCGCGAGCGTCTCCGGCGGCGTCGGCGGCCGGTCGAGCATCTTCCAGTCGGGGTGGAACGCGGTGAAGTGCATCGGGACGTCGGCACCCAGACGCTCGACCACCCACCTCGTCATCGCGTCGAGCTCCTCGTCCGAATCGTTCAGGCCCGGGATCAGGAGGTTCGTGATCTCGAACCACACGTCCGTCTGGTGCTTCAGGTACTCGAGGGTGTCGAGGACCGGACGCAGATGCCCCGCACACGCGCGGCGATAGAAGTCGTCCGTGAAGGCCTTCAGGTCGACGTTCGCTGCGTCCATGTGCCGGTAGAAGTCACGCCGTGGCCGGTCGTTCATGTAGCCGGCGGTGACGGCGACCGCCCCGATGCCGCGCTCGTGGCAGGCGTCGGCCACGTCGATCGCGTACTCCAGGAAGATGACCGGATCGTTGTACGTGAACGCCACGCTCCTGCACCCGAGTCGCTGCGCCGCATCCGCGATCGTCTCCGGGGAGGCGGCGTCGGCGAGCGTGTCGATCTCGCGGGACTTGGAGATGTCCCAGTTCTGGCAGAAGCGGCAGGCGAGGTTGCACCCCGCCGTCCCGAACGACAGCACCGAGGTTCCCGGCAGGAAGTGGTTCAGGGGCTTCTTCTCGATCGGGTCGACGCAGAAGCCGCTCGACCGCCCGTACGTGGTGAGCACGATCCGGTCGCCTTCTCGGGCCCGAACGAAGCACAGACCCTGCTGTCCCTCGTGGAGGGAACAGGCACGAGGGCACACGTCACAGCGCACGCGCCCGTCGGGCAGGGAGGTCCAGTACGTCGTCGGGTGGTGGACCGTCACACCGCCATCATGCACCGGCCGGCAAGCGTGGACCGGCTGGGGGCCTCCGCGGGCTACGCCGAGGTGTTGGTCGTCAGACGGTCGGGATCGGTGCGGCTCCACTCGTCGCCCTGGCGCCTCTGCCGGACCACGGCGTAGGCACCACCGCCGAGCGCGAGCAGGAACAGCATCCAGCGACCCTTGTGCGACCTCTTCCGATCCTCCCCGTTCACCTTCACGTCGTCCGGCAACCGCTCCTCGAGCATGTCCAGGATCCTGTGGTGCTCCTGGCGCGAGTCCTCGAACTCGTCGCGGAGCATCTGGTTCTCGAGGCGCAGGCGCTCGGCTTCCTGGCCCGCGCGATCGAGGCGCTTCTCGAGCATGCGATCCTTCATCCGGTGACCCACCAGCTCGGCCCGGTGCCGCGCGGCGGTGCCGTACCCCTTCATCGTGCCGGTCATGGCCATGGTGACCTCCCCTGGTCGGTGGCAACCGGTACCTACCCAGATCTGCCTGCCTCAAGCCTCTGGGTGTGGCACGAGCCGTGGCAGGGCCGAAGGTCCGGGATGGTTCGGGCGCGTGGAAGCCGTCGTTATCCCGATCGTTCCGCCGGACGGATGTTCTGGTTCGAGCGGAACATGTTCGTGGGGTCGTAGCGGGCCTTGAGGCCGGCCAGCCGTCGGTACTTCTCGTCGCCGTACGCCGATCGGACCCGGTCCTGCCCCTCGTCGCCGAGGAAGTTCACGTACACGCCGCGCGCCATCGGCTCGAGCGCCCCGAACAGCGACCGGGTCCACTCGACCTGCTCGGGGCCGCGCTCCGCCTCCTCGGGGAGCCACACGCCGTTGACGTTGACGGCGAAGCCAGGCCCTCGCCCGCCGTACGCGGTGTCCATCTCGTCGATCCTCGACATCGCGCCGCCGAGCTGGAACACGACCGTGTACGAGCGCGGCGACGTGATGCGCTCCGTGTGCTCGCGGATCGCGTCGACCGCCGGATACGACAACCGGTCGAGCTCGACCGACTTCCAGTAGTAGTGCCATCCCGGCACGACCGCCAGGTCGAACATCGTCTGGTGCTCGACGAACGGCTTCGGTTCGCACAGGTCCAGGACCGGCCCGAGCGCGCGGATCGGAGCGACGACCTGGTTGCCGACGTCGATCGGCCCGCACCAGCAGGCCACGACCAGCACGACCGGGGCCCCGTGCAGCGGCTCGGGGATCCACGGCGCCGCCGGCGCCCGGCGGACGTTCACGATCGTGGTGAGCTCCTCGGGCGCGTCCGCAGCCCAGGCGCGGTAGGCGTCCATGACTTCCGTCGTCCGTTCGAGCGGGAACACGATCGGGCCGGCCAGCACCGTCGGTCCAACGGGGTGGGCCCGGAACCTGAACGACGTGACGACGCCGAAGTTGCCGCCGCCGCCGCGGAGCCCCCACAGCAGGTCCGGTTGCTCCTCCTCGCTCGCGGTCAGGCGCTCCCCGTCGGCCGTCACGACGTCGGCGGCGACGAGGTTGTCGACCGAGAGACCATGCTTGCGCGTCAGCCACCCGATGCCGCCGCCGAGCGTGAGGCCCGGCGACGCCAGTGTGGGTGACGACCCCCGCGGGAACGGCGAGCCCGAACGGCTGCGTGGCGGTGTCCATCTCGCCCAGGGTGACGCCCGCCGCCACCCGTACCGTCCCGTCCTCCAGATCGACGCGGACCCCCTTCATGGCCGAAAGGTCGATGACGAGCCCCTCGTCGCAGAGCGCGAGCCCTGCGACGCCGTGTCCGCCGCTCCGCACCGACGTCCGCAGGTCGTGCTCGCGCGCGAACCGGACCGCGCTCGCGACGTCCGACGGATCCGCGCAGCGCGCGATCAGACCCGGCCTGCGGTCGATCGCCCCGTTCCAGATCGCGCGCGCGGCGTCGTAACCCTCGTCGGTCGGGCCGATCAGCCGACCCCGGAACCCGTCGACGAACCCCCGGAGGGTCCCGCGCGGCACCGAGGCGACGGGCGCGTCGTGGTTCCCCATCGCCACGATGGTGACGCCGGGCGGGGGCTCCGTCCAGTCAGGCGAGCGTGGGGCCCCGCCCGCCCATCCCAGTCAGGCGAGCGTGGGGACCCCGCCCGCCCATCGGCCCACGCCGACCCGCCGCGACCCGCATGCCAGACTGCCCGTCGTGGATCAGGAACTCCCGGTCGGCGAGCCCGTGGACGCGCGTCCGGCGCGTCCGCCCCGACGGCGTCCCCTCGAGGGGCGATACGTCACCGTCCGCCCGCTCCACCCAACGGCCGACGTCGGCCCACTGTGGGACGCGTCGCACGACGGGAGTGCCGGGGCGTCCCGCCTGTGGACGTACATGTACGAGCCGTTCGCCGATCGCGCCGCGATGGGCGAGTGGCTCGAGGCGTGCGCGGCCTCCGATGATCCGCTGTTCATGACGGTGGCGTCGGATCAGGCCGGCCCCGTCGGGATGGCGGCCTTCCTCAACGTCGAGCCGGTGCACCGGCGGATCGAGATCGGGCACATCTGGTACGCGCCGTCGGCGCAACGGACCGAGGCGAACACCGAGACGGCCTACCTGATGATGCACGAGGTGTTCGACGAGCTCGGCTACCGCCGGGTCGAGTGGAAGTGCGACGCGCTGAACCAACGCTCGCGCGCCGCGGCGCTCCGGCTCGGCTTCACGTTCGAGGGCGTGTTGCGCAAGCACATGATCGTCGGGGGCCGGAGCCGGGACAGCGCCTGGTTCTCCATGCTCGACGACGAGTGGCCGGCGGCTAGGCAGGCGCTCGAGCGCTGGCTCGGGTCGGACGCGCAGGGACGCGCCTCGCTGGCTTCCTTTCGCGGAGCTCCTTGATACCGACCAGGATCGGCAAGGTGGGGGGTCGGCCGCGACGATCCGAGGTCCCGAGGGGGTCTAGACGATCCGAGGTCCCGAGGGGGTCTAAGGGTACGCGGGCTCGTTGCCCGCGCGCCACTTGATGCCGCACCCGATGCTCGCGCGCTGCTCCTCGGCGACGGGGGTCCCCGACAGGACGGCGTCGATCGCGGCGCGCAGGTCCTCCCCGGTGACGGGCAGGCCGTTGCTCGGGCGGCTGTCGTCGAGCTGACCGCGGTACACGAGCGCGCGATCCGCGTCGAACAGGAAGAAGTCGGGCGTGCAGGCCGCCGTGTACGCCTTCGCGACCTCCTGCGTCTCGTCGAACAGGTACGGGAAGACGTAGCCGGCCTCGCGAGCCTCCTCGGCCAGGCTCTCGGGTGCGTCTTCGGGATAGGCCGCGGGGTCGTTCGAACCGATGGCCACGATCGCGAGCTCCGAGTCGGCGAAGTCGCGGCCCAAACGCGCCAGCTCCGCGCGCACGTGCTTCACGTACGGGCAGTGCCGGCAGAGGAACATCACGAGCAGGCCCGCCTTGTCGGCGTGGTCGGTCAGGCTCACGATCCGGCCCGTCGTCACGTCGGGCAGCTCGAACCCCGGAGCCTCGGTCCCGAGCGGAAGCATCGTCGAAGGAACGGCCACGGCGCCCATTGTCCCAGGCGAACGCGGCTCGGTGGCTAGGCCGACGAGGTCAGGTCCACGCGGACCTCGTACGTGGGCACCGGCGATGGCTTGCCCTTCAGGTCGAGCGCACCGAACGGTTCGGCCGCGACCTCGTTCCGGACGGCCTCGTACGTGGCCTCACCGATCAGGATCGCGCCCGGACGGGCCGCGGCCTGGAGCCGGGCGGCGACGTTGGTGGTGTCGCCGATCGCGGTGAAGCTCCGGTGCGCACCCGCGCCGACGTTGCCGAGCGCGGCCGGTCCCGAGTTCACGCCGATCCGGAAGCGAGGCCACTCAGGGTGCCCATCGGAGGTCCCGGACACGGCAAGCTGCATCGACCGCGCCGCGCGGACGGCACGGAGGGCGTGATCGGGCTGATCCTCCAGCGCGTTGAACACGACCAGGATCGCGTCCCCGGCGAACCGTTCGATCAGGCCGCCCTCGCGCTCGGTGACGATGGGAACCGCGGTCGCCCAGTACGCGTTGAGCATCTGGACGACCTCCACCGGCGACCGCTCGTCGGAGAAGCCGGTGAAGCCAGCGAGGTCGGCGAACAGCACCGTGACCTCCGCCTCCCGGCCGCCGAGCTCGGCGAGCGACGGCTCCCGCTCGAGCCGGTCGGCCAGGGCCGGGCCGACGTAGGGGCGGAACAGCTCGTCGACGCGGGCCATCTCGCGTGCCGCGCGTTCGAGGAGCACGACCTCCTCGGTGCCGAACCCGTCGCGCCGGAGCTGCTCGAGGACCGGGGCGAGCGGTTCCTGCGACCGCACCGGCGGCATGAGCTGCGCGATCGCGTTGGACGAACGCCGGTCGATGCGCTCGAGCGTCTGCTCCAGGTACAGGCTGCCGAAGGCGGCGGTCACCGAGCCCTCGCGGCGGTATTCGCTCCTGACCGACAGGGTCACGATCGCGAACGCCACGGCCATCAGCGCGTGCCACTCCCACCAGGAGGCGTGCCAGCTCCGTGCGAACGCGACGGCGACCAGCGCCTCGGCGAGCAGGACGAAGGCAACCGCGACGGAGAGCGGGAGCGTTCGTCGCCGGCGACGATAGATCCGCAGGTATCGCCACGCCGCGAACGTGTACAACGCGATGCCGACGGGGGCGAGGAGCCGGAGCGCGAGCGGGGCCTCCTCCTCGAGCGGACGCTCGAGGAGGTCGACCCCGGCGAACGACGCGGCCGCCCAGACGATGAGCAGCAGCGCGAGCGCCGCGCGGATCAGCGTCCGTCGTCGAAGGAGCGCGGTCGCTCCCGCGCGGCCGAGCTCGAGCGCCGAGGCCGCAGCGAACACCGATGCGAGGAGCAGGCCGATCGGCGTCGCGATCGCGAACCCGGAGTTCGGGTGGTCGAGCAGCACGCCCGGCGTCGCGAGCGCGTGCAGCGCGAGGAACCCCGAGCTCGTGATGAGCGCGAGCGAGACCAAGAACAGGCGCGCGTCCGCCCGGCGATGCGCCGCCTCGCTCGCGACGAGAGCCAGGGCGACGTTGATCAGCGCGACGGCCAGCACGAGCAGGAAGTGCGACGGATGGTGCTCCCACACGACGTCGAGGGCCGGGACCGCGAGGAGCAGGCCGAGCCCCACGAGTGGCAGCGCCAGCAACAGGACGAGGAGCCAGACTCGCGGGCGGTCCTGCACGTCCCCCTCCGTGGATCGACGAGGTGGGCCTCGCGCTCGATGCGGCCGGCGAGCGCGTGAACCGGCCAGGGCGCAGGTCCGGCCTCGGATAGTAGGCTATGGGTCTCGGGCGTCGCCCGGGGATCCTGGACGAGCGATCGAACTGGCCTGCCCCGCGGACCGACTCGCCTCTCGCCGACGGATCGAAGCGATCACCGGACGACGGAGGCGAGATGGCACGAGGGAGCAGCGACGTCCTGTTGGGGACCCCCGAGCGCGGGAAGCGTTCCGTCGCGCGCGAGGAGAAGGGGCGGCGTTGCGCCGCACTCGGGTGCGGAACGGTGCTCTCGACATACAACCGGTCGGCGACGTGCTTCGTGCACACCTCGCCGACACGGCGGCCGCCGCTCGAGGGTTCCTGACGGCGAGCGAGCCGCGAGGAGGAACGGATGCCCGATAGCGTCGGCAAGCGGAAGCGCCGGGACGTGACGGCGCGCAAGCACGCCGCTCGCGAAGAGCGGCGGGTCGCCCGCGCGAGTCGGAAGAAGGATCGCGAGGCCGGTCTCATCGAGCCCGGCCCGCCGATCGGGCCCGCCGAACAGAGCGAGTGGCTCGTCGTGGAGCCGGACAACGACGGCGAGGCGGCCGAAGGTTCGGAGACCAAGGGCGAGGTGGGGGCCTGAGCGCAGCTCGACGCCTCCCGCCGCGAACGCAGAGGACCCGACGCAAGCGCCGGGTCCTCGTCGCGTTCGAACGAACCTAGACCGGGCGGACGTTCGCGGCCTGGGGGCCCTTCTGGCCCTGGGTCACGTCGTACTCCACCTTCTGGTTCTCCTCCAGGTTGCGGAAACCCTCACCGGCGATCGCGCTGAAATGCACGAACACGTCGGCGGTACCGTCGTCCGGAGTGATGAATCCGAAGCCCTTCTCGGGGCTGAACCACTTCACGGTTCCGATTGCCACGTGCGATCCCTCCTTCCTTTCGCCGTCCGGGCCTGGTTGCTGCCCTTCACGGCGCCGGCCGTAGCAGCCGG
>JBAVEY010000302.1:0-7476 GCA_049587975.1 Actinomycetota bacterium | reverse complement strand
CGCCACGCCTCGCGGATCGGGTCCCAGACGCCCGATCCGGTCGCAGAGCAGGTTGAGGACGAGTCCGTTCGCGGCTTCGCGTTCGGTGAACGCCTCCGATACCTCGTCCCGCGTCGCGCCACCCGCGAACTCGAAGAACTCCCCGTAGTACAGAGGCCCGGTGCCGCGGACGGGTTCGTGCAGGGGCTCGTACCATCCGGCGACGTCGATCCGCGCGACGGCCTCGAACGGCTTCTCGATGGGATCGGCCTCCTCGGTGTCGAAGATCGCGTGCCATCCGGCGAGTCGCTCCACGCCCGATCCGGGTGTGTTCCACACGCAGAGGTACTCGGGCTCGGCACCGAGGCGCCACGTCCGCCCGACGTTCAGGATCAGGTGGTCGTCCGGGTAGGCCGAGGCCCAGCCCTCCTGACCTCGACGCGCGATCTGGTGGAAGGCCTCGAGAGGGGTACCCGGTCGCCGGCTCACGTACTCGATGTAGATCGCCATGGTCTCCTCAGGCGACGGCGGTGGTGCCGCCGTCGACGATCAGCGCCGAGCCCGTGATGAACGAAGACTCGTCCGATGCGAGGAACAGGGCCGCGTTGGCGACGTCCTCCGCCGTGCCCATCCGCCCGAGCGGCGCGGCCGCCTCGTACTCGCGGGTCACCCCGGCCGGATCCGGTGCCGCATCGATGAACGCGCGCGTGAACGGCGTATCGATGATGCCGGGGCACACGCAGTTCGCGCGGATCCCCCTCGGCGCGAGGTCCAGCGCGAGCGCCCGCGTGAACTGCAGCACGGCCCCCTTCGAGGTCGTGTACGGGAGGTCGTTCGGCCACGCGACGATCGAGTTGATCGAGCCGATCGTGACCACGCTCCCGCCGTCCGGGATGTGCGGGACGCACGCTCGCGTGATCAGGAACATCCCCGTCACGTTCACGGCCATCACCAGGTCCCAGTCCTCGTCGGTGACGTCCCAGATCGCGGGGGCCTGGGGCAGCTCGACGCCCGCGTTGGCGCAGAGCACGTCGATCCTGCCGAAGCGGTCGATCGTCGCCGCCACGGCCGACTCGACCGAGGCGCGTTCGGCCACGTCCAGCTGCAGGCCGAGGGGCCGGCGCCCGGCGATCGCAGCCACCCGCGCGACGCAGCGGTCCACGTGCTCCGGGGTGCGGGAGGTCACGACGACCTCGGCACCCTCCTGCGCGAACCGCAGGCAGATCGCCTCCCCGATGCCCGAGCCGGCGCCGGTGACCAACGCCACCCGGGCAGCGAGCCGCGGGCTCACACGGCTCCTTCCCGGATCAGCACCGACCAGGCAGCACCGATGGCCCCGGCGTTCGGACCGAGCTCCCCGACGAGCAGGGGCGTCGAGCACGCGCTCTCCGCCCAGATGTGCGAGCGGGCCGCCCCGAGGGCACGATCGCGGAACGGCGTCTCCGCGGACACGAGACCGCCGCCGAGCACCATCGCGTGCGGGTCGAACAGGTTCACGAACAGAGCCAGGAACGACCCGAGCGCGTCGGCGGCCTCGGCGAGGATCCGTTCGGCGGCCGGGTCGCCGCCGGCCGCGGCCGCGACGACCTCGTCGCTTCCGGCGACATCCAGCCCTGTCCGCTCCCGGTACCGCCGCGAGATCCCCGCGCCGGAGGCGACGTCCTCGAGGCTGGTGTCCAGCATGCGGCCGCAGTGCGGACAGGGCAGCGTGATCCGCGCGCTCCCGAGCAGCTGCGCCGCGCCGTGCGCGCCGATCCACGCCTCGCCGTCCCGCACGAACGTCGAGGAGATCCCGGTCCCGAGCGTGACGTACCCAAACGTGGGGAACGGCCGGCCGGCCCCGAAGACGGCCTCGGCGACCGCCGCCGCGCGGACGTCGGCCTCGACGGTCAGCGGTCCGACGGGAGCGAGCGCGTCGTCCAGATCCGAGCGCCGCCACGGGATCGTCGTCGCCGATCCGACCTCGCCGATCGGGTCGACCAGCTCGCAGATCCCGACGCCGGTGCCCGAGAGCGTCGATCCGGCCGGTCGCTCCTCGACGAGCGCCACCGCTTCGCGCACGACCGCCTCGAGCAGCGCCCTCGCATCCGCGTGCTGACGGTTCAGGAGCCGACGTTCCGCGAGCACCCTTGGCTCGGCGTCCAGCAGCACGAACGCGACCTTGGTGCCCCCCACGTCGATCCCGAGCGCGACCCGCACTTCAGCCATCCGACGGGAGGTAGGCGGGCGCCACCCCGAACAGCGCGTGGACCGGCTCGTCGCCCATGTTGAAGTAGCGGTGCGGCATCCCCGCCGGGACGTACCAGGCATCACCCGCTTCGATCACGTGCCATCCGTTCCCGGGTCCACCGGGGTCTGGGTCCTCGGGGAGGAACAGGTTCATCCGCCCCGAAACGACGTACCCTGCCTCATCGCCGCCGCGCACCAGCGGGTCCGAGCGCTGTCCCGGGAGCACGTCCAGCGAGCCGGCCGTGAGCTCGGGCGTGCTGAGGAAGATCCCGACGAGCACGGGATCGTCCGTCCCCTCTAGCCGCCACAGGATGTCCTCGACCGGATGCTGCGTTTGCTTGGCGCGAGCCTCCTCCGCGGCCTGTGGCCACCGGCCGAGCCACGCGTCCCGTACGTACGTGGACTCCGAGAGGTAGGGGCGGGTCCGTGCGTATGGCTGGCTGGTCCCGGTGGCAGGAGGTGGCGCGAAGAACTCCAGGACCTCGACGGGCTCCGTCCCGTGGCTGAAGCCGTGGTGCCACGTGTCGCGTCCGAACGAGATCGCCTCGCCCCGATCGACCCGATGGACCTCGCCGGTCTCGGGGTTCGCGAGGATCAGAGTCCCTCGCAGGACGCAGTAGAGCTCGTCCGCCCCGAGGATCGTCCGGTGATCCTCGGAGTGCCCGAACCGCCCGCCAGGCGACATCGAGAACACCATCAGCTGGATCTTCTCGTTGGAGACGTAGATGAGGTCGTGCACCTGTCCCGATCGCTCGTCGCCCCAGAGCTTGAGGACGGCGCTCGAGGCAGGAACCGCCCCGGGCGCGGGGCTCACCAAGCGCGAGCGATCGATCGTCACGTCTGCCTCCCTCCATCCTCGGCCGCGGGTTCGACGTCGGTCGCTCCCTCGGGGAGGACGATCGCGTCCTCCGGCCGCCAGAACACATTGACGTCGGTCCCCTCCTCGAGGAGGGACCCTTCCGATGACTCGATGACGTGCAGGCGCACACCGGCGGTCTCGACGCGGTAGTGCACCATCGCGCCGACGAACCGCACGTCCGCGACACGCCCGCGCATGGACGCGACCCCCTCAGGACCAGATGCTCCGCGATCCGCCGGGTCGAGCGAGATCGCCTCGGCGCGGAGCACCAGCGAGGCGCCCTCGCCGGGCCGCACGCCCGACGCCGGTCCGACCTCGAGCTCGATCCCGCCCAGCTCGACGATCACGGCACCGTGCCGGACGGCCTTCACCGTGACCGGGATGACGTTCGAGCTGCCGACGAACGACGCGACGAACAGCGACACCGGCTGTCGGTACAGCTGCACGGGCGTCCCGGCCTGCTCGATCGCGCCCAGCCGCATCACGACGACCCGGTCGGACATGCTCATCGCCTCTTCCTGGTCGTGCGTGACGTAGACGAAGGTTCCCCCGAGCTCGCGGTGGATGTCCTTGAGCTCGATCTGCAGCTCGCGACGGATCTGGAGGTCCAGCGCCGACAGCGGCTCGTCGAACAGCAGCACCCGAGGCTGGTTCACGATCGCCCGCGCGAGCGCGACGCGCTGTGCTTGCCCGCCCGAGAGCGTGTGGACCTCCCGCCGGTCGAACCCCGGCAGGCGGACCAGCTCGAGCGCCGCGGTCACCCGCCGGTCGATCTCCCCCTTGCCCACCTTCGCGATCCGGAGCCCGAACCCCACGTTCTCGGCGACGTCGAGGTGCGGGAACAGCGTGACCCGCTGGAACACCATATTGGTCGGCCGCTTGTTCGGGGGGCGATCGGTGATGTCCACGTCATCGAGCACGATCCGGCCGCCGTCCGGGAACTCGAAGCCGCCGATCATCCGCAGCAACGTGGTCTTCCCACATCCGCTCGGACCGAGCAGGCTGACGAACTCGCCGGCCGCGACCTCGAGCGAGAAGTCGTTCACCGCGGGGACGTCGCCGAACACCTTGGAGACGCGCTCGATGCGCAGGCTCGCCGATGGCGTCCCTCCATTCATTGCTGGAGATCCACCACGAACCGGCGGACGCCCACGATGAACACGAGGGAGCCCAAGAGCAGGAGCGCGGAGATCGCATTGATCGATGGGTCGACCGCCTGCTTCACGCGCGAGTAGATCAGGAGCGGCAGAGTGTTCTGCGAGCCGATCGTGAAGAACGTGATGAGCACCTCGTCCCACGACAGCGAGAACACGACGAGCGCGCCCGCGATCAACGCCGGGGCGATGATCGGCATCGTCACCTTGCGGAACGTCGTGAACCACCCGGCGCCGAGGTCACGCGCGCTCTCCTCGAGGAGGGGATCGAAGCGCAGCAGTCTGCTGCTCGCGACCAGGAAGAAGTACGGCAGCGTGTAGACGACGTGCCCGAGCGCCGCGGTCTGCAGGGACAGGTCCAGGTGGACCCGGATGAACAGCGACAACAGGGCGATCCCCACGAACAGGCCGGGCAGCGCCGCGGGGACGAGGAGCAATGAGCGCACGGCCTCGCGGCCGCGGAACGAGTAGCGGGTGACGGCCACCGCGGCGGCGGTCCCGATCACGGCCACGATCGCCACGGTGGCGAGCGCCACCTTGAGGCTCGCGGCGATCGCCGCCCGGTAGTCCGGCGACGCGAACACGGCTCGGTACCAGCGGAGCGACCAGCCCTCGAAGGGGAACGTGAGTGCCGCCGTCCGGTTGAAGGAGAACAGCACCACGATCAGGACCGGGGCGAACAGGAACGCGAAGACGAGCACGGTGTAGATCAGGAGGCCCCAGCTCCGCCGTCGGCGTCTCATAGGCCCTGGTACCGCCTGGCCTGGGAGACCGCGATGTACACGGCCGCGAACACCAGCACCATCAGGAACGAGATCGCGGCCCCACCGGGCTGGTTACCGAACGCGACGAACTGGTCCGTCACGATCGTCGCAAGCGTCGTCCCTTGCTTGCCGCCGAGGAGCGCGGGCGTGATGTAGTCCCCCGAGGTCAGGACGAAGGTGTACGCGAACGCCGCGACCAGCCCGGGCGTGGTGAGCGGCAGGACGACCTTCGTGAAGCTCTGCATCGGACTCGCCCCGAGGTCACGCGAGTTCTCCAGCAGCTCGCCGGGGATGCTCTGCATCGAGGACGCGAGGATCAAGATCGTGAACGGCAGGAAGACGTTCACGAACGCGAGCAGCACGGCCCACCGGCTGAACAGCAGGAACGATAGCGGAGCGTCGATCACGCCGATGGCCTTGAGCGCGGTGTTGATGACCCCTTTCTGACCGAGGATCGTGTACCAGGCGTACAGGCGCACCAAGTAGCTCGTGAACAGCGAGACGACCACGAGGAACAGCGCCAGGTTCCGCGCCCGCTCCAGGCGGAACGTGATGAAGAACGAGACCGGGTAGCCGAGCACCAGGCACGTCGTCGCGGTCATCGCGCCCATCGAGAAGGTGCGCACGGCGATCGACCGGTAGACAGGGTCCTGCAGCGCGCTCGCGTAGTTCGACCACGTGAAGGTGTATTGCAGCTGCCCGTACCCGAGCGACACGACGAAGCTCTGAAGGAGCAGCACGAGGATCGGGACCAGCAGCGCCGCGCCCAGCACGAGCAGCGCCGGTCCGGCCAGCAACAGCACCGAGCGGTGGCGCCGCTTCGACGCCACGGCGCTCGGCGCTGCCGCCGGTGCCGCCTCGACGCTCATTCAGGACGCCTTGACGCCTTCCCAGCCCTTGACCCAGTCCTGGTAGTTCGCGTAGCCGGCCGGCGCCTGGGCGGGGATCGCCTCGAGCGGCGCCGTGGTGTTGAGCAGCGTATCGATGTCGTCGTATGGGTAGAGCGCCGCCGTGGCGGGGTCCATCAGGTCGACCGCCTCGGGGATCACCGCGGCCTGGACGAGGTACGCGGCCTCCGCCGCCTGCGCCTCCGGAGTCAGCGCCTCGTTGATGAACGCGTAGGCCGTGTCGGCGTCCTGAGCGTCCGTTGGGATCATGTAGGCGTCGCAGAAGGTCGCGGCGCCCTCCTGGGGCACCGTGTGCTTGACCGCGTCGTCTCCCTTGTCGGCAGCGAAGCTGTTCACCGCCGCCCACCCGGGCGTACCGGCCACGATCTCGCCGGAAGCGAGCAGGTCGGCCATGTTCCCGTACGAGGGCATGATCAGTCGGGCGTTCGCCTTCATCTGCTTCCAGAAGTCCATGATCTGGTTGAGCTGATCGGGCGTGTACAAGCTGTCCGCCTTGAAGATCCCCAGCACATACGCGCCGATCACGGTCGTTGCAACCGGATCGTCCGTGATGCCGAACTTGTCCTTGAACTCCGGCTGGAGCAGGTCCTTGTAGCTGCCGGGCGCGTCGATCGCGTCCGACTGATAGTTGATCCCCTGGACGCCCCACGTGAAAGGGAACGCGTACTGCTTTCCCTCCACGTTGAACCACGAGCCCGCCTCGCCGGTCCGGAAGACCTCGTAGGCGTTCTGGAAGTTCGGCACCTTCGAGGGATCGAGCACCTCGGGGATCCCGAGCTGGATGTAGAGCGGCCCCCATCCTGCCTCGTAGGTGCTGAGGTTGTAGTTGCCCTTGCCGCCCCCGGTCGTGAACTTCGCTGTGATGTCGTCATGGGTGTTGATGTAGTTGGCCTTCATCGTCACGTCGTTCGTCTTCAGCCAGTCCTTGATCGGCTTGACGGGGATGTCGTAGCCCTGCCAGCTGTAGAAGTCGAGCGTGGTGCCGGTGACGTCCACCGGTCCGCTCGCCGAAGGGCCGCCGGTGGTGCCGCTGGCGCCGGTGGTGCCTGCGCCGTTATCGCTGCTGCACGCGTCGAGCAGCACGGGGAGCGATCCGAGCGCGAGGGCCGCTACCCCGCCCTGTCGCAGGAGCTCGCGCCGGGTGAACCTGATCGATGGAGCTTCCGGGTGCTGCCGCATCGCGTCCTCCTCCGCCTCGGGTAGACCGATGGTTCCTGCGCCGGCGCCCTCACGGCGCCCGAGCCCCACCGCCCACCATGTCCTCCGCGCTCTGGATCGTGTCGAACCGGAGCCGAACCGCGTCCGAGCGGTACTGGACCTCGAACACCTCGATCAGGTCGTCATCGGCGTCGAACACGGCACCGGAGGCCTGCAGGAGAGGTGCTCCGATCGCCACGCGGAGCTGCTCGGATCGGGAGCTGCTGCAGGGCACGACCTCGATGGTGGTCTCGGCGCGGACGGGGCGGATCCCGACGGACTCCAGGTACAGGTACAACGAGCCCCCGGGGAGCTCCGCGTGCTCGAGTCCTGGGAACCTCGTCGCCGGCAGGTGCGATCGCAGCGCCGCCGACGGGATCCCGTCG
>JBAVEY010000301.1:0-2760 GCA_049587975.1 Actinomycetota bacterium | reverse complement strand
ACCCGGCCCTCTTGATCCGCCCTCAACGCTTCTTATGCGTACACCACGAGGGGACAACCAACAGTTCCGCCAGGGAGGCAAGTCTCGCCTGTCGGCAACGCCCCTGTCCGAGGACCGCTATCTTCGGCCAGTGAGCGACGACCCATCGCCCGAGAGTGGCAGCCGGTGGCTCCGTCCCAGCCGGATGGAGGCCTTCAGCGACGGCGTCTTCGCGATCGCGATCACGCTGCTGGTGCTCGACCTTGCCGTTCCCGAACCGGGCAGCGGGGTCGGGCATGCGCTCCTCGATCAGTGGCCTCTCTTCACCGCCTACGTCGTGAGCTTTGCATCGGTTGGGGCGGTGTGGATCGCCCACTCGACGATCACGAACCATCTCGAGCGGGTGGACTCCGTCCTGCTGCGGCTCAACCTGCTCCTGCTCTTCTTCGTCTCGGTTCTCCCGTTCCCCACGAAGATGCTGGCGGAGTTCATCGGAGAGTTCGGGCCCGAGCGGATCGCCGTCACGATCTACGGGATCAACCTGCTGGCGATGTCGGCCATGACGAGCGTCGTGTGGCGGCACGCGGTCGCCGAAGGGATGCTCTCAGGCGAGCATCCCCAAGACGAGGTGCAGGAGGTCACCAAGAAACTGACCCCCAGTCTCGGGTTCTACGCGGCGGCGATCGCGATCGGCCTGCTCGCGCCCCGGCTCGCGGTGTTCCTCTACCTCGCGATCGCGCTGTATCTGCTCATCCCATTCCACGTGGTCTTGCAGCGCCGCCGCAGGCGGACGCACAGTGAGTAGACTCACCGGACCACGAAACGGCCACACCAGCACCACCGCCCCACCCAGCCCATCAGGTGTAGGACGGCCTCCTCCCTCTCGAAAAGTCCGTGCGGGCTCCCTTTCGATCCGCCGACAAAGCTCCACGTAGACGTGCAGTGCAGGCCGCGGACGCCGGGGCGCGTGACAAGTTGTAGCGCTGATCATTGCCCCACGCTGGAGTATCGGATTCGTAAGAGACGACTGTTTGCCATCCCTTGGCCCCTGCGACCTCAGTCTGAGGCCACAGAGTAGAGGCGCCAGCGATCAGGAACCCCTTTCAGCTCATGCTCGCCGGCGTCCTGGAACGTGAGGCCGGAGCCAGCGACGAGGTCCTTTACCGTCTGCGAGACCAATACCTCTGAAGGACCCGCTAGCGCCGCGACGCGCGCGCCGATCGTGACGGCGATGCCGCCCACCTGATCGTTGATCAGCCTGCACTCGCCCGTGTGGACTCCTGCACGGATCTGGATCCCGAGATCACGAACGCGACGACAGACGTTAAGTGCGCATCGGATTGCTCGGGCGGGACCGTCGAAGCTCGCGTAGAAGCCGTCGCCAGCGGTGTCGATCTCGACGCCGCGCCAGCGTTCGAGGGCTTCTCGCACCACGACGTGGTGGCGTTCGATGAGTTGCTTCCATCCGTGATCGCCGAGCGACGATTACCTCTGTGTTGAATCCACGATGTCGGTGAACAGCACGGTCGATAGGATCGCGTCGAGCTCCGTCGGTAGGCGTTCCACACCGACGAAGCGGCGAAGCTTCTCCGCGAGCGGCGGGGCGCCCTCCTCCGACCAGGCTCTCCCCGGTATTTCGTGGAGTTCGGCTCCCGGGATCAGCGATGCGACGTAGTCGGCACGATCGAAATCGTCGACTCGATCGGGATGCGCCAGGATGAGTGTTGGCACCTGCACCGCGGGAAGGACGCCCCGGACGTCGGTCTCGTACCAGATCTTCGCGAGATCGCGAGCCACGTCGGGAGTGCACGCGTTCCGTGTCGCTTTCGCCATGCGGGCGGCCGTAGAGTCCGGCGGCATCTCGTTGTCTTGGGAGGCTTGGTCTTGGACGAACGCGCGTCCGTACGCCAGTGTGCCCCATAGCTCGATGTCTTGCAGCTCGGCTTCCAGGTCTTCCGGCTTTCTGCCCCATGGGTAGTCGGGAGCCCAGGCGCACCGGGGCGTCGGTTCCAGCCATACCATGGACTGCACCCGCTCGGGGCTGGTGGCTGCAAGCAGGGCGTTCGGCGCTCCCGACTCGAAGACCCCGCTCAGGACGGGATGTTCCGAGCCGACGGCATCCAGCACTAACAGCAGGTCGGACACCCTCGTCTCAAGATTGGGCAGCGCTACGTTCCTGCTCGATAGCCCGACCCCTCGGCGATCGTGGAGGATCAGTCGCGAGAACGACGCGAGCTCCTCAAACCAGATCCTGAGGATCGACGCCTCCTGGTCAATGTCGATGTTGCCTGGCCAGTCGGATTGCCAGACCACATCGATCGGCCCGTCCCCCATGATCTGGTACGCGATGTAGACGCCGTCCGGCGTGACCGCATAGTGGGTATCGACGACACCCATGCGCCATCCTGAACGCGCCCCATCAGGGGCGCAAGAGCCTCATGCTCGCGTCGGGGGCGAACAGGCTGGTCATCCGTCCCCCAAAGACCGCAGGCCCGCCGTGCGGCGCGGGCTCCCGGTGCGCAGCGGCGGGATGGACCGCTCGGGCTCGCTTCCCGCAGCCCTGGCCACCTGGATGTCGCTTCCGCTCCAAAGCGACACTCTCGAATGCGGTCTGATGCACGACCGCGTCGAGGCGACGAGACGGGGGCGGCCGTTCATGTGCTGAAAGGATTCAGCCGGCCTTCGCCATCTCACTCATCTTGTGAGAAACAACCGATGAGGATGGCGGATTTCCTACAAAGATTCACTCACCCGGAGCTACACGGCCGCCCTGCCGTGCGG
>JBAVEY010000300.1:0-13563 GCA_049587975.1 Actinomycetota bacterium | reverse complement strand
ACGACACGTACTGATCGACCGCCCCCAGCCCCACCGGGTTGAGCGGCAGGTGGTTCTGGAGACGGAACATCGCGTACAGGAACAGCATCGACAGCAGGCTGAACGACAGGCAGGCCGTGGCGTAGCGCCGCCACGACTGCTCGAGGCGGGGGTTGACGCCGATCAGCCGATAGACGACGCTTTCCGCCCTGCCGATCTCCTCGCGCTTGTAGACGCGATACATGTACGAACCGAGGGGCGGTGTGAGGGCGATCAGCAGCAGGATGTAGACGACGATCGTGACCATGTCAGAAGCGCTCCGGCCGGATCAGCGCGTACGTGAGATACGCGAGCAGGGCCACCGACAGGATGAGCTCCAGAACGTCGGCGAGGCTCATACGCGCTCCAGCCACACGACCAGCGCGAACGCCGCGGCGAAGAACAGCACCGTGAGGGCGATCATCAGTAGGTCGAGCATCCGAACCCCCTGTCTCCCAAGCCGTCGCAAGGCTAGGACCGCTGGCGTCAAGGACCCGTAAGGAACCTCGCGGTCCGCGTATGGGTTCCGTGAGGATTGGCCCTCGGGCCGTGTCGTGATCCTCCGAGGTGGGATGCTTCCGATGGCGGTCCGGGCGCGGAGGCACGGGCATGAGTCAGCAGAGCGATCGGTCACCGGTCCACATGCTCCGGCTGATGGGGTCTGCACGGCCGCGCCAGCAAGCCGTGGCGTACGTCGTTGCGATCGGGGGAACGGTCGCGCTCACTGCCGCTCTCCTCCCGTTCCGCGATGAGATCGCCCCCCTGGCCAAGGGATTCGGGTTCCTGGTCGTCGTGGTCGCGGCGGCCGGGATCGGTGGGATCGGACCCGGGGTGGTTGCTTCGTTCCTCGGATTCGGGGCCTTCAACTACTTCTTCCTCCCGCCGTACGGACGGTGGGTGATCAGTCAGCCCGAGCACGTGGTCGTGCTCTTCGTCTTCCTCGGCCTGTCCGTCGTGATCTCGATCCTGCTCGGGCGGGCTATCGAGCGGGCCGCGGCGGCAGAGGCGCGTGAGGCGGAGCTCCGAACGCTCCAGGACCTCTCCCGCGAGCTCGTGATGCGTCCTCCGGGGCAGGAGGCCTATCGGGAGATCCTCGGGCTCGTCCTCACGATGTTCGACTACGATGCCGGCGCGCTGTTCGTCCGCGATACGGCTCACGCCGGCGGGTTGCGCGAGGAGGTCGCGGTCGGCTGCGGCCCCGGCGAGATCGTCCCCGAGTGGGACCCGCGCTCGACCGAGCGCCCTCCGGAACGCCTCCCGCTCAGCATCGGCGCGAACAACGTCGGGCTCCTCGTGCTCCGTGGAGAGCGGGACGCCCCGACACCCGCGGAGAGCCGGATCCTGCGTGCGTTCGGGGACCAGCTCGCCCTCATCCTGGAGCGCGACCGATTGCTGCGGGCCGCGACCGGTGCCGAGGTCTACCGGCAGACCGAGCGGCTCCGCCAGACCCTGCTCGCCGCCGTCTCGCACGATCTGCGGAGCCCGCTCGCGGCGATCAAGGCGAACGTCACCGACCTGCTCGACGACGACGTGACGCGGACCGGGGAGGAGCGGCGCGAGGTGCTGGAAGCCATCGACTCGGAGACGGAGCGGCTGAACGCCTTGATCGCGAACCTCCTCGACATGTCGCGCATCGAGGCCGGGGTGTTGCATGCGCATCTGGAGAACGTCGATCTCACCGACGCGATCGCGTCGAGCGTGCACAACGTCGGCCGGGTGTGGCCGGGGGCGCGGATCCGCACACGGATCGAGGAAGGAGACGTCGTCCGGGTCGATCGAGTGTTCCTCGACCGCGTCCTGACGAACCTGCTCGACAATGCGGTGCGCGCCTCGAACGGAACCGGCTCGGAGGTCGAGGTGAGTGCGCGCAGCGCCGACGGCCGCGTCACGATCCGCGTCATCGATCACGGCAAGGGGCTCCCGCCGGACGCCCGGGAGGCGTTGTTCCATCCCTTCTACGATCTCGATCAGCGCAACCCGAGGCTCGGAGAGGGGCTCGGTCTCGCGATCGCCAAGGGCTTCGTCGTCGCGATGGACGGGGAGATCTGGGTCGAGGAGACGCCCGGCGGAGGGGCGACGTTCGCGATCGCCGTCGCGGGGAGCCGGGGCGAGGGGTGAGCCGGATCCTCGTCGTGGACGACGAGGTGCAGATCCTACGGGCGCTGCGGCGCGCGCTCGCCGCCCGGGGTCACGAGGTGGTGACGGCCTCCGACGGCGAGGACGCGCTCGCCGAGGCCGAGGCGTCGATGCCGGACCTGGTCGTCCTGGACCTGAACCTTCCCGGGATCGACGGGATGGAGGTCTGCCGCCGGCTCCGCACCTGGACGCAGGTCCCGATCCTCATCCTGTCCGTCCGCGAGGACGAGGTTGGCAAGGTGCAGGCGCTCGACCTCGGGGCCGACGATTACCTCACGAAGCCGTTCGGCGTCGAGGAGCTCCTCGCCCGGGTCCGTGCCCTGCTCCGGCGGAGCCGACCGCGCGAGAGCACGCCGCCGCGGTTCGAGACCGACGGGGTCATGATCGACCTCGCGACCCGTCGGGTCTCACGGGACGGAACCGACGTGCACCTGACCAGGACGGAGTGGTCGCTCCTCGAGGCGATGGCCGAGCATCCGGGCAAGCTCCTCACGCACCGATGGCTGCTCGAACGCGTCTGGGGCGCCGGGTACCAGGAAGACGTCGAGGTGCTCCGGGTGTTCGTCAGCCAGCTCCGGAAGAAGGTCGAACCCGACCCGAGTGGACCCACGCTGATCGTCACCGATCCGGGCGTCGGGTACCGCTGGGCTGCCGAGACCAAGGCCGACGAACCTTCGGAGGGGTCGGCGGGTTAGACCGACTCCTCGCCCAGGACGGCCTCGCGGAGCGCCGTCTCCGCCTCGGGGACGGTGAGGGCGAGCACCTCGTCGCCGTCGCTGATCACCGTCTCGGGCTGCGGGATCACCACGTGCCCCTCCCGGATGATCGCCACGATCGTGGCGTCCGGTGGCAAACGCAGCTCGTACAGAGGCCGTCCCGCCGACGGCGATTCGGCGGGGATCGTGAGCTCGACGATCGAGACGCCCCCTCGCTCGAGCGGCAGCAGGCGGACGAGGTCGCCGACCGTAACCTCCTCCTCGACCATAGCCGTGAGGATGTGCGGGGGCGACACCGCCGCGTCGACGCCCCACTGCTCGGTGAAGAGCCATTCGTTGTCGGGATGGTTCACTCGGGCGAGCACGCGGGGCACCCCGTACTCCTGCTTCGCGAGCAGGGCTGTGACCAGGTTGTCCTCGTCGTCACCTGTCGAGGCCACGACGACGTCGGCGGTGTTGAGTTGCGCCTTTTCCAGGACCCACGGCTCGCAGGCGTCGCCGAGGAGGTGGTCGACCTCCGGCGCCCACTCCTTCGCGATGTCGAGGACGGCGGGGTTCTGCTCGATCAGGGTGACATCGTGACCCCGGGTCGCCAGGTCCGTGGCGAGGTGGCGTCCGACTGCCCCGGCCCCACTGATCACGACCCGCACGTCAGTGCCCCGCCGCGGGTTGCAGGAGCTCGTCGAGCGTCTCGAGCGCGTCCTTCTGCACGACCACCGCCGCGTAGTCGCCCTCCTGGAAGGTGCTCGACGCCACGGGGATGAACCCCTTGCCTCCCCGGTCCACGCCGGCCACCAGGATCTTCGCCTCGACGTTGAGCGAAGAGACCGGCTTGCCCACGAGGTGCTGGGGGATCTCCACGCGCATCCGGAAGAGGTCACCGGCGGCCAGCGTCTCCTTGATCTCCTCGCCGGGGTGCGTGAGCATGAGGATCATCTGCTTCACGCCCCAACGGGTGGTCGAGACCGTTGGGATGTTCAATCGCTCGTAGATGTCGGCACGCATGGGGTCGTAGATCCGCGCGATGACCTTCGGAACGTGGTACCGCTCACGGGCGACACGGGCGGAGACGATGTTCGAGTTGTCGCCGCTCGAGACCGCGAGGAAGGCGTCGGCCTCCTTGATGCCCGCCTCTTCGAGGACGTCCTGGTCGAACCCGAGCCCGACGAACGTCCGGGCTTCGAACCCGGGGGGAAGCCGGGCGAATGCCGAGGCGTTCTTGTCGATCACGGTGATCTCGTGCCCGGCCTTCGACAGCTCCTGCGTGAGCAGGATGCCGACACGACCACAGCCCATGATGATCACGCGCACGGCTGCGTACCTTAGCGTGCTTGATCGTCGGCAGCGACTCGCTCGGCCCGCGACCCGTCCGAGGGGGCGGATTGAGCCGCCCTGCCGAAGAAGTAGGGCACGACTGCCACGTCCACGTGCTCGTACCGGCCGAGGGTCCGCGCGATGCTCCGGCTGGTCCGGTCGTGGAGGAACCGCTGGGTCATCCGCGCGAAGTCGCGCCGCGGCAGGACCACGGTGACCTCGGTGCGCGGCCCCATCAGGTCCACGACGTACCGTTCGACCGACCGGGCGACGTCGCGGTCCCAGCACTCGACCAGGTCGAGGGCGATGGGGATCCGCAGCTCCATCCAGCGTGAGATCAGGTCGTCCTGCACCTCGGGATCGACCGCCGCGTGCACCCCGACGACCTCTTCGGCCCCGAGCGAGAGCGCGTACCGCACCGCCTGCAGGGCCGCGCGGTCCGGACGGTCGACCAGGACGACCGCGCGGTGGCTGGCACGAGGCAGCACCCGCATGCCGACGCCCTCGAGGTGGTCCTCACCGAGGTGCGGCTCGAGATGGTCGCGGACCAGCGTCACCCGCACATGCGGGTTGGGCGCGAGGGCGCGGGCGAGCCGAGCACCGGTCCGGCCACGGCGCAGGCGCTCGAACCGACCCACCTTCGCCGGGCCGGGCACGATCACGGTGACGTCCGCGTCGCCGGTCAGCGTGCCGGCGTAGTCGGCGATCGTCGTCGCTTCGTCCCCGTCGCGCGCGAGCACGTGGAGCGGCACGTCGATGCCGAGGCGGGCCCAGCGCGTGCGCAGAGCCTCGCCGTTGGCCGGGTCGTCCTCGACGTGCACGGCATGGGTGCTGCTCGACCGGATCGTCTTTGCGTACTGGAGCGCGTGCATCGTCTTGCGGTCGAGATCGTCGACCAGAAGCACCGCTACCGGCCGACGGCGGTCGCCGCGCTCGAAGGCGTCGAGCCCCTCGTCGAGCTCGGCGTGTTCGCGGGAGTACTGGTGGTTCATCCGGACGAGGATGAAGACCATGATGGGGACGAAGATCATCACGGCCCACGCCCCGTGCGCGAACTTGGTGATCGCGATGACTACGGTCACGACCGCTGTCGTGATCGCCCCGAGACCGTTGATGAAAAGGCCATGTCGCCAGCCGGGCTCGCGAAGGCGGAGATGGCGCTTGGCCATCCCGGCCTGTGACAGCGTGAACGAGGTGAACACGCCGATCGCGTAGAGCGGGATCAGCTTGTGCACATCCGCCTGGAACAGGACGACGAGCGCCGTCGACGCCACGGCGAGCCCGATGACGCCGTTCGAGAACACGAGCCGGTGCCCTCGCTTTGTGAGCGGCCGAGGCATGAAGTCGTCCTTAGCGTGGAAGTTGGCCAGCCGGGGGAAGTCGGCGAAGGACGTGTTCGCGGCCAGGATCAGGATCAGGGTCGTCGCCACCTGCAGCATCAGGAACATCGCGGTTCCGATCTCACCACTGCCGAAGATGGCGCGCCCCACCTCCGAGATGACGGTCTTGGTCTCGGTCGGCGTGACCTGCAGCTTCATGGCCAGGAACGAGAGACCGAAGAACATGACCCCGAGCAGGCTGCCCATCCACATGAGGGTCGTCCGCGCGTTCTTCCATTCCGGGGGCTTGAAGGCCGGAACGCCATTGGAGATCGCCTCGACGCCGGTGACGGCGGCCCCGCCGGAGGCGAAGGCGTGAAGGATCAGGAACAGGCCGATCGCCCCGGTGGTCTCGGCCACGTCGGGCGGGATCGGCAAGGGGTGGAGGTCGCCCATCGCCGCACGCACGACGCCGATGCCGAGAAGCAAGAACATCATGACGATGAAGAAGTAGGTCGGCACGGCGAACATGCGGCCGGACTCGCGGACGCCGCGCAGGTTGCCCCAGGCGATGATCCAGATGCATGCGACGGACATGCCCACCCGGTACGGATAGAGCCCGGGGGCGGCCGAGGTGATGGCCGCGACCCCTGCGGCCACGGAGACCGAGACGGTGAGGACGTAGTCGGTGAGCAGGGCGACCCCGGCGAGCTGCGCGGCGAGGAGCCCGAAGTTGTCCTTCGTGACGATGTAGGCGCCGCCGGCGCTCGGGTACGCCCGGATCGTTTGGCGGTAGGAGAAGAGGAGGATCGCGAGCACGGCCAAGATCCCGAGGGTCACCGGCATCACGAGCGAGAACGCGAGGACCCCGACGGCGGGGACCGCGACCTTCAGGATCTCCTCCGTCGCGTAGGCGACCGAGGACAGATTGTCGCTCGCGAACACCGCGAGCGCCGTGGGCTTGCCGAGCCGCTCGTGCTTCAGCTGGGCCGTCGGCAGGGCCGGCCCGAGCGCAAGCCGCTTCCACAGGTGTCCGGGGCCTCTGGGCTCGGGCCTGCGCCGGGACGGGGGAGCCTCGACCGCGGTCTCGACCGGCGTCTCGATGGTCGACCGCATCTTCGGGGTTGCGTCTCGCCTGAGCTTGGTGGCCATGGTTCCTCTCCTCACCAGCAAGGTTCGGCCCCGCCGCGTAAACGGCCCGTGAAGGGTGGGGTGCTCGGCGTGAAGAACCCGTAGGGAAGCCGTAGCGTGGCCCCATGAGCGACCGGTGGGTGCTCGCTCCGGGGGGAGGCTCCCGGGTGCGGGCCCTCGTGATCTCGGTGGTGGCGCCCGCGCTGGCGCTGGGGATCGCCCTGCTCGTCCAGCCTGAGCATGAGCTCGGCGCCGCGTCGGTGTTCCTGCTGGCCGTGGTAGCCGCCTCGGTCGCAGGAGGGATCTGGGCGGGGATCGGGAGCTCGGTGCTCGGCTTCCTGTGCCTGAACTACTTCTTCACGGATCCGGTCCACACGTTCCGGGTCCACAACCGGGATGACGTGGTCGCGCTCGTGGTCTTCCTCGTCGTGGCGCTGCTGGTGGGGTGGGTGGTCGCCCGGGCGGTTGCCGAGCGCGACCGCGCGACGCGTCGCGAGCGGGAAGCCCGCCTCCTCAACCTGATCGCGACCAAGGCGCTCTCTGGCGAACCGCTGGATCGCGTGCTGAACGATCTCGCGGCCGCCCTCGTCGATGCGCTCCGGCTGGCCAGCTGCGGGATCCACGCGGGTGCGGCGGGGCGGTCCTACGAGGTTCGACGGACGCAGCCCGGTGCTGACGAGGGGGACCCGGTCGAGGTTCCGATCTCGGGCGGCGACGTCGAGTTCGGGATCCTCACCGCGTCGCGCCCGGTCCGCGAGGAGCTCCTGCCGGAAGACCTCCGCCTGCTCGAGGCGGCCGCGAGCCAGATCGCGGTCTGCCTCGAGCGCGCCCGTCTCGATGCGGAGATCGCGGCGGCCCGGCTCGAGGCCGAGCGAAGCCAGGCGCGGGCCGCCTTGTTCTCCTCGGTGACCCACGACCTGCGCACGCCTCTGGCGTCGATCAAGACCGCCGTGACCAGCCTGCTGCAGGTCGGGGTGCGGTTCGATGCGGGGCAGGCCCGGGAGCTCCTGGAGACCGTCCTGGAGGAGACCGACCGGCTCAACCGGCTGGTCGGCAACATCCTGGGGCTCGCGCAGGTGCGCTCGGGGGCGCTGCTCCCGGTGAAGGAGCCGACCCCGCTCGACGAGATCGTCGAATCGGTCCTGCATCGGCTTGGATCCCGGCTCGCCAGGGTCCGCATCCGGACGATCTTCCGTGACGCCCCCGACGTTCCGGTCGATCCCGTCTTGATCGATCAGGTGCTGTCGAACCTGCTCGAGAACGCCGTTCGCTTCTCCCCGCCGGAGGGCGAGGTCGTCGTCTCGGTCGCACCTTGGCGTTCCGGCGTCCAGGTCCGTGTCGCCGATCGCGGCCCCGGGATCGACCCCGAGGACCGGGAGCGGGTGTTTGAACCGTTCACCCAGCTCGGCGTGAGCGGTCCCGATGCGGCCGGGGGCAGCGGGCTCGGACTCGCGATCTCGCGCGCGATCGTGCTCGCGCACGGGGGGCGGATCTGGATCGAAGGGACCCCAGGGGGCGGAACCGCCGTCGTGTTCGAGCTCCCCGTTCGCGATTCGGCGCCGGTCCCGCAGGAGGTCGCCGCGCGGGAGGCTCCCGCATGACCGGCGTGCTCGTGGTCGACGACGAACCGCAGATCCGGCGCGCGATGCGGACGAGCCTGGAGGCGCACGGCTACGAGGTGCGCACCGTCGGTACGGGGGAAGAGGCCGTGGTGGCGGCCGCGGAGGACGATCCGGACCTCGTCCTGCTCGACCTCGGTCTCCCGGACCTCGACGGAACGGAGGTGATCCGCCGCGTGCGGTCCTTCTCCGAGGTACCGATCATCGTGCTCTCGGTCCGGGACCGCCAGACCGACAAGGTCGCGGCCCTCGACGCGGGGGCGGACGATTACGTCACCAAGCCCTTCGGCGTGGAGGAGGTGCTGGCACGTCTGCGCGCGGCGCTGCGCCGCAGGCAGTCGGGTGAACCGGCACCGCCGGTCCAGCGTTTCGGCGAGCTCCAGGTGGACCTCGGTCGCCGGCTGGTCACGGTCGACGGCTCGCCCGTGCACCTGACCAAGACGGAGTACGCGCTACTCGAGGCGTTCGTGACGAACCCGGGGAAACTGCTGACCCATCAGTGGCTGCTCCGCAAGGTCTGGGGACCCGGCTACGCGGAGGAGAGTCACTACCTGCGGGTGTACGTGCGGTCGTTGCGCCGCAAACTCGGTGACGAGGCCTCCGCCCCACGACTCATCCTGACCGAGCCCGGCGTCGGCTATCGGTGGATCGCGGCACGGGCCGAGGGCGAGCCGTCGTAGCATTCACCTTCGATGTCCGCCACGGCCGCCCCGTCCGTCCTCAAACGCCTGCTCGTCGGTCGCGCCTTCACGAGCCACCAGCTGGAGCACACGTTGTTGCCGAAGACCCTCGCCTTGCCGGTCTTCGCCTCGGACGCCCTGTCGTCGGTCGCCTACGCGACCGGCGAGATCTTCATCCAGCTCGCGATCGTGAGTCTGGTCTTCAAGCAGTGGGTGATGCCGATCTCGATCGCGATCGCGGCGCTGATGGCGATCGTGGTGATCTCGTACCGGCAGACGGTGCGGGCGTACCCGTCGGGCGGCGGAGCGTACATCGTCAGCAAGGACAACCTGGGCGCGCCGTACGGCTTGGTGGCGGCGGCCGCGTTGCTCGTCGACTACATGATGACGGTGATCGTCTCGATCGTGGCCGGCGTGTTCGCGATCGGGTCCGCCTACCCGCCGGCAAACGAGCACAAGGTCGCGTTGTCGATCTTCTTCGTCTGGCTGGTCACGATCGCGAACCTGCGCGGGGCGCGGGAGTCGGGGACCCTGTTCGCGATCCCCACCTACGGCTTCGTGGTTTCGATCCTCGCTCTCGTGGTGCTCGGGTTCGTCCAGTGCTTCGGCGGTTGCCCGACCACCGAGGCGGTCGAGCCCATCAGCAACGCCGCCACCGCGGCGAGCGCGATCGGGTTGTTCGCGATCCTGCGCGCGTTCTCCTCGGGAGCGACCGCGCTGACCGGCGTCGAGGCCATCTCGAACGGCGTTCCCGCGTTCCGCCGGCCCCAGGCGCGCAACGCGGCCGAGACGCTCGCGATCATGGGGGTCATCGCGATCGCGATGTTCATCGGGATCTCGTGGTTGTCCGTCCACGTGCACGGGACCGTCGCGAGCGACGAGCGTTCGATCCCGGCACAGATCGCGTGGGCCGTGTTCGACGGCGGGTTCGGCTTCTACGTGGTCCAGTTCTTCACCGCGGCGATCCTGATCCTGGCCGCGAACACGGCCTACCAGGACTTCCCCAGGCTCTCCTCGATCCTCGCGCGGGATCGCTACATGCCGAGCCAGTTCATGAACCGGGGGGACCGCCTGGTCTTCTCGAACGGGATCGTCGTCCTGGCGGTCGCCTCCTCGCTCATGATCTACGCCTTCGACGCCGACCTCACGCGTCTGATCCAGCTGTACGTCATCGGCGTCTTCACCTCGTTCACGCTCTCGCAGTCCGGGATGATCGTGCATTGGCTCCGAGAGCGTCACAAGGCCGAGTCGGCCGCCCGGGGCTGGCGACGGTCGATCGTGATCAACTGCATCGGCGCCGTCGCGACGGGCGTCGTGCTGGTCGTGGTCACGCTCACGAAGTTCACGGCGGGCGGCTGGCTGTCGATGTTGTTCATGGCCATCCTGTTCGGGCTGTTCGTCTCGATCCATCGTCACTACGAGTCCGTCGGCCGGCACCTCCGAGGGGGGACGGTGCGCCCGGGCGAGGTGGGTGCGAACCACGTCGTCCTGGTGATCCGGGAGCTCGACGCCGCGGCCGCCGAAGCCCTCGGAGCGGTCCGCTCGATCAGGCCGACCGAGCTGCACATCGTCTACCCGACCAGCGGCGGCATCCCCGCGGATCTCGAACGGCGCTGGCGCGAGTTCTCGATGGGCGCCGCGCCGCTCGAGCCGCTCGCGCTCGGCAAGGACTCACCCCTGGAGGCGCTCCGTCGATTCGTCCGCGGGATCGATCGATCGCCGAGCGACTTCGTGAACGTCGTGATCCCGGAGACCGTTCCCGGATCGCTCTTCGCGTACCTGGTGCGACGTGGCGCGCTCGTGCGGCTGAAGGCCGGCCTCCTGCGCGAACGCAACATCGTCGTCACGGACGTCCCCGTACTCGTCCGTGAGGGGGAGCCGGTCGCGGTGGATGCCCGGCCGCTCATCCCGCAGCGCACGGTCGCACTCGTGTTCGTCTCGGCGGTCCACGACGCGACGGTCCGGGCCGTGAACTACGCGGAAACCCTCGAGGCGTCCGAGACGAGGGCGATCTACTTCGACCTGGATCCCGAGGCCGCGCACCGCATGCAGGAGCGCTGGGGCGAAACCGGGATGCGGATCCCCCTCCACATCGTGGAGGCGCCGTTCCGCGATCTGACGCGCCCGATGCTCCAGGAGGTCCGGCGGTTCACGTCGCGTCCGGGGACGATCGTGCTGGTCGTCGTCCCGGAGCTGATCGTCTCGAAGCGACGACACCTCCTCCTGCACAACCAGAACGCCCTGTTCGTGAAGCGGCTGTTCTTGTTCGAGCCGAACGTCATCCTGTCGAGCGTGCCTCACCTGCTCGAAGAGGAACAGCGGGAGGAGGTGACGGCGCGGTGATGGATCGGGGCGCCGCGATCGCGCTGTGTCGTGAGAAGTGCCTGAAGGAGACCACGGTCCGGCACCTGATCTCGGTGGAAGGTGTGATGCGCGCGCTCGCCGGTCGGTTCGAGCAGGACGCGGACCTCTGGGGCCTGACCGGCCTGTTCCACGACCTGGATCAAGATCACACCGGCGACGACGCCGCGAACCACGCTCGGCTCGCCGCCGAGTGGCTCGGCGAGGCCGCCGTGGACGAACGGGTGATCAACGGCGTGCTCGCGCACGCGTACGCGGAGTACCGCACCGACCTCATGTCCCAGGCCGTCGTGCATGCGGACGCCGTTGCCGGGCTGCTCGTCGCGGCCGCCCTCGTCCGGCCCGAGCGCAGCACCGGCATGAAGGTCTCGTCGGTGAAGAAGAAGCTGAAGGAGAAGGCTTTCGCGCCGGGCGTGAACCGGGACGAGGTCACGGGGGTCGAGGCGAGCATCGGGCTCCCCCTCGACGAATTCCTCGCGGTCTCGATCGAGGGATTGCAGGGCGTCGCTTCCGAGATCGACCTCTAGCCCGGACCCCATCAGGGCTCGGGCCCGCCGCTCCTCGGGATAGCATCCGCCTGTGCCGTACGGGTTCAGCACGATCATCGAGCCGTTCCGGATCCATTCCGTCGAGCCCCTGCGGTTCCTCAGCGAGGACGAGCGCCGGGCGAGGATCGGCGAGGCCGGCTACAACCTGTTCAACCTCCACGCCGATGACGTGCTGATCGACCTCCTCACCGACTCGGGGACCGGCGCGATGAGCCGCGATCAGTGGGCGGCGATCCAGCACGGCGACGAGAGCTACGCGGGGTCGCCGTCCTGGTACCTGTTCCTCGAGGCGGTCCGGGACCTGTTCCCGTTCGAGCACGTCATCCCGACGCACCAGGGCCGCGCCGCGGAGAAGATCCTGTTCAGCATCGTCGCCGGTCCCGGCAAGGTCGTCCCGAACAACACCCACTTCGACACGACGCGGGCCAACGTCGAGTTCGCCGGCGCCGAGGCGGTCGACCTCGTGATCCCCGAGGGCCGACAGCCCGCGACCCTGCATCCGTTCAAGGGCAACATGGACCTCGTCGCGCTCGAGGCCCTGCTGGCCGAGCGCTCCTCGGACGTCCCGGTCGTGTTCGTGACCATCACGAACAACTCCGGCGGGGGACAGCCCGTGTCGCTCGAGAACCTCCGTGGGGTCCGTGCCCTTTGCGACCGGTTCGGGGTGCCCCTGTTCCTCGACGCCTGCAGGTTCGCCGAGAACGCGTGGTTCGTGAAGACACGCGAGCCGGGCCAGGCCGACCGTGCGGTGGTCGACATCGTCCGAGGGTTCGCCGCGCTCGCCGACGGGATGACGATGAGTGCGAAGAAGGACCCGCTCGCCAACATCGGGGGATGGCTCGCGCTCGATGACGGTGCGCTCGCCGTCGCCTGCCGGAACCTCCTCATCCTCACCGAGGGGTTCCCCACGTACGGCGGGCTCGCCGGCCGCGATCTCGAGGCGATCGCCCAGGGGCTGCGCGAGTGCGTGGACGAGCACTACCTCCGGTACCGGATCCGCTCGATCGAGTACCTGGCCGAGGGTCTCGAGTCCGCCGGGATGCCGACGGTGAGGCCGGCCGGCGGGCACGCCGTGTACATCGACGCTCGGGCGCTCCTGCCGCACGTCCCGCCCCTCGGGTACCCGGGGCAGTCGCTCGCGGTCGCCCTGTACGTCGCGGGCGGGATCCGCGGCGTCGAGATCGGGACCGTGATGTTCGGCCGCCACCCCGACGGGACCGAGACGCCGGCCGCGATGGATCTGGTGCGGCTCGCGGTCCCGCGTCGCACCTACACCCAGAGCCATATCGACTACGTGATCGAGGTGTGCGCGGCGGTGGCCGCGCGAGCCGGGGACCTGACGGCGTACCGGATCGTCGACGAGCCGCCGCAGTTGCGCCACTTCACGGCTCGGTTCGAACCCGTCAGGGGCTAGTCGTGCTCGAGGCGATGGGATGGGCGCTCCTCGGCGCCTCGTCGCTGCTGATCGGCGCGGGGGTCGCGTTCGTCGCGCGGATCGGCGATCGGGTGCTCGGGTTCATCCTCGCGTTCGGAGCGGGGGTCCTGATCAGCGCCGTCGCCTACGAGCTCGTGGAGCAGGCGCTCACGGTCGGGGCGGCCGCGGGTGCGGTGGGGGCCGGCTTCGCGCTCGGCGCGCTCGTCTTCTTCGGCGGCGACGTCGCGATCGATCGGCGGCTGAAGGGGCCCTCGGCCCGCGGCGGACTCGGGATCGTGCTCGGCGC
>JBAVEY010000299.1:0-9922 GCA_049587975.1 Actinomycetota bacterium | reverse complement strand
GAACTGACGTGTTCGAGCGCTTCACGGACGACGCCCGGCGAGCGATGGTCATCGCGCAGGAGGAGGCCCGGTCCCTGCGGCACGCGCACCTCGGGACCGAGCACGTCCTGCTGGGGCTGGCGAGCGTGGAAGGGAGCGCATCGGCGCGGATCCTGCGGGGCTTCGGGCTCGACGCGGCGGGAGTGCGCGCGTCGGTCCTCCGCGTCGTCGACGGCCGGGACGAGGGGCTCCTCGGGCTGGACGCCGAGGCGCTCGGGTCGCTCGGGATCGATCTCGACGAGGTCCGCGAGCGGATCGAGGAGACGTTCGGCCCCGGTGCGCTCGACCGGCCGGTCCGGCCGCGGCGGCCCGGGAGCCGGTGGTGCGGGACCCTCGAGCCGTACGGGCACCTCCGGCTCACCCCGAGGGCGAAGAAGGTGCTCGAGCTGGCGCTCCGCGAGGCGCGGCACCTGGGCCACGGCGCGATCGGGACCGAGCACCTCCTGCTCGGCATCGCCCGGGACGGCGACGGCGCGGCCGCTCGGCTCCTCGCCGAGGCGGGCGCGACCTCCGAACGGCTCCGGACCGCCGTGATCGAGGACCTCTCGCGCCCGATGGAGCCGCCCGCGGCCTCGGCCTAGCACGGCACGGGTCGTGTCGGTTGGGCCCGTGCCGGGAGGGCCGTCCGGCCGGGGGTTGCCGCGACCCAGGGCATAGCGTGGAGGTGGACAGAAGGAGGCCATCCATGGCTGTTGCCGCCGAAGGGCTCCATGAGCAGAGCCGTCACGGGCTCCCCGAGCGTCACCGGCAGTTCGTCCCGCTGATCGCGGCGGTCGAGCGCGCCGAACGCTCGGCCGAGGAGGGCCGGGTCATCCGGCCGAGCGAGACCCTGACGATCCACGACGCCTTCGCGCACGGCCTGATCCCGCACGCGGTCGGCGAGGGGCGCACGCTGTTCCCCGTGCTCCGGCAGATCACAGGTTCGGACCGGGAGACCGCCGAGATGACGCGTGAGCACCGCGAGATCGCCCGCCTGACCGACGACCTGGAGCGGATCGCGTCCGAACGTCCGAGCGCGAACCGCGAGCGGGCGCTTCGCTCGGTCATGCACGACCTGCGGGCCACGGTCGAGTCGCACTTCGAGGAGGAGGAGGCGGTCTGCTTCCGGATCCTGAGCCAGGAGCTGCCGCCCGAGGAGGCGCGCTCGATCTGCGACGCGATGGAGCGGGCGGCTACCGACCTGCGGGGGCTCTACGAGTAGGACGGGCGGTCAGGCCTTGGGGCCGAGCTCGCGCACCCACTCGCGTAGCCGGGGGATGTGCTCCGAGTAATGCGTCGGGCCGGCCTTGTCGATCCATCGATCGGCCTCGGGTGAGTCCACCGGGAGCGATCCCCAGGCGCGCAGCATCCGGTTGCGAGCGGCGATCCCTTGCGCGCGGACGTCCTGGAACGAGACGTCGTGCATCGACGTATGGAACGCTTCGTTCATGGCGTCGACGTCGATCTCCTCGGCGCGGAAGGTGCCGAACCGGATCTGCTCGAGCACGACGCCGGCCTCGGCGAGCCAGCTCCCGATGTGGGCGACCAGATCCTTCGCGGACCAGCCCTCCGCGAAGTAGCCGGGCTCCGTGACCTTGTCCACCGGCAACGAGTCGATGAGGCCGTAGAGCTCGGTCCAGAGCCGCTCCTCCTCGGCCATCAGCTCACGCTTCGCACTGGGCTGCGACACGGAGGAAAGTATGACGTGGACGCCGGTCGCCGGGGATCTAGGAGTAGAACTCGATGATCAGCCGCTCCTCGATGGGAACCGGGAGCGGGATCTCGTCGCGCTCGGGCAGGCGTGACATCGTGCCCTGCAGCTGGTCGACGTTGCGGTACAGGTACGGGGGCGGGTCGGGCGAGAGCTCGATCGCCTCGCGCACGTAGACGAAGTTCTTGGCCTTGTCCGAGAGCTCGATCGTGTCCTCGGGCTTGACCTGGGCGCTCGGGACGTCGAGCCGCCGGCCGTTCACCTTCACGTGGCCGTGGCTGACGAGCTGGCGTGCCTGGCGCTGGGTGAGCGCGAACCCGAGCCGGAGGATCACGGCGTCCAGGCGAGTCTCGAGCTGACGGATCAGCTCCTCGCCGGTGACCCCGGTCCTGCGGCTGGCGCGGTCGTAGTAGACGCGCATCTGACGCTCGCCTACGCCGTAGATGTGGCGCAGCTTCTGCTTCTCCAGGAGACGGACCTGGTACTCGGAGATCCGCTTGCGACCGCGCCCGTGCATGCCGGGCGGGTAGGGACGCTTGACCGCCGGGCAGTTGGGGCGCCCACAGAGCGGGACGCCTGCCCGGCGGCACATCCGATGACGCGGTCCGACTTTGTCCATGGCGGCCAGCAAGGTTACCAGCGAGGGGATGGGGGCCGGCTCCGGGAGCTCTTGGTGTGTGGGAAGGGGAGGGGACCCCGTCGCTCGAGCGGTGGCGTCAGGGTTCTGTCAGTCAGAACCCTGACTGCGGGGCGCGATAGCCAGACCCAGCGTCAGGGTTCTGTCAGTCAGAACCATGACGGGGGCTCTCGAGAGAGGCACTCCTCCTCTGGCACCCCTCCTCCGGCACCCCTCCCCGAGACAGGCACCTTCCCACGACCCCCGCCGCCCGCACCAATGAGCCCGCGGTAGGCTCGGCGCCCCCATGGACCTCGCCGATCGCGTCGACCTCACCGATCGCGTCCTCGGAAGCGCCCTCGGGCTCGCGCTCGGGGACGCCCTCGGCGCCCCGTTCGAGTTCCTGCGCGCGCGCAACGTCCCCGACCCGATCCCGGCCCTCGAGCAGCCCTGGCTCGACCAACCCCCTGGCTCCACCACCGACGACACCGCGATGGCTCGGAACCTGATGCGCTCGCTCGCCACCTGCGACGGCTTCGACCCCGACGACCTCCTCGAACGCCACCTCGAGTGGTTCCGTTCGGAACCGCCCGACGTCGGCACCCTCACCGGGCGCGTCCTGCGCCGGATCGACGCCGGCGAGGACGCCGCGACCGCCGCTCAGGCGGTCTGGAACGAGCGAGGCCCCGAGGTCTCGGCCGGCAACGGCTCGGTGATGTACTGCGCTCCCCTCGGGCTCGCCTACGCGAACCGGCCCGACCGGCTCCACGAGCTCGCCCCCGCGCTCTCGGCGCTCACCCACGTCGACGGGCGCTGCCGGACCGCGGTCACGGCCGTGACGCTCTGCGTCGCGGCGCTGGTCCGGGGCGAGGCGGTCCGCGATGCCGCCGCCCTGGCCCTCACCTCGGTGGAGGACCTCGAGGGCGGCGAGGAGCTCGAGTTCCTGGTCGAGGCGGTCGGCGGCTCGCGCGCGATCGACGGTCCCGATCAGGGCTTCTGCCTGTTCACCGCGGGCGGCGCCTTCCAGGCGGTCCTGCGCCCCGGCGACGCCGAGACCGAGCTCCGGCGGGTCGTCGCGCTCGGCGGCGACACGGACACGAACGCCGCCGTGGCCGGTGCCCTGCTCGGCGCGCGCGACGGGATCGGAGGCCTGCCCACCGACTGGCTCGAGCGCCTGCGCGACGCCGAGGGCATCGAAGACGAGGCCCGGCTCCTGGTGCCGCTCGCCGCAACCACCTGACCCGTCCCGAACCCGACCGGACGCATACCGTCCCATCCGCGATGATTGTCCGATGGGCGCCGAGATGCGGGAGGAGCGTCGGGTCGTCACGGCGATGTTCGCCGACCTCGTGGGCTCGACCGCCTTGGCCGAACGCCTCGGCCCCGAGGACACCAAGCTCATCGTGAACGACGCCGTCGCGCGCGTGATCGGGGCGGTGGAGGCGTTCGGGGGCACGGTGAAGGACCTCGCCGGCGACGGCGTGCTGGCGCTGTTCGGCGCACCGACGGCCCACGAGGACGATCCCGAGCGCGCCGTTCGGGCAGCGCTGCAGGTCGTCGAGGAGATATCCGCCTACGCGATCGAGGTCGATCGGGCCTTCGGGCACGCGGGGTTCGGCGTCCGGGTGGGTGTCGATACCGGGCCGGTGGTCGTCGGCTCGCTCGGGGCCGGGAGCCGGGTCGAGTACGCGGCCCTCGGGGATGCGGTCAACACGGCCGCCCGGCTCCAGGCTGCCGCCGAACCCGGGACCGTGCTGGTCGGCGAGGAGACCCACCGCCGGGTCGCGCCGGTCTTCGCCTGGAGCGATCCCCGGACGCTCGAGCTGAAGGGCAAGGCCGGGCCGGTCACCGCCTACCGCGTGGAGGGCGTGCTCGCGGCGCCCGGCTATGCCCGCGAGCTCGAGGCCGTGCAGGTGCGCCTGGTCGGACGCGAACGCGAGCTCGCGACGGCTGTCGAGGTCGTCGATGCGGCGCTCGCCGGCTCGGGCGGGATCCTGTACGTGACCGGCGAGCCCGGGATCGGCAAGACCCGGCTGACCGCGGAGCTGCGTGCTCACGTGGAGGACGCGCCCCCCGGGCCGCGGAGGCCGCTCTGGATCGAGGGCCGGTGCGTGTCCTACGGCGAGTCGATGCCGTACTGGCCGTTCCGCGACCTGCTCCGCTCCTGGCTCGGCGTCCTCGCCGATGAGCCCGAGCTCCGCGTGCGCCTGGCGCTCCGTCGCCGGCTCGACGGGCTGTTCGGCCCGCGCGTGCTCGAGGTCTACCCGTACCTCGGCGCGATGCTCGGTCTGTCGCTCGAGCCCGAGGCGCGGGATCGGCTGGCCGAGCTGTCGCCCGAGGCGCTGCAGTACCGCACGTTCGCCGTCATCCGCGAGCTGCTCGCTCGGCTGGCGGCGGACGGCCCGGTCATCGTGGTCCTGGAGGATCTGCACTGGGCCGACGCGACCTCGCTCCAGCTGCTGGAGCGCCTGCTGGAGGACACGGAGACGTCCGCGCTCCTGCTCGCCCTGTCGACGCGGCCCGAGCGCGACCATCCGTCCTGGCGCCTGAAGGAGAGCGCGGCGCGCGAGCTGCCCCACCGGACGCGCGAGGTCGCGCTCGAGGCGCTCTCGGGCGATGCCGGCCGGGAGCTGCTCGACGCGCTCGTCGGCGCCGGGACGCTCCCGCCGGAGATGGAGCGCCGGATCCTCGAGCCGGCCGAGGGGAACCCGTTCTTCCTGGAGGAGCTGGTGCGGTCGCTCGTCGACTCCGGGGCGCTCGTCCGCGAGGGCGACGAGTGGCGGTTCGATCACGAGATCGAGGTCGAGGTGCCGCCCACCGTCGAGAAGGTGATCCTCGCGCGCATCGACCGGCTGCAACCCGATGCTCACGACGCGCTGATGGCGGCGTCGGTGCTGGGGCGGCAGTTCGGGCTCCCGCTGCTCGAGGCGGTCTCAGGCGGCGGCGACGTGCAGCGCTCGCTCCTTGAGCTCCAGCGCCTGGACCTGGTCCGCGAGAGCCGGCGCTGGCCCGAGTCCGAGTACCGCTTCAAGCACGTGCTGATCCAGGAGGCGGCCTACAGGACTCTCGTCGCCGAGCAGCGGACGGCCCTGCACTGCAAGGCCGCCGGCTGGCTCGAGCAGGCGTACGCGGGGCGAGAGGACGAGGTGGCGGGGCTGCTGGCGCACCACTGGCTCGCGGCCGAGGACGAGGACAAGGCGGTCGTGTGCCTCACCAGAGCGGGGGACCGCGCGCGGCATGAATACGCGCTCGACGAGGCGATCGAGTATTACCGCGAGCTCCTGCCGATCCTCAGACGGCGCGACGAGCGGGACGCGATCGCGTTGGTGCTGTTCAAGCTCGCCCTCGCGTTCCACATGTCGCTCCGGTTCGCGGAGGCGAACGAGATGTACCAGCGGGCGTTCGATTCCTGGACCCCGCCCCCCTCGGCCACCGATCCGAACGCGACCCTGCGGATCGCCACGAGCTTCCTCCCGAACGACCCCGACCCGCGTTCGGCGATCGCGTGGCCGAACATCCAACTGTGCATGCAGCTGTTCGACCGGCTCGTCGAGGCCTGGCCCGAGCGGACGATCGTCCCGTCGCTCGCCGAACGCTGGGAGATCTCCGACGACGGGCTCCGGTACGCGTTCCACCTGCGCGAGGGGCTGCGCTGGTCCGACGGCGAGCCGCTCACCGCGCACGACGTCGAGTTCGGCATCAAGCGGGTCCTGAATCCGGACACCCCGGGCTCGTCGGTCGCGATCTACTTCGTCCTCGTGAACGGGCAGGACTACTACCTGCGCCGCAACGACGACGCCGACGCGATCGGCGTGCGCGCGCTCGACGACCGCACGGTCGAGTTCCGGCTCGCCGCGCCCGCGCCGTACTTCTTGAGCGTGATGAACCGCCCCGACGGCGGCCCGCAGCCCCGCCACGCGATCGAACGCGACGGCGACGGGTGGACGGCGATCGGGTCACAGGTCGTGAGCGGCGCGTTCCGGATCGCGTCGCGGTCCGACGACCGGCTCCTGCTCGAACGCCGCCCGGAGTACGCCGGCCCACGCCCCGGCAACGCCGCGCGGCTGGAGTTCGTCCGCTCGGAGGTCACCGAGACGATCGAGCCCTACGCGCGCGACGAGCTCGACCTGGTCGCGGTCCGGTACACGCCCCGGTTGGCCGACCTGGTGCCGGACGTGGCCGCCGACGCATCACCCGGGCCTGCGGCCTGGTCCTCCTACATCGCGTTCGATCACTCGGACCCGGTGCTCTCGAACGTCGACCTCCGGCGAGCCCTTGCCCACGCCGTCGACCGCGAGGCGCTCGAGGCCGGGATGCCCGAGAACTTCGTGGTCGCCCGGGGTGGGATCGTCCCGCCGGCGCTGCAGGGTCACACGCCCGACATCGTGCCGGCGTTCGACCCCGACCAGGCGCGGGCGTGCCTCGCGCGCTCGGGCGTCGGCGATGTCCGGTTGCTGATCGGTGGGTACGTCACCTGGGTCCACCCGTTCCTCGAGAAGGTGACGTCGATGTGGCGCGACGTGCTGGGCATCGAGAGCGAGGTCCGCCCATGGACGATCGAGCAGGCCATGCACACGAAGAAGCTCACCGACCTCGCGTCGATCTACGTCACCGGCTGGCTGCCGGGGTACCCCGATCCCGAGTACTTCCTGCGGTTGCTGTTCCAGTCGGACAGCCGGACCAACGAGGGGGGGTTCTCGCACCCGCCGTTCGACGAGCTGATCGAACGCGCGCGCCAAGAGCGGAGCGACCGCGCGCGGCTGGAGCTGTTCCACGAGGCCGACCGGATGGCGGTCGCCGAACGGATCGCCGTGATCCCGCTCGTCTACGGTCGGAGCATGGCGTTCGTGAAGCCGCGGGTCCACGGATGGTGGGAGTTCGGCAAGTCATCGGCGAACTTCGCGGACCTCATGGTGGACCCCCGGCCCGCGTGACCTCCTCGACCACTCGCTCGCTGAGCGACCGGTCATCCGCTCCAGGTCCTGCGGGTATCGGGCCCCCCGAACCCCGATCTGCGAGGCCCAGCTTCGTGGTGCCCGGGATCGGAACGATCCACGGCTCCTGCGCGAGCAACCAGGCGAGGGCGATGACCAGGACGCTAGCTCTGCTTCTCGGCGTGTCCCCCGAACTGCTGGCGCATCGCCGAGAGGATCTTGTTCGCGAAGTCGGCCTCGGCGCGGGACTCGAACCGATCGAACAGCGCCGCCGACAGCACGTGCACCGGCACGCCCTCGTCCACGGCCGCCAGCACGGTCCACCGGCCCTCGCCCGAGTCGCTCACCCTTCCGCCGAACGCCGCGAGCTCCGGGTCCTCGAACGTCGCCGCCGCCGTCAGGTCCAGCAGCCACGAGGCGACCACGCTCCCGCGCCGCCAGACCTCGGCGATCTCCGGGATGTCCAGCGAGTACCGGTAGTACTCCGGATCGCGCAGCGGGGTCGTCTCCGCGTCCGCGTCGCGCTGACCGGCGCCGACCCCCGCGTGCTTCAGCACGTTCAGGCCCTCCGCGTAGGCGGCCATGAGCCCGTACTCGATCCCGTTGTGCACCATCTTCACGAAGTGCCCGGCTCCGACGGGCCCGCAGTGCAGGTAGCCGGCCTCGGCCGTCGTCCGGTTCGCATCCGTCCGTCCGGGTGTGCGGGGGGCGGCCTCCACCCCCGGCGCCAGCGCGGCGAAGATCGGGTCCAACCGCTGCACGATCTCGTCTTCGCCCCCGATCATCAGGCAGAATCCGCGCTCCAACCCGAACACCCCGCCGCTCGTGCCCACGTCGACGAAGTGGACGCCCTTCGCCAGGTACCGCTCGGCGCGATCGATGTCGTCGCGGTAGTAGGAGTTCCCGCCGTCGATCACGATGTCGTCCGGCTCCATCAGCTCGGCGAGCGCGTCGGTGGTCTGCTCCGCGTACGCCGCCGGCACCATGACCCACGCGGCGCGCGGCTTCGTGAGCTCGTGCACGAGGTCCTCGAGCGAGGCCGTCCCGATCGAGCCTTCGCTCTCGAGCATGCCGACCGAGTCCGCGTTGACGTCGTAGACGACCACCTCGTGACCGTCGCGCATCAGCCGGCGCGTGAGGTTCGCGCCCATCCGGCCGAGGCCGACCATGCCGAGCTGCATCAGACCACCTCCATGAGTCGGTCGAGCGTCACGCGGGCGACGCGTCGCCCGCGCCCCCGGAGCGAACGCAGGTCGCCGAGCGCCTGCGCGTCGATCAGCGTCCCGAACGAGTAGGGCTGGCCCGGGATCGGCAGGTCGACCGAGCGTCCCGCATCCACTACCTGGATGAACACGCCGTTGTTCGCGCCGCCCTTGTGGAGCTGCCCGGTCGAGTGCAGGAACCGTGGGCCGAACCCGGTCGTGGTCGCCACGCGGTACCGGTCGCGGATCGCGAGGCGTGCGCGTTCGATCGCGTCCTCGGTCTCGAACGTCCGGTCCAGATACGCGAGGATCGCGACGTAATCGCCCTCGGTCACCTGCTCGAGCAGCGCGCGCAGGTCGTCGAACCCCGGGTCCTCGACGGACCCCGACCCCAAGATCGCCGTGGTCGCGTCCTTGGCCTCCTGCACGTTCGGCTGGTCGAAGGGGTTGATCCCGAGCACGTATCCCGCCACGGCGGTGGCCATCTCCCAGCGGTAGAACTCGCCGCCGATCTGCTCGCGGTCCTCGAACGGCAGCCGGACCACCGGGTGCCCGACGTGCTCGAGCGCGTCCAGTTCGTCGTGCTCACCGATCGCGACGAACACGCGGTCCTGCCCGTAGACCTCGGGCGGGCCGAGCGGCTCGCCCACCACCGGCACGATGCCGACGTCCTCCTTGCCGGTCGACTCGGCGATCAGCTGCTCCGCCCAGTTGCCGAAGCTCGCGATCTCGTCGGGCAGGGGAACGGTGAGCTTGTCGCGGCCGGCCCTGGCCGCCTCGCCCACCACGGCTCCGAGCGTCGCCCCGGGGCTCTGCGCGGCCGGGACCATGCGCTCGGACGCGGCCTGCATCTCCTCGGCGCCGTCGAGCACCTCGTGCAGCGGCGCCCCGATCAGGGCCGCGGGCACCAGCCCGAAGTACGAGAGCGCCGAGTACCGCCCGCCGATGTCGTCGGGGTTGAGGAACACCGCGCGGAACGCGCGCTCGCGCGCGAGGGTCTCGAGCGAGGTCCCGGGGTCCGTGATCGCGACGAACCGCGCGCCGTTGGGCGCCCGGTCCCAGAAGAACGCGAGGTGGCTGAGCGTCTCCGTCGTCCCGCCGGACTTGCTGGCGACGATGAACAGGGTCGTTTTCAGCTCCAGATCGCCGGCCCCCCGCTCGATCGTCGCCGGATGCGTGGTGTCCAGCACGATCAGCTCGAGCGCGCCGTCCGCGAACCCGAACGTGCGCGCGAAGACCTCGGGCGCGAGGCTCGAGCCGCCCATCCCGAGCAGCACCGCGGTCTCGAACCCGTCCGCCGCCTGCTCCGCGAACGCCTCGAGCTCGCCGATCCGCTCGTGCATCAGGTCGCAGACCGTGAGCCATCCCAGCCGGTCGGTGATCTCGGTCGGGTCGTCCTTCCAGACCGTGTGGTCCCTGCGCCAGATGCGCTCGACGATCC
>JBAVEY010000298.1:0-2959 GCA_049587975.1 Actinomycetota bacterium | reverse complement strand
CGCCGAGCTCCTCCAGGGTCACCCGAGGGTTCCGCGCGTCCACTACCCCGGGCTGCCCGGCCATCCGGGGTTCGAGGTCGCGGTCCGGCAGATGCGCGACTTCGGCGGCATGGTGAGCTTCGAGGTCGAGACCCGCGACGAGGCGATCCGGGTGGCCGAGTCCACGAAGCTGTTCTTCCTCGCCGAGTCGCTCGGCGGCGTCGAGTCGCTGATCGAGCTCCCGGGCCCGATGACCCATGCGAGCGTCTCCGGCTCGCCGATCGAGGTACCCGACACGCTGATCAGGCTCTCGGTCGGGATCGAGCACCCGGACGACCTGGTCGCCGACCTGGAGCAGGCGCTTGGCTAGGTTCGTAGCCCCGAGGAGCAGCTCGTTCTGCGCACGCGTGCTTGTCGGGGCGTAGTGTCGCCACGACCCAGGGCGTCTCTGAACCGGGATGATGCGAACAGGCACGCGCTCGGCCGAAGCGGCCACCTCGGGGCGGCTCGAGGAGCTGTACGTTGCCCACGCACCGGCAGCCCTGCGCTTCGCCTACTACCTCTGCGGGGACCGCGAGCAGTCTCGGGACCTAGTTCAGGATGCGTTCGTGCGGGTAGCCGGTCGGTTCGCCCACCTGCGTAAGCCGGACGTGTTCGGGACCTACCTCCGCAAGACGATCTTCAACGTGCACACGTCGAGGCTTCGACGGCTCCGTCTCGAGCGCGACTATCTCGCCCGTGAGGGCAGGCAGGTCCGACCCAGCCACACCGACGCCGACCCGACCGAGCGCGACGAGGTCTGGCAGGCGATCCTGCAGCTTCCGCCTCGTCAGCGCGCCGCGATCGTCCTTCGTTTCTACGAGGACCTGAGCGAGCGCGAGTCCGCCGAGATCGTGGGCTGCTCGGTCGGTGCGCTGAACCAGCTCGTCGCACGCGCGACGGCCACGCTTCGCGAACGCTTCGGGAAGGACGAACGATGAGCGACGTCGAACTGCTCGTTCGCGAGACCCTCGGCCGCCACGAGGCCGAGGTGCCGACGCTCGATCTCCTCGACGCGCACCCCGTCGCGATCCGCGCGCGGAGGCGGCAGGTGCTCAATACGGTCGCTGCGGGGTTCGTTGCGCTGATCCTCGCACTCGGAGCCGTTTCGGGCGTCGGCGCGCTCCTTCGAGCGGATGGACGGAGGCCCGCGATCGAGCCCACGCCGACGCCTCGAGCCGAGGCGCCGCCGAACGGGTTCATCGGGCTCCCTCCGGAGGGTTCCCCACCGAGCCTTCCCAAGGCGAGCCCGTTGATGATCGCGCTCGACGGCGGAGACAACAGTGGTTACGGCCACGTCCGATCGATCTACGTGTACGCGGACGGCAGGTTCATCTGGCAGAAGTTCGGCTGCGACGCGCGGCCCAAGCTCTGCGAATCACTGGATGTCCCCGAAGCGGCGACCACCCTTGAGAGCGGCTGGCTGGAGCAGCGGCTCACCCCCGAAGGGATCGAGCTCCTTCGCTCGGAGATCCTGGCGAGCGGCTTGTTCGATGGTGGCGACCTCCGCCTCGCCGTCGAGACGAACCTGTCGGACTGGTGGACCTTCTCGGTTGAAGCGCGTAGGCCGCGCGGCCTGGTATCGGTCTCCGCCTCCCGCACCAACCAGGAGGGCTGGAGACCAGCCACACGAGAAGAGGTGCGGGCTCTGCGGCGACTCTACGAACTGTTCGTCGACCTGGAAGCTCGGTTGCCGGCGACCGCCTGGCAGGACCGCGGGATCCGAGGATTCGTGCCCTCGTGCTATGTCGCGGCGTACTCCATGGGCCTCGGGGCATCCGGCCCACCCGATCCATCCGAGCTTCCTCCGCCGGCGAACGAACTGCTGCACGGGCGAGCATCGGAGCAGGTGACGACGGAGGAGGCCCGCGCGATCGCGATCGGGTTCTGGGGGGGCCAGGCGAAGACCGGACGGCTCGCGCCCCCCCAACAGGAGCAGCGTCTGACTTTCTCCCTGAAGGGTGGCGCTCAGCTGCTGCAACTCAGCCCGGTACTGCCGCACGAAGCCAACTGCTGATGCAAGCGAACCTCGAGGGGTTCGAGGCTGCTGGTATCACACGTCCGAGCGAGATGAGCGGTAAGGAGATCATCGCGTTCCTGGTGGCGTGGGGTCGGCGGCTGGCATGTGCCTTCAAACCGAACAACCCCTGTCTTCCTCTAGCTGCTGACGCCTTCGAAGACCACCGTAGTCGAGACTGACCCTGGTGCGTCTTCCTCCCGTCGGGCGAACTCCGGCGATCGAGCGGTCGAGTCAACCGCGGCGGAGGAGGGACAACGATGAGGTCGAGGCGGAGACGGTCCCTCGTGACCGGTGTGGTGGTCGTCCTTCTAACCGGCGCCTGCAGCGGCGAAAGCAGCGGCCCAACGATCGTCAGCACCGGTGCCGAGCCGACGAGCGAGCCCCAGGACGTGACGAGCGAGCCCCAGGAGGTCAAGATCGTCGCCGTCGATTACGCGTACTCCGAAGTCCCTGTGAAGCTCGAGGGCGGCGTGATCGACCTGACCTTCGAGAACCAGGGCACGGTCGGCCACGAGGTCGCCTTGGCCGGGATCGGCGACACCCCGCTCGACCGGTGGGTGAGGGACCTCGGGGGCGGTACCGGATTGGAGGGGAAGCCTCTCCCCGACTACCTCAACCAGGTCGCGGTACCCCCGTTCGTGAGCACAGGGGCAGGTACAGCGGCGGAAGCCACCTTCACCCTCACACCGGGGAGGTACGCGCTCTTCTGCTCGATCCCGGACGTGGCGAAAGGCGACGAGCAAGCGCGTCATTATCAACTGGGCATGATCAAGGCCGTGACGGTCTCTGGCGGAGACGTCGAGCCACAACTTCCCGAGGCCGATGGAACCATCGTCGCGACCGACTACGACTTCGAGATCGACCTCGATGCGGGCGACCGAAGCGTGAACTTCTTCAACGCCGGCCCCGACCAAGTCCACC
>JBAVEY010000297.1:0-1613 GCA_049587975.1 Actinomycetota bacterium | reverse complement strand
GGTCTGCAGCCGGCGCAGGCTCGCCTCGCACGCGTTCCGGATGTGCAGCGCCGACAGCCGGGATTCGTTCGGCCACGGGCCCATCTCGCTGTACACCTTCGTCGCGAGCACGACCTTGTCGCGCCGGCCCTCTCCCTCCGCGAACCAGTTGCCGACGATCGTCTCGCTCGTCCCGACGCCCTTGCGTTGGCCGTAGACGTTCGCGGTGTCGAAGAAGTTGATGCCGTGCTCGAGCGCCCGGTCCATGATCGCGTGGCTGTCGCGCTCGCTCGTCTGCGGCCCGAAGTTCATCGTCCCCAGGCACAGGGGGCTCACCCGCAACCCCAGACGGCCGAGATGCCGGTACTCCATCCGCGATCGAGTCTAGCCGGGCTCCGTGGAAGTCCCGGTGGCGCGGGCGGCGTCGAGCGATCCGTCGCGTTCGGGGTCGCGAGCGCCCGGATAGAACATGAACGCGAGGGTCACCGCCGCGCCGATCAGACCGGCGGCGATCAGCGTCGCATCCGCGCCGAACGCCGACGCGAGCGGTCCGACCACCGCGAAGCTGAGCGGCACGCCCCCGATCGAGATGAGCCAGTCGAGGCTCGAGACGCGCCCGAGCAGGTGCGCGGGCACCAGCCGCTGGAGCAACGTGAACCAGATCACGACCAGGGCGGTGATGCAGCTCTCGGAGACGAACGCGACGGCCATCGCCTGCCACACCGCCGAGACCAGACCGAACCCGGCCGTCATCAGCATCCCGCCGGCCCACGTGAGGTAGAGCATCGTGAGCGCCCGCCGAGGCAGACGGCCCCGCTGGCCCATCGCGAGCGCGACGGTCACCGAACCGACGCCGCCCGCGCCGTACACCAGGCCGAGCGCCGCCGCCGAACCGCCCAGGTCGTTGCGCACCACGTACGGGACGAGGACCTCCCACGGGCCCCAGGTCGCGAGCAAGCTGACCGTGGCCGCGACCATGGACACCCAGAGCCAGGTCTTGCTGCGGACGTAGCGGAGCCCCTCCTTGAGGTCGGCCCAGGGTGAGGTCCGCTCGTCCTCGTCCTTCGGTCGCGGGCGCGTCCGCATCAGGCCGATCATCACGGCGGAGAACGCGAAGGTCGCGGCGTCCGCGACGAACGCCCACCCGGTGCCCAGGCTCGCGACCAGCGCTCCCCCGACGAGCGGCCCGATCAACGTCCACGCGATCGGCCGGACGAACTGCCCGAGCGAGTTCGCCTCGACCAGCAGGTGCTCGGGGACGACCTGCGGGACGATCGAGGAGAACGCCGGGCCGAACAGCGCCTGCCCGGCCCCGTAGACCACGACGAGCGCGACCAGGGAGGTCATCGTGAGGGTGCCGGCGATCGACATGATCCCGATCGTCGCGATCGCCAGGCCGCGGATCACGTCGCCCGCGATCATCAGGTGACGGCGGTCGAGCCGGTCGGACAGGACGCCGGAGATCAGCAGCAGGACGACCTGCGGCAGGCTCCACGCGACGCCGACGGCGGCGAGCGCGGAGGGCGAGTTCGACAGGTCGTAGGTCTGCCAGGCGATCGCGATGATGTAGACGCCGTCCCCGATGAACGACACGGTGAGACCGATCCACAGGAACGCGAAGTCGCGCACCCGCA
>JBAVEY010000296.1:0-2386 GCA_049587975.1 Actinomycetota bacterium | reverse complement strand
GATCCGACGATGGTCACGTACACGTTCGGAGCAGAGCTGAAGGACATCGCGATCGACGAGGCGTCGATCGACCTTGTCCCGAAGACGTAGACCCTAGAGGCGGCGAGCCGTCTCAGCATTAAGTGAGGGGGGGGCCGATTAGGCCTCCCCCTCTCATTCGAGGTCGCGTCTCGAAACGAGATCGCGACGAAGTAGGAGCCGTGCTCTTGGCACATTCGCTCACCCTCGCCCACCAGGGCGTCTCTTCCTCGACGGCTGCAAGTCCAGCCGAGACAATAGGCCGAGTCTTCGACCCTCAGCGGTGTACGGATAAGGGCCGATGTCGGCGGATCGAGAGGGTGGGTAGCGCAGGCACGAAGAACGTCGGCATAGCCGGCCCGATCCGCCCCGATGACGAGGTGGGGCGCCCGTCGGACTTGATATCGAGCTTCGGCGAGAAGCCCCTCGACGACCCGAAGACTGCGCGAGGTCCACTTGCCTTCACCTGTCGCTGGATCTCGCTAGATACAGCACCCCATCCACCGAGCCGCTGCCTGGGGTCAAGTCGGCCTCGATCGTCGATGATGTCCCGCTTCAAGACGCCGACCGGGATGCAGCCGAGCAAGTTGCGGCCCTGATCCCAGGGCTCGTGACCTGAGAGGTTGCTGAAGTTCCTGTGAGCAAGCGTGAGCAGGAGTCGATGACCGAGCGCCATCCAGGTCTACGTGGAGCGGAATCGGCGGATCGAAAGGGTGGGGGACCGTCTGTTTGAGGGGGAGGAGGCGGTCCTCCACGTGATGGGAGTACAGATGGCGAGCTGGAACCGCCGCATCCCGTGGACCGGCGCGGGATCCGAGCCCGGGCCCCACATCTGGCCGCATTCGTGGACATCCGTCGACTTCGGAGCGGAGCGGCTGGCTCCAACGCCGATGAAGCAGACGTTCAGGCGCTCGTAGCGTCGATCCGCCAGAGCGACTGAGAGACACTCCCTATCCCTGGGCGGATGTACGCCGCCGAAGCGTGACCGGCGTCACCGTCGTCGGGGTCAGAGGATCATTGCGCTGTCCAGCCACGACAGCACGCCATGGGCGTTCGCGGTCTTCGCCGGAGCGTTCGGCGAGCGGTACCGCACGCTCCGGATCGGGGAGGAGCTGAGGATCGAGGCGTCTCCCGCCTCCGCAACCGTCGCCACAACCCGAACACGGCGGCCGCTGCGCCGGCCACCGTGAGCGCCCGGAGCCGCAGCCGCGAGCTCCGCCACCGCGGACGCTTGCGGAGTGTCGACAGCATCGGATGCCCGACGCATATCACCTGCCCGTCGGGATCTCGACGGAAGACCACCGGGACCACCATGCCCCCGGCGTTCAGCTCGAAGTTCGCTGGATCGTCGCGGTCCACGGGGTGCAGCCTCGCGCCCCGTCGCAGCTCCCGCGAGGGCGAGAGGGCGCGGGCCACGAGGTGGTCACCCATCGTGAGGATCTGGACCTCCCCGCCGACGAGCGACCGCGGCCAGACGTTCGTGAGAAGGCCCGGGTCCGGCGCGTAGTATCCGACGAGCTCCTCCCACGTCGCCGGGTTCTCGGGCACCCCCGGCCGCGGCAGTCCGGAGCCCGCGGGCGGCAGAGCCAGCTCGGCGCGGAGGATCGCCTCGGCGAGCAAGTGCGCGCCGAACAGGGTCGCGGTGTTCGTGAGCACGACGACGCCGACCTGATCCTCGGGGGCGAGCAGCAGCGCGGAGGCGAACCCGGGCAGGTTCCCGTCGTGGCCGACGACGCGGCGGCCGTCGAAGTCGTGCAGGAAGAAAGCGAGCCCCATCCCCGGGATCCTGGGGTCGGGGCTGAACTGGGGCGACCACATCTCCGCGAGCGTCTCCTGCCGCAGGATCGGCCCTTTCTCGCCGGCAGCGGTTCGGAGGAGCGCCTCCGTGTAGGTCGCCATGTCCGACAGCGTGGAGCGGACCGCGCCTGGCCCGAGCAGGCTGCGGTCGTAGTCACGGACGGGCCGCAGTCGCCCCTTGCTGGCACGGTGCCCGCTCGCCACATCGCCCGCCACCCGATCGGTTCGCAGGTAGTCGGTCCTCCTCATCCCGAGTCGGTCGAAGACGCGCTCGCGCATGTACTCGGGCAGGGGGGTGCCGGAGATGTCCTGGACGAGCTGGCCCGCGACGGCGAACCCGTGGTTCGCGTAGGCCCACTTCGTGCCGGCCGGGACCTCGGGTCTGAGCGCTCCCCGGTAGAGCGCGGCGAGGTCGACACCGCCGGAGCCGGGCTTGTCGACCCCGAAGGCGGCAGGGTGGACGACGTCGGCGAGCCTGGGGATCTCACCGATCCCCGCCGTGTGCGTGAGCAGGCGTCGGCAGGTGACATCGGGCCAGCCCGGTCGTGGATCGACCTTGAAGGTCTTGAGG
>JBAVEY010000295.1:0-44265 GCA_049587975.1 Actinomycetota bacterium | reverse complement strand
CCGCGGTTTGTGGGCGGCGCGGGGTACTCTTTGGACCGATGCGCTCGCTGGTGATCCTCGGCTCGACGGGATCGGTGGGGACGCAGGCGCTCGACGTCGTGCGGCACAACCCCGACCGGTTCAAGGTGGTCGGCCTGTCCGCGGGCACCAACCAGGAGCTCCTGGTGGGTCAGATCCGGGAGTTCCTCCCGCCCCACGTCGCGATCGCGAACGACGAGGCGGCCGCCGACCTGCAGGAGAAGCTGAGCGGTATCAAGGGCGTGGAGGTTCATGTGGGCCCCGAGGCGGCGGAGACCTTGGCCCGCGACTCGGAGGCCGACATGGTCCTGAACGCCCTGGTCGGGTCGGCGGGCCTCGCGCCCACGCTCGCCACCCTGCAGGCCGGGAAGATGCTCGCCCTGGCCAACAAGGAGAGCCTGGTCGTGGGGGGCGACCTCGTGGTCGACCTGATCAAAGGGGAGCCGGAGCGGCTCGTCCCGGTCGATTCCGAACACGCCGCGCTGGCGCAATGCCTGCGCGGGGAGCGCCGCGACGACCTGAAACGGGTGATCCTGACCGGCTCGGGCGGCCCGTTCCGCGGATGGACGCACACGGAGCTCGCGAAGGCCTCGGTGAAGGAGGCGCTCGCGCACCCCGTCTGGCAGATGGGCCCGAAGATCACGATCGACTCGGCCACCCTGATGAACAAGGGCCTCGAGGTGATCGAGGCTCACTACCTGTTCGGGCTCGACTACTCGCAGATCCACGTCGTGATCCATCCGGAGGGGATCGTGCACGCGCTCGCCGAGTTCCGGGACGGCTCGATGACCGCCCAGTTCGCGGTCCCCGACATGCGTCTGCCGATCCAGCTGGCGCTCGCGTGGCCCGAGCGGCTCCCCACGGGGGTCGGCCCGGTGCCGCTCGCCGACAGCCGGCTGTCGTTCGAACCGGTCGACCGTGAGGCGTTCCCGGCGATCGACCTGTCCTATCGGGTCGGCGAGCTCGCCCTGACCTTCCCCGCGGTCATGAGCGCGGCCAACGAGGTCGCGGTCATGGCCTTCCTCGAGGGCAAGATCCCCCTCACGCGCATCGTCGAGGTCGTCACGGCCGTCGTCGACGAGCACGAGGCGCCCTCGAGCGTGGTCTCGGTGGTGAACCTCGAGCGGGCGGACGGCTGGGCCCGCCGGCGCGCCGCCGAGATCATCGAGGCCCGCTAGGACCGATCGCGATGGCGGCCCTCGGCATCGGCGCCTTCATCATCGCCCTGATCCTCGTGATCGTGATCCACGAAGCCGCGCACTTCGCGGTCGCGCGGGCCTTCGGGATCAAGGTGACGGAGTTCTTCGTCGGGTTCGGGCCCAAGCTGTGGTCCCGCATGCGGGGCGAGACCGAGGTCGGGGTGAAGGTGATCGTGGCCGGCGGCTACGTGAAGATCGCCGGCATGAACCCGTTCGAGACGATCACGCCCGAGGACTACCCGAGGACGTTCGGGGCCAAGCCGGTCTGGCAGCGGGCCTTGGTGATCGTCGCGGGTCCGGCCACGCACTTCGTGCTGGCGTTCGTGTGCTTCGCCCTCTGGCTGGGGTTCGTGGGACAGCCAGTGGCGAGCGGTGTGGCGATCGCCAAGGTGGAACCCGTCCTGCACGGCGTGGTGTCGCCGGCGGCATCGGCCGACATCCGACGCGGCGACATCGTGGTGGCCGTCGACGGGGTGAAGGATCCGTCCGCCGACGAGTTGCTCGCCTACGAGACGACCCACGCCGGCGAACCCGTCACCTTCACGATCGAGCGCGATGGTCGGACGTTCCAGGTCGAGATGACCCCAGTCCCGTCGCAGGTGAGCGGCGAGCGGATCGGCCGGATCGGCGTCAACGTGGAACCCCGGAGCGTCGTGCGCGAGACCAAGGGCGTGTTCGGGTCGGTGACCGGTGCGGCCGACCTCGTTGGCGACAACCTCGTCGGCACGGTCCGCGGTGTGGCGCGGATCTTCGGACCCCAGGGGATCGGGCGGCTCGCGACCCTCGTGTTCACCGACGCCCCTCGACAGCAGGAGGATCCCGCCAGCGTGGTCGGCGTCGGTCGAGTCGCCGGGAGCCTCGCCTCCCGGGATCAGTTCGGCGATCTGTTGCTGCTGTTCGGCGTCGTGAACGTGTTCGTGGGTCTGCTGAACCTGCTCCCGCTTCCCCCGTTCGACGGTGGGCATCTCGCGGTGCTCGCGATCGAGAAGATCCGCGGGCGGCCGGTGGACATGCGCAAGGTCGTGCCCGTCTCGGCGGCGGTGGCCGCCTTCTTCATCATCTTCACCGTCGCCGTCGTGTACGTGGACCTGGTGAAGCCGCCCGTCTAGCGCATCCGTGCTCGGGTATCGTTCCTACGCCGGCGCCGACACGATTTCTCAACACGCTCCCGAGAGGGCCCCGGAGCCCGGCGGCTACGATGGGCCGATGACCGAGCAGACCGTACTGGTCGTGGACGACGAGGCGGCCATCGCCGAGGCCGTCCGCGCGCGCCTGACGAGCGAGGGCTTCCGGGTGGTGGTCGCGAGCGACGGCACGCAGGCGCTCGAGCTCGCCAGCGCCGACGAGCCCGACCTCGTCGTGCTGGACCTGATGCTTCCGGGGATGGACGGCCTCGAGGTGTGCCGGCGCCTGCAGGCCGGCCGCTGGGTGCCGGTCCTGATGCTCACGGCCCGGACCGAGGAGGCCGACAAGGTAGCCGGCTTCGCGGTTGGGGCCGACGACTACCTGACGAAGCCCTTCAGCCTGCGCGAGCTCACGGTGAGGGTCAAGGCGATCCTGCGGCGCGTCGAGCGGATCACGTCTCCGCCCTCGACCGAACCCATCGAGCACGCGGGCCTGTCGGTCGACCCGTCGAAGCGGAAGGTGAGCGTGGACGGCCAGGAGATCCAGCTCACGCCGCTCGAGTTCGAGATCCTGCTCGCGCTCGCGCGGGAGCCGGGGGTGGTCCTCACGCGCGAGCAGCTGATGGATCGCGTCTGGGGCTACCGCGACTACGCGGGAGGCCGTGTCGTCGACTCGCACGTCGCCCGCATCCGCCGCAAGCTCGGCGAGGACGGGGCCGAGCCCCGGTTCGTCCGCACGGTCCACGGCGTCGGCTACGCGTTCGAGGACGAGTGAGCGCCCGTGACCTTGCTCCAGCGGCTGCCGACGATCCGATCCAAGCTCGGTTCCGTGATCGTCTTCGCCGTCGGGATGACCCTGCTCCTCGTCTACCTGATCCTGGGCGTGGGATTCGAGGTCTTCACGATCGGCGATCATTGGTGGGAGCTCCTGCTCGCCGGGGTGCTCGGCGCCGGGATCGCGCTCGTGATCGCTCGATGGGTCGCGCGCGGCATGACGCAGCCGCTCCGCGACATGGCACGGGCGGCTCGTCGCATGGAGACCGGCGACTACTCGGCGCGGGTCATCACCGAATCGCGCGACGAGGTGGGGCGCCTCGCCGAGGCGTTCAACCGGATGAGCGCGGAGCTCGAAGGCCTCGAGCTGCTGCGGCGTGAGCTCGTCGCGAACGTCTCTCACGAATTGAAGACCCCGATCTCCGCGCTCCGGGCGCATCTGGAGAACCTGCTCGACGGCGTCGAGCGGCCCGATCCCGAGACACTGCAGGTCATGCTCGTGCAGTCCGAACGCCTGGGGCGCCTCGTCGACCAGCTCCTCGATCTCTCCCGGCTCGAGTCCGGTGACGTGCCGCTGGAGCGCGATCGGGTGGCGCTCGCTCCGCTCGTCTCGCAGGTGCTCTCCGAGATCCAGGTGGCTCGGCCCGAGCCGGGGGTGGCGCTCACCGACGACCTGCCCAGCGACCTCCCGCCCGTGTTCGCCGATCGCGAGCGCGTGCACCAGGTGCTGTTCAACCTGCTCGACAACGCGGTGCGGTTCACCCCCGCCGGCGGCCGCGTCACGGTCTCGGCCTTCCGTCACGACGGATCGGTGGATGTGGTGGTCGCCGACACAGGGCCGGGCATCTCGGCAGAGCACCTGCCGCGGGTCTTCGAGCGCTTCTACCGCGTTGATGAGTCCCGTTCGCGCGTCGACGGCGGGACCGGGATCGGCCTGGCGATCGCCCGATCGGTCGTCGAGGCCCACGGCGGCCGGATCTGGGCCGACAGCGAGCCCGGCCGAGGGAGCACCTTCACGTTCGAGCTGCCGGTCGCGGTCGCGGCCGGGGGCACGGGGGGTTCGAGCACCGAGCGCGAGCACCTGGTCGGTAGCCGCCCCGACCGGGAGACAAGGAGGACCGAGTGAGATCCGTCACCACCACCGTCGAGGTCGTGGCACCTGAGCGGTACGCGTACCTCGATCTCACCGAGGAGCTCGAACGCGCGATCAAGGACTCGGGCGTCACCGAGGGCTCGGCCGTCGTGTTCTGCGCCCACACGACCTGCGCGCTGATCATCAACGAATGGGAGGACGGAGCCCTGGAGGACTTCCGGGCCCGCATGGTCCACCTGGTGCCCGACGACCTCTACTACGCGCACGACGACCTCGCTCGCCGGACGCAGAACCTCGACGAGTCGCACGAGCGCCGCAATGGCCCGGCGCACGTCAAGGCGATGCTCCTGTCCGCCTCGTCGCACGCGATCCCGGTGGTCGATGGAGCGCCGATGCTCGGGCGCTGGCAACGGCTCATCCTGTTCGAGATGGACGAGCCGAAGGATCGTCGGATCATGTTCCACGTGTTCGGCGGCTAGCCGGCTGGGACACTGGAGCCGTGCTGACTCAGCGTCGGACGACCCGCCAGGTCCGCGTCGGCGACGTGACCATCGGCGGCGACGCGCCTATCCGGGTCCAGTCGATGACCACGACGAAGACGGCGGACGTCAACGCGACCCTGCAGCAGATCGCCTCCCTGGTGGCCGCGGGCGTGGACATCGTGCGCGTGGCCGTGCCGCATTGGGAGGACGCCGAGGCGCTCACGGCCATCGCGGCCAAGTCGACCGTTCCGGTGGTGGCCGACATCCACTTCCAGTGGAAGTACGCGATGGCGGCGCTCGAGGCCGGGATCCAGGGGCTCCGGATCAACCCGGGGAACATCAGGTACCAGGACAAGGTCCGGCTCATCGCCCGCGAGGCCAAGGCCCGCAGCGTCCCGATCAGGATCGGCGTGAACGCGGGGTCGCTCGAGAAGGAGCTCCTCGCCAAACACGGCGCGCCGACGCCAGCCGCGCTCGTCGAGAGCGCTCTCTCGGAGGCGCGGATCCTCGAGGACGAGGACTTCTTCGACATCAAGATCTCGGTCAAGCACTCGAACCCGGCCGTCATGATCGAGGCCTACCGAACGCTCGCCGACGCCTGCGACTACCCGCTCCACCTCGGCGTGACCGAGGCCGGCCCGATGCCCGCCGGGGGCGTCAAGAGCGCCGTTGGGATCGGAACGCTGTTGTCCGAGGGGATCGGCGACACGATCCGCGTCTCGCTCACCGACGACCCCGTCGAAGAGGTCAAGGTCGGCACGTGGATCCTGCAGTCGCTCGGCCTGCGCAAACGTGGGCTCGACCTGGTCGCATGCCCATCGTGCGGCCGCGCGGAGGTCGACGTCCTCGGTCTCACCAAGCAGGTGCACGAGGCGATCGAGCGCGAGGGCCTGAAGGTCCCGATCCGCGTCGCGGTGATGGGGTGCGTCGTGAACGGGCCCGGCGAGGCGCGCGAGGCGGACCTCGGCATCGCCGCCGGGAAGGGTCAGGGATTCCTCGTGGTCAAGGGTGAGGTCGTGGACAAGATCCCCGAGGACCGGTTCGTCGAGCGGGTCATCGAGGAGGCACGGAAGATTGCCGCCGAACGCGAGGCGGCGACGATCGATCGCTAGCGGGCCGCGGTCGGACGGGTCGTGATCCGTGTACGCGACCCCATCGTCGACCCCGAGTAGGGAGGAAGCACGTGGGATTTCGTCCGGTCCGTCGCGCGCCCTTGGTGTCGGCGCAGCGATCCTGGTGATCGCCGCGCTCACGTCCGCCGCCTTCGCAGGCGCTCCCGCCTCCCGCGCGTCCCGTCGTTCGGGGTTGCGGTCCCCCGCGATCCTCCCCGCTTCGTATCTTCGGGAGGCGAAGGTCGATCCCGCCGTCACGCGTCGCTTGGGGCGCCGGGGCGCCGTCGATGCCCTGGTGACGCTCGACGGTGCGTCCTCGCTCTCGAGCGCGGGCGTCTCCTCCGCAGGAGGGTCTCGGGCGTTGCTACCTATGACGGCTCCCGCCTACCGAGCGCTGAAGTCCGGCCTCCACACGCGCGTTCCCGGGCCCGACGTGCTGCGCGACCACCACACGCTGCCGGTGCTGGTCGGCCTGAAGGGTGATGACCTCCTGCAGGGCCTCGGCAAACCGGACTCCCTGTTCGGCGGGCCGGGTCGCGACGCCCCTCTATGGGGGGCGGGGGAAACGACGAGCTCCGCGGCGGCCCCGGGGCCGATTCCTGCGACGTGGGACCGGGGGGCGGCACCGACTCCTCCTGCTGACTGGTCTCCGACACCCCTCGACGGCCGAGCCCGCACGGACGTGCTCACCATCACGCCCTGACGGTGGCCGTCGGCACCGAGCCCGGGACCGGGCCGCCCTTACCGTGGCCAGACACACAGGCGGAACTGAAGGAGGCGAGGTGGATGGCCACCAGGATCGAGACCCTCGGAGGTGATCGGCGGGCTCCCCGCGCTATCTGGATCATGCTGTTCGCGATCGTCATGGTTGCGGCGGCGGTCACGATCGGGACCCTGGTCCGGTCGGACGGAGCGAGCACGAGGCCGGCGCGCACGGCCGACGCGGGTGCCGTCACGCGGATCGAGCCTGCGACCCAGGTCCCCGGTCTGATCAAGGCCGGCCTTCAGCCCAGGCCGTTCTCGGAGATCCCGGTGGTCGAGGCGGTCACCGCGGACCAGATCCCTGACGGGTTCGTGAAGATGCCGGGCGGCGAGCTCAGGCCGAGGTTCGGGGCGTAGGCGCCGAAGAGCGAAAGAGCCGACGCAGGGCCGGAGCCGAGAGACTCCGGTCCTTCGAGTGCCAGGGTGCCGGATCCCCGCCTACCCCACGAGGGACAGGAAGTTGCGGACGATCGTCGGGCCGTCCGGCGTCAAGATCGACTCGGGGTGGAACTGCACGCCGAACCGCGGCAGGGTCCGGTGTTGCGTGGCCATCACGAGGTCATCGTCGCTCCACGCGGTGAGCTCGAGCTCGCGCGGGAGGTCCGTGCGTGTCACCACGAGGGAGTGATAGCGGCCGGCCTCGAAGGGGTTCGGCACGTCGGCGAGGATCCCCCGGCCGTCGTGGTGGACGAGCGAAGCCTTGCCGTGGACGGGGGTGGCGCGCTCCACGCGGGCGCCCGCGACGATGCCCAGGGCCTGGTGGCCGAGGCACACCCCGAGCACCGGCGTCCCGGCGGGTAGGGCCCGGAGGAGATCGGTGAAGACGCCCGCATCCTCCGGCCTCCCGGGGCCCGGGGACAGGACGAGGGCGTCGGGAGCCCGGGCGACGAGGGATTCGGCCGGCTCCGCATCGCTCTTCACCACCTCGGTCCTGGCGCCCAGGCTTTCGAACAGCTGCACGAGGTTGTAGGTGAACGAGTCGTAGTGATCGACGACCAGGATCACGTGTCGCCCCCCGAACCGGACGCCTCCGCATCGAGGATCGCCGGCAGCAGCGCGGCCGCCTTCGCGTTGGTCTCGGCGAGCTCCACATCGGGGTGCGAGTCCGCGACGACGCCGGCGCCGGTCTGCACGTACGCCGAGCCGTCGGCGATCACCGCCGTGCGGATCGTGATGCAGAAGTCGAGGTCGCCCGCGAACGTGCAGTAGCCGACCGCCCCGGCGTACGGGCCGCGGGCCGTGGGTTCGTGCTCGGCGATCAGCTCCATCGCCCGGCGCTTCGGCGCGCCGGTCACCGTCCCGGCGGGGAAGGTGACGGCGAGCGCGTCGAAGGGATGAGCCCCGTCGGCGAGCTCCCCCTCCACCGTGCTCACGATATGCATGACCTTGGAGAAGCGCTCGACCGACATGAGCTCGCTGGGGCGGACCGTGCCGGGCGTGCACACGCGACCGAGGTCGTTCCGCGCGAGGTCGACGAGCATCGCGTGCTCCGCGCGTTCCTTCGGGTCGGCGAGGAGCTCGTGCTCATACAGGCGGTCGCGGAGCTCCGTCTCCCCACGAGGGCGGGTGCCGGCGATCGGGCGACTGGTCACGGTTCGTCCCTCGACGCGGACCAGCGGCTCGGGGGACGAGCCCGCGAGCTCGAGGCCCATCATCCGGACGAAGAACATGTAGGGGGCGGGATTCGTGACCCGGAGCCGCCGGTAGACGGGGAACCCACCGCCCGTGCACGGGAACCCGAGCCGCCGGGAGGGGACGCCCTGGTAGATGTCGCCGGCCGCGATGTGGTCCTTCATCGTCCGAACGATCTCGCGATAGCGCTCGTCGGCCATGTTCGGCTCGCCGAGCCGGTCGAGGCTGGCGGGCGCCGGCCCGGGCAGCGGGTCGAGCGGAGCGGCGACCGACCCCGACAGCCGCCCGGCGAGCGCCTCCAGCGCCTCCGCGCCTGACCCGTAGTCGCCGGGCCGAACGTGGGCGACCAGCAGCATGCGCTGCCGCCAGTGGTCGAACACCACGGCCCGGTCCACGAGCATGAGCGCGATCGGCGGGCCCAGGGTGTCGCCTTCGGGGAAGGGGTGACCGTCCAGGAGCTCGGCTGCCTCATACGACAGGAACCCCATGAGGCCGCCGGTGAGCGACGGCAGGCCGTCGACGCGGGGCGCTCGGAGTGACCTCGCGAGGGCCACGAGGTCCGCGCGCGCGTCGCCCGTATCCTGGGCCTCGAACGGGAGCCGGTCCGAGGGGTCCTGGATCCGGAGGCCGTCCCGGTCGACCACGATCATGGCAGCAGGGTCGCCCGCAACGAACGAGTACCGCCCCCAACGCTCGGATCTTTCGACGCTTTCGAGCAGGAGCCCAGGCCCATCACCCGCGAGCGCCGGGAACACGCCGACCGGCGTCGAGACATCGGCGAGCAGCTCGGTCCAGACGGGTGCGAGCGCGAACCCGTCGGCCGAGCGTTCGAACGCCTCTCGATCGGGGCGGACCCTCACGCCTGTCTCCTTCGACGGAACCTTCAAGCTCCGTCCGCGAGCAGCCGTACCCTACCCGCGTCCGTCGCTCGGGGCCGAGTCCCATCACGTCCGGGGTCCGTCGGGTAGGGTGTTGCGCTACGGAACATGGGGGGGAGAGCCCGCGATGCGAACGTCCCGAAGGTTGGTTGCCGTCCCGATCGTGCTCGTTGCCGGCTTGGCGTTGCTGTTCGTTGCTCCGGCTGCGGCCGAACGCCAGGCGCGACCGCACCTCCGCGCAGCTCCTCGAGCCGTCGTGCACGGTCGCGTGACCGGCGCGTCGCAGAGCGAGCCAACCTCGTTCGGACCGTTCTCCCGGCGGTCGCGTCCGGCCACGGTGGTCCGGGTGACGGACGCGCCTCGGAGCGTTCGCGCGCCCGGCCTCGTCTCGGGCTTCGATGGGATGGCCGACCTCGACGGGTTCGTCCCATCCGACACCACCGGCGCTCTCGGCGACAGCTTCGTCGTTGCGGCAGTCAACAGCAGCGTCGAGGTCTTCAACCTGAACGGCACGGTGGCGGTCCCGCGAACCACGCTGGCGTCGATCTCGGGCGATCCCTCGATCCAGCAGTTCGACCCGAAGGTGATCTACGACCAGTACGCGGACACGTTCGTGGTCGTCTGGCTCGGTCAGGAGGACGCGCCGCGGGCCTCGCGGATCTTCATGGTCGCCATACCGAACGCGACAGCGACCACCACGAGCACCTGGTGCCCGACGAGCTTCCCCGGCGACATGATCGCGGCATCGCCGAACCTGTGGGCGGACTACCCGGCGGTCGGCTACAACGACACGCGGATCACGATCGCGACGAACGAGTTCAGCTTCCCGAGCTCGACCGCCTCGTTCCGCTACTCGCAGATCATGACGATCGACAAGTCCGTCTACGACTGCTCACTGCCCGTGTCGACCCCGACCGTGTTCGGCGGCACCAAGACCCGCGACGCCAACGGCCTCCAGTCCTTCACGGTCCAGCCGGCGCAGACGATCGGCCTGTCACCCGGGCCGCAACTGCTGCTCTCGTTCCAGCAGGTCAACGGGAGGAACGACTACCTCGTGCTGTGGCGGATCAAGCCGACGGCGACAGGTTTCGCCCTCAAGCAGGCGTGTTGCCGCGCGACCGGCAAGGTGGCCGTTCCGCCACCGGGCACCCAGGGCGGGGGTGGGGTGAACAACCCAGACCTCTTCTGGGACGCGGGGGACACCCGTCTCGTCAACGCGTTCTACGACGCCGATCGCAACGAGCTGTATGCAGCGCACACCGTGTTCAAGAACCTCGGGCCCGATGTGCTGACCGACGGGTACCCCGAAGCGGCCGTGCAGTGGTACGGGGTGGATCCCGCGAACAAACTCCTGAACTCCACGCTCGCCCGCAAGGGTGTGATCGGTTCGACCGAGGTCGACGTGGGATGGCCGACGGTCGCGACCGACGCCGATGGGACCCTCTTCGTCACGTACAACCGAGCGAGCGATCCTCACGGGGAGTTCCTCTCGGCGTGGGTGGCGACCATCCCGCCCGGCTCGACGACCGAAACGCAGCTCCTCCTCCACGCCGGGTCGGCGACGTATGACTTCAGCAACGGGATCGAACGGTGGGGCGATTTCACCGCCATCAACCGCGACCCGCAGTTCCCCGGCCAGGTGGCGATGTTCAACCAATACGCCGCGTCCCCCTCGACCTGGCAGCAGTTCATCAGCGTCGTCACCGACAACTGAGGCAGAGCGCGACCGGTATCCTGACCCTCTATGAGGCTCTCGGGGCTGTTCGTGCCCACCCTGCGTGACGATCCCGCCGACGCGGAGATCGCCTCGCACCGATTGCTGCTCCGCGCCGCGTTCATCCGTCAGGTTGCGGCTGGCGTCTACACGACCCTGCCGCTCGGCCTCCGCTCGATCCGCAAGATCGAACGGATCGTCCGCGAGGAGATGGATGCGTCGGGTGCGCAAGAGTTCCGGATGCCGATCCTGCTCCCGGCCGAGCCGTGGAAGGCCACGGGCCGATGGGACCTGTATGGCGACACGCTCTTCCATCTGCGGGATCGACACGAGCGCGAGTTGCTTCTCGGGCCGACGCAGGAGGAGGTCGTCACCCAACACGTCGCCGCCGACCTCCCGTCCTACCGCGACCTGCCCGTCAACCTGTACCAGATCGAGTGGAAGTACCGGGACGAGTTCCGCCCGCGCTTCGGGCTCCTGCGCGGTCGGGAGTTCCTCATGAAGGACGCGTACACGTTCGACCGAGACGAGGCGGGCATGGCGCGCTCCTACGACACGATGCTGCAGGCGTACCGGAGGGTCTTCGACCGCTGCCACCTCTCGTACCTGGTGGTCGAGGCGGAGCCGGGGCAGATCGGCGGCGGCGTGAACCACGAGTTCATTGCGCGGGCCGACGTGGGTGAGGACCTGTTCGTCGAGTGCGTGAACGGCGACTACCTCGCGGACTGGAAGGCGGCGACCCCTCGCGCGCCCGAGCCGGCGTCGACCGACGGTCTCGCGCCCCTCGAGAAGGTGCACACGCCGGACGCGCCGACGATCGAGGCGGTCTCGCAGCTGCTGGACGTGCCTGCGGGGCGGACACTGAAGACGATGCTGTTCGACGCCGGGGGCGCGACGGTGGCCGTCCTGCTCCCCGGGGACCGCGAGGTCGAAGAGGCCAAGCTCGAACGCCTGCTGTTCCCCGCGCCGGTCCGAAGGTTCGAGGACGGCGATTTCGCGGCGCGTGGGTTCGCGAAGGGGTACGTCGGTCCGCAGGGTCTCGACCCGGCGGTGACCGTCCTCGCCGACCACTCCGTGCGGGGTGGGAACGACTGGGTGACCGGGGCGAACGAGATGGACTTCCACGTCACCGGCGCGAACGTCGATCGCGACTTCCGGGTCGACCGCTACGAGGACGTCGTCGCCCTCCGCGACGGCGACCGCTGCCCGATCGACGGCGGCGCGCTCCGTGTAGGCCGATCGATCGTCGTGGGTCACATCTATCAGCTGGGGACGCGCTACTCGGCGCCGCTTCGGGCGACGTTCGTGGACGAGGACGGTTCCGAGCGCCTCTATCAGATGGGGAGCCACGGCATCGGGATCTCACGCATCCTCGCGGCCGCGGCCGAGCAGTTCCACGACGACGCCGGGCTGCGGTTGCCGAAGGTCCTCGCGCCGTTCGAGGCGGTCGTCCTCATCGCGAACCGAGACGACGAGCTGGTGGTGGCCGAAGCCGAACGGATCTACACGGAGCTCCTCGGGGCCGGGGTGGCGACCGCGATCGACGACCGGGAGCAGACCGCCGGCGTGAAGTTCGCCGACGCCGACTTGATCGGGTACCCCGTCCAGGTCGTGATCGGCAAGCGGGGTGTCCGGTCGGGCACCGCCGACCTCAAGCTGCGCCCGACGGGTGAGCGCGCCTCGGCCCCGCTGGCGGAGGCCGCGCGCGCGGCCGTGGACCTGCTCGCGACGGCACCCTAGGCTGGCCACGTGGGGTCCATCCGGGCGCCGAACCATCTCCGAGACTTCGTCAAGCTCCGGCCCGAGGTCGAGGGGATCCTCCAGCACGTCGGGCTCCGCACCTGGGATCTCGTGCTCGTCGATGCCACCGGGCTCTGGGTCCGCGACGAGGTCGCCTCGGAAGAGGACGCGGAGACCGTCTGCCGTGAGCTCGGGATCCGGCTCCACCGCGGCTGGGACGACCCGCGGCTGACCCGGCGGATGGGCGCGCGAGACCACTGGAGCAGCCCCGACGGGCAGCGCCGAGCGCTCTGAACGGCGCCCGCCAGCTTCGGAGCGATGACCGTCGGGTATACTGAGCAGCAGAAACGGAGCGGTTGCACCTGGAAGTGGGCTCGCGCCCACTTTTTCTTTCGAAGGGGTCGTTCGAGGTGCGCGAGAAGGAGGTCGGGGACCTGGTCCGGCCGGTCGTCGAGGGCGCCGGGCTGGAGGTGTGGGAGGTCTCGTTCGGCCGGGAAGCCGGCCGCCGGATCCTCCGGGTGACGATCGACCGGGACGGGGGCGTCGACCTCGACACGATCGCCGCCGTCTCGCAGCGGCTGTCTCGCAGGCTCGACCTCGAGGGGTTCGAGCGGAGCCGTCCCTACGAGCTCGAGGTGAGCTCGCCGGGGCTGGAACGGGCGCTGCGGGAGCCCCGGCACTTCGAGCGGAGCGTCGGACAGCAGGTGAGGGTGAAGACGGTGGAGCCGGTGAACGGCCGACGGGTCCACGAGGGCGCGCTGGTCTCGGCCGGTGCGGAGGCGATCGTCATCGCATCCGAGGGCGGAGAGCTGCGCGTCCCCTACGAGGGCGTCGCCTCGGCGAGGACCGTCTTCGAGTGGAAGAAGGCAGGGAGCAGGACATGAACCAAGACATGATCGCGGCGCTGCGCGAGCTCGAGCGAGAGAAGGGCATCGCGTTCGAGACGATCCTCGAGGGTCTCGAGGAGGCGATGGCGTCTGCCTACAAGTCGTGGTGGAAGCAGCAGCACCCGGAGCTCGATGAGGAGACGTTCGGGGTGCGCGCGAAGATCGATCCCGAAAACGGTGACCTGCGCGTCTGGATCCAAGAGCTCGAGCGGATCGAGCACGAGGACGAGGAGGGCGAGATCGCCGTCGAGACCAAGGTCCTGTCTGAGCAGGAGGTCCCGGTCACCGACGAATTCAAGGGGCGGATCGGCGCCCAGACCGCGAAGCAGGTGATCTTCCAGAAGCTCCGGGACGCCGAACGCGAGATGACGTACGAGGAGTTCGCGGGCCGCGAGGGCGACGTCGTCACGGGCATCGTTCAGCAGTCGGAGCGCCGGTACACGCTCCTGGACCTCGGCAAGGTCGAGGCGCTCCTGCCGCAGGCCGAGCAGGTCCCGAGCGAGCCCTACCGCAACGGGGAGCGCCTCAAGGGGTACATCACCGAGGTCCGCAAGGGGAGCAAGGGCCCGCAGATCGTCGTGTCGCGGACGCACCCGGGACTGCTGAAGAAGCTGTTCGAGCTCGAGGTGCCCGAGATCGCCGAGGGGATCGTCGAGATCAAGGCCGTGGCCCGCGAGCCCGGCCATCGGTCGAAGATCGGCGTCTCGTCCAACGAACCCGCGGTCGACCCGGTCGGGGCGTGCGTCGGTCCGAAGGGCTCGCGCGTCCGCAACGTGGTCACCGAGCTCCGGGGCGAGAAGATCGACGTCGTCCCGTGGAGCGCAGACCCGGCGACGTTCGTCGCCAATGCGCTCCAGCCGGCCAAGGTTCGGGAGGCGCGGGTCGATCCCGAGACCCAGACCGCGCTCGTGATCGTGCCCGATTACCAGCTCTCGCTGGCGATCGGACGGGAGGGGCAGAACGCGCGACTCGCCGCCCGGCTCACCGGCTGGCGGATCGACATCAAGAGCGAGACGCAGTTCGCGGACGAGCAGCGCGGCGGGCCTCGCCCGGCGGCGGCTGCGGTCGCCGAGGCTGACTCCGTTGCAACCACCGAGGCCGACGAGGGCGCCGCCGAGTCCGACGAGGGCGCCGCCGAGGGACCGATCGACACGGAGGCGGCTGCGGAGGGGACGGTCGTCGTCGAGGACCCCGTCGACGGGTCCGCTGCCGAAGCGGCGGAGGAGAAGGCGGAGGCGTAGCGTGCCGGCGACGCACGTACCAGTGCGGACGTGCGTCGGGTGTAGAGAGCAGGGCGCGAAGGCCGATCTCGTCCGGCTCGTCGTCGTGGGTGGCGCGGTCGGGGTGGATCCGAGCGGTGCGGGCTCGGGGCGAGGGGCCTACGTGCATCCTCGGCGGGCGTGCGTGGAGGCCGCACTGTCGCGCGGGGCGCTCGCGCGTGCGCTCCGGGCAAGCCTGGACGAGCACCGAGCCGCTACCCTTAGGGCTGACATCGAGGGGGAACTGGATCGTTGAGGGTTCACGAGCTTGCCAAGGAGCTCGGCGTCGCCAGCAAGGAGCTGTTGGCGTCGCTGAAGGAGATGGGGATCGACGGCCTCACCGCATCGTCGTCGGTCCCCGACCAGGCCGTGCCTCGCCTTCGGGCATCTGGTGGCAAGGCCGTCCCCGAGGCCAAGATCAAGGAAGCCGTGGAGGAACCGCTCCCCAAGCGACGGCCGGCGAAGAGGCGGGAGGTCCTCGAGCCAAAGACGCCGCCGCCGTCCGGGGTCTCGACCACCCCGGCCCCTCAACCCGAACCGGCGGCACCGCTACCCGCCGAGGCGGCAGCGCCGGCTGAGGCGCCCCCGCCCGCGGAACCAGCCGGGCCGTCCCTGCCCGTCCTGCGGCTCGTGCACGGCTCGACGCCGCAGGACGTCGCCGACAGGTCGGGTCGCGGGGTCGCCGAGATCGTGAAGGTCCTGTTCTCGCTCGGCGAGATGGCCACCGCCTCGCAGTCGCTGTCCGACGACGCGCTCGGACTGCTCTGCGCGGAGCTGGGCTACGAGGCCGAGATCGTCGGGATCGAGGACGAGGAGGAGCTCGAGGAGGAGGTCGACGAGAGCCGGCTCGAGCCGAGGGCGCCCGTGGTCACGATCATGGGCCACGTCGACCACGGCAAGACGTTGCTGCTCGATGCGATCCGTCGGACGGACGTGGTCTCGCAGGAGTTCGGTGGGATCACCCAGCACATCGGCGCGTACCAGGTCCACACGAATGGGCGCGAGGTCACGTTCATCGACACCCCGGGTCACGAGGCCTTCACGGCGATGCGTGCCCGAGGTGCCCAGGTGACGGACATCGCCGTGCTCGTGGTCGCGGCGGACGACGGCGTGAAACCGCAGACGGTCGAGGCGCTCGACCACGCGAAGGCGGCCGGGGTTCCGATCGTGGTCGCGGTCAACAAGATCGACAAGCCCGAGGCCGACCCCACGCGGGTGCGACAGCAGATGGTCGAACAAGGCATCGTGCCGTCGGAGTGGGGAGGCCAGAACGAGTTCGTGGACGTCTCCGCCAAGGCGCGGACCAACCTGGACAACCTGCTCGAGACGATCCTCCTCGTCGCCGACCTCGAGGAACTGAAGGGCGATCCGCTCGGCCGGGCACGCGGGGTCGTGCTCGAGGCGCACCTGGACAAGGGCCGCGGCCCCGTCGCGACCGTGCTCGTCCAGCGAGGCACGCTGGACGTCGGTGACACGCTCGTGTCCGGCACGTCGTGGGCGAAGATCCGCGCGATGCTGGACGAGAACGGGCAACAGGTGAAGCAGGCCGGCCCGAGCAAGCCGGTGCAGATCCTCGGGTGGTCGGCGACCCCCAACGCCGGTGACGACGTCCGCGAGGTCGACGACGAGCGCGAGGCTCGGCACGTGGTGCAGGAGCGCGAGGCAAAGGTCCGCGCGGCCGAGATGGTCACCACGCGACCCCCGACGCTGCAGGAGCTCATGGCGCAAGCGGAGCGCGACGAGGTGCCCGAGCTGAACCTGATCGTGAAGGCCGACGTTCAGGGCTCGATCGGGGCGCTCGTCGATGCCCTCGCCAAGCTCCCGCAGGACGAGGTCCGCGTGAACGTGATCAGGAGCGCCGCGGGTGCGATCACCGAGAGCGACATCAACCTCGCTCTGACCTCCCAGGCGATCGTCGTCGGGTTCAACGTGCGCCCCGACGTGCAGGCGCGGGATCTCGCCGAGAAGGAGGGCGTTGACGTCCGCCTGTACCGCGTGATCTACGACGCGATCGACGACATCCGCAGCGCGCTCGGCGGCATGCTGAAACCCGAGCAGCGCGAGACGCAGCTCGGCCGGGCCGAGGTCCGGGCGCTCTTCCGGGTCCCGAGGGTGGGGCTCGTCGCGGGTTCGTACGTCCTCGAGGGAACGATCGTGCGCAACGCGCGCGCCCGCGTGATCCGAGACGGCGTCGTCGCCTACGACGGGAGGATCGGGTCGCTCCGTCGCTTCAAGGACGACGTCCGCGAGGTGAGCGAGGGCTTCGAGTGCGGCATCGGGATCGAGAACTTCAACGACGTGAAGGAAGGCGACATCATCGAGGCCTACGAGGTCCGCGAGGTCGCCCGGGAACTGTAGGACACGTCGATGCTCGTCGCGCTGGAGCGGTTCGACCTCCGCATCCCCTCGTGCGGATCGCTGAAGGAGAAACGACACGTCGTGAAGACCCTGACCAACGGCATCCGTTCGACGTTCAACGTCTCCGTGGCCGAGGTGGATCATCACGACCTGTGGCAGCGGACCGCGATCGCCGTCGCCGCCGTCGCGGGTGAGCAGTACCACGCGCGGCGTGTCCTGCACGAGGTCGAGAAGCTCGTCGACCGCTGGGGCGAGGTCGAGCTGATCCAGAGCGAGCTGACGCTGCACTACCCGGAGGCATGAGTCCGATGCCCGAGGGGAGCCGGCCCACCCGCGTTTCGGAGGAGTTCCGCGAGATCCTCGCGGAGGAGATCCCGAAGCTCAAGGATCCGCGGGTCGGGTTCGTCACGGTCACCGGCGTCACGATGACGCCCGACCTCCGTCTCGCGCGCGTGTTCTACACGACCCTCGGGGACGAACGCGCTCGCCGCGCGACCGCAGCGGCGCTGGCATCGGCGCGCGGACACCTGCGACAGGTGATCGGTCGGCAGGTCCGGATGAAGGTGCTCCCGGACCTGCGGTTCGAACGCGACGAGGCCCCCGACAACGCCGGCCGCATCGAGGAGCTCCTGCGGGAGCTGCACCAGGGGGAGGGGACGTGACGGTCACCGACCCGTTCGCGAGGGCCGCCGCGGCGCTCTCCGGCGCGACGAGCGTCGCGCTCGCGTGCCACGTGAACCCCGACGCGGACGCCCTCGGCTCGATGCTCGGGCTCTCGAACCACCTGCGCGGGATGGGCAAACGGACCGTGTGTTCGTTCCCCAACGAGCCGTTCGACCCTCCCCGCTGGGCCGCGATGCTGCCCGGGACCGACGCGCTCGTGCCTCCGTCGGACTTCCCGAAGGACCCGCCCCTGATGGTCACGTGCGACGTCGCCTCGCTCGACCGGCTCGCCGCGCTCGGAGGACCCGCCGTGCGGGCGACGACGTTGATCTGGATCGACCACCACGTCACCAACGAGGGCCTCGGGACGATCCCGATCATCGATCCGTCGGCCTCGTCCACGTGCGAGCTCGTGTGGCGCCTCGTCAAGGAGCTCGGTGGCGAGATCGGGATCGAGACGGCCGCCTGCCTGTACGCGGGGCTCGTGACCGATACGGGGCGATTCCAGTACGAGGCCGTCAAGCCGGATACCCTGCGTCTGGCCGCCGAGCTGCGCGAGTTCCCCTTCGAGCACACGAGGCTCGTCCAGGCGCTCTACGAGGACAACGGGGTGGCGTACCTGCGGCTCCTCGGGATCGCGCTCGAGCGGATCCGGTCAGAGTCCGAGGCCGACCTCGTGTGGACCTATCTGACGCGGTCCGACCTCGACCGAGCGGGGGTCCATCCGGCCGAGACCGACGACCTCATCGACGTCCTCCGGACGGCGCGCGAGGCGGACGTGGCCGCCGTGATCAAGCAACAGCGCGACGGGCGGTTCAAGGTGAGCCTGCGCTCCCGCGGTGGGCACGACGTGGCCGCCGCGGCCTCGCGGTTCGGGGGTGGGGGTCACCGGTTGGCGTCCGGATACACCTCGAACCGCGGGTTGGCCGCCACGATCGAGCAGCTGAAGGCCGCGCTCGGCGGCGCCCCCTCGGCCTCGTAGCCGATGGCGCCGGCGGCCGAGGGGCTGGTCCTGGTCGACAAGCCCCCCGGCGTGACGTCGCACGACGTGGTTGACCTCGTCCGCAGGTCGCTCGGGACGCGCAAGGTCGGACACGCCGGAACGCTGGATCCGATGGCGACCGGCCTGCTGATCCTCGGCGTCGGCCGGGCCACGCGCCTGCTCCGGTACCTCGGCGACCTCCCCAAGTCGTACGCGGGGACCGGGCGCCTCGGCGAGGAGACCGACACGCTCGATGCTGACGGCGCGGTCGTGCGTCGGGCGCCGGTCGACGTCTCGCGGGCCGACGTCACGCGCGCGTGCGCGGCCCTCATCGGCGAGTCCCTGCAGACACCGCCCGCGTACTCCGCCGTGAAGGTCGGCGGACGCAAGCTCTACGACGCCGCGCGCAGCGGCGATGTCCTGGAGGCCCCGCCGCGTCCGATCCGCGTCGACGCGTTCGAGGTGTCGGGGTTCGATGGACGCGACGTGGACGTCCGGATCACGTGTTCGGGCGGGACGTACGTCCGCGCGCTCGTGGCCGACGTCGGTCGAGCGCTCGGATGCGGGGCGCACCTGCTCCGGCTCCGCCGGACGGCCATCGGGCCCTTCCGGGTCGAGGATGCTCGGCCCCCGGGCGAGGGGGAACCGCTGCCGCTCGAACGAGCGGTCGCCCATCTGCCGAGCGTCCGACTGGATGCCGACGAGGCCCGAGCCGCATCGCACGGCCGGGTCTTGGGGCCTGCCGGGATCGAGGGGCCCTACGCGGTGTTCGCGCCGGATGGCGTGCTCGCAGGGATCTACCGGGACGCCGGAGCGAGCGCCCACCCGGAGGTCGTGCTCGCGTCGGACCGATAGGGATGCGCCACCGCACGATCTCTGGGAGCATGCGCCGGTGCCTGAGGCCTCGCCGAAGAAGCACCCTCTGGCCCGACGCCTGATCTCGGCCGCGATCTCGCTGGTCATCGTGGGAGGCATCTTCCTCTACGCGATCCCGCGCTTCGCGGACTACTCGCAGGTGTGGGCCACGATGAGCACCCTCACGCCGTTCGAGTTCTGGTCGCTCGTCGCGGCCATGAGCTTCAACCTGTTCACGTACTGGCTGGCGAACATGGCGGCGCTGCCGGGCCTGCGTCTCGGCCCGGCCGCGGTCGTCACGCAGACGACCACGTCCGTCGCGAACACGATCCCGGCGGGTGGTGCCGTGGCGGTGGGCCTCACGTACACGATGTTGTACTCGTGGGGATTCGACGCCCAGGCGATCACCCTGTACATCGGCGTCACCGGCGTGTGGAACATCTTCATGAAGCTCGCCCTGCCCGTCGTATCGCTCGCGCTGCTCGCGATCGCGGGACAGGCGACCCCCGCCCTGGTCGTGGCCGCCCTGGTCGGTCTGGTCGTGCTGGTGGTCGTGGTCTGGTTGTTCGCGCTCGCCCTGTGGAAGGTGGAGTTCTCCCGCCGGATCGGCGACGGGCTCGGGCGCCTCGTCTCGCGCTCCCTCCGTTGGTTCCGCAAGGGACCGATCACGACCTGGGGCGAGCAGGCGGTCGCCTTCCGTGAGCGGACGATCATCCTGGTCCGGGGGCGCTGGGTGCTGCTGACCGTCACCACCGTCGGGTCGCAGCTCGCGCTGTGGTTCGTGCTCCTGCTCTGCCTGCGGGACGTGGGCATCTCCGAAGGACAGGTGAGCACGCTGCAGACCCTCGCGGTCTTCGCGTTCGGCCGGCTGCTCGCGGCGGTGCCGATCACGCCCGGCGGTGTCGGGTTCGTCGAGCTCGGGTACATCGGCGGCCTGACCGCGGCGGGCGGCAACGAGGCGCAGGTGGTCGCGGCGGTGCTGCTGTTCCGGGTCCTCACCTACGGGATCCAGATCCCTTTGGGGGGGTTCACGTACGTGATCTGGAGGCTGAAGACGAGCTGGCGGGAGAAGGCGCCGGAGGCCCAGCTCGGACCCGACGCCGAACGGCTCCTCGCTTAGCCCGTACCCGCTGATGCCGCCCTTGCCTCGCGGCGCAGCGCGACGTCGCGGATCTCGGTCACGATCCCGACGGAGCCGAGCGCGACCCCGGCGCCGAGCAGGACGCCGGCGACGACGTCGGAGAACCAGTGCGCCTCCAGGTACACCCGCGAGAGCGCCATCACGAACGCGAACGCGATCGCGGCGAGCTCCCACCGCCGGCGCGCCGGGCCGGCCGGCAGCAGCACCAAGACCAGGGCGACGGCGGTCGCGGCGCCGGCGACCGCGTGGCCAGACGGGAACGAGAACCCGACCACCGCGACGAGGGGCTCGGGGGGTCGGCCGCGGTGGAAGAAGTCCTTCGCGCCCGCCAGGATGAGCTCGGCCGCTGCCCACGTCATCAGCCAGGCCGCGAGTGCCCGCCACCGCCTGCGGGCGAGGAGCCACGCCGCGACGACGATGCGGAGCGGGATGGTCACGAGCCCTCCGCCGAGAACGTTCAGGAACCGCGCCACGGACGTGAGGACCACGTTGCGGATGTCGTCCATCGCGCGGAAGACCGTGAGGTCCCAGTGCCCCACGAACGGCAAGGTGGTCTTGGGGGCGAGGGTCGGGGGATGGCGGCCGACCGCGACGAACACGAAGACCATGGCCCCGAGGAGCACGGCGGACCAGCCGATCGCTCGGCGGTGGTTGGTCAGCACGCTAGTCGCCGCCGACGCACGGTGGCGCGCCTGCCCCGCACAGCGTGAGGCCGAACTCCTCCTCGATCTTGCGCACGAGCACCGTCCGCAGCCCGAAGGTGACGGCCTCGTCCGCCTCGAGGGCGAGCGTCGGCTCGGCGTCCCCGCCGAGCCGGATCCGGTAGGTGACGCATCCGCCCGGGAACACGAAGTACTTGTTCGCCGAGAACGGATGGAGGGTGAACTCGTGCAGGTAGACGCGGACCCCGCCCTCCGTCGTGGAGTTCGTGACGTCCGCCGCGCCGGCGATCGGACACGAAGATGTGAGCGAGACCTCGACCGCGTGGATGCCGCCGCGGTCCGAATCGAGCCAGAACCGTGAGGTTCCGCTCCGGACGTCCGAGCCGCCGTAGGTCCAACCGGCGGGCAGGGCTGCGATGCAGGGCAGGAGGGTGGCGGTCGGCACGGATTGCGCCATGAGCACGAACAGCTCGCCCTCCTCGACCGGGCAGTTGGCCTCCGACGCGTCGCCCGCCTCGTTGCTGCAGCCCGTGAGGGCCGAGCCGAGGAGCGCGATCGCGAGGACGGCGCCTGCCCGCCGCGGCCAGGTCATGCGAACGCGGTCCAGTTGCTCACGAGCATCCCGACGGCGAGAAAGACGGCCAACACGACCGCGATCGTGAGGAAGACCCTGCGCACGCTCCAGCGCTGGATCGAGACCTGCTCGCGCGCCGGCGCCATCCGTCGGAACTCGGTCAGCAGGTCGCGCCCGTCCTGCTTGAGGTTGTTCCGGAGCTGCGTCGGGCTCGCAACGCCACGCGCCGCGGCGAACGCCTCCGCGATCTCGTCCTCCGAGAAGTAGTTCAGGGCGTGCGCGTAGACGCGTTCGGCGTCGGTGCGCAGCGCGAGGACCAGCATCATGTTGGCGAGGTCGACCGCCTGGCGCCACGGCGACGGGCGGACCTGCACGAAGAACACGTCGATGAGCTTCAGCTGTCCGTCGCGGACCATCAGGTTGGCGGGCTTGATGTCGCGATGTGCGAGTCCCTCGTCCCACCCGTGCCGTACGAGGGCGAGTCCCTGGTCGATCACCCGGTCGTCGATGTCGGCCTCGCCGATCTCGACGGCTCCGTCGAAGAACTCCATGACGATCATGTACTCGCGCTCGGGCGTGATCTCCACGATCCCGTACGGTCGCGGCACCGGGAACCCGAGGTCGTGCAGCAGGCGCAGCGTGTAGTCCTCGTACTCGACGAACCGTCGGACGGACTGGAACGGTTTCTCGTCCTCGAGGGCGCCGTACAGGATCGTCCGCCCGAGCTTGTACCAGCGATCCGCCCGCACGTGGCTCTTCGCGTACAGCTTGGCGAAGACGTAGCGTTCCGGCTCGTCTTCGGTCGCGGCGATCCTGATCCGGAGCGGCGTCGAGCCTCCGGATCCCTCGAGCCCGACGGGCTTCACGTCGAGCACGCCGAGCCCGAGCTGGTCCCCGAGCGCCGAGACGATCGCCTCACCACGACGGCCCCCCACGTCGAGGTGGGCCGCCTTCCCTCGTCGGTAGGCCACCGGGAACAGGTCGTTGGGCGCGAACCATCGGAACATCGCGACCCCGACCGCGACGCCGAACACCGCGCCCATCACCGCGTCGGTCATGTGATCCACACCGAGGTACACGCGGACGAACACGAGGATCCCGAGCACGATGCCGATCACCCATTTGGCCACCGACCGCGGGCGGCCGGACACGATCAGGGCGTACGCGGCGCCGATCGCCGAGACGGCCAGCCCGGCCAGCGGCCGCGACGGCATCGAGTACCCCTGCCAACCCGTGAGGATCGTGATGCCCAGCGGTCGGGGACGAGCGATGATGATCGACGCGTTGTAGGTCACGATCTCGGTCACGATGATCGCGCCGAGGAACACGAACAGGTGTCGCCATCTCCGGAACACCACCAGTCCGAGCATCACGCTCCATCGCAGCACGCGGATCGCCCAGCTGGACGTCAGCCCGTTGACGACGAGCATCACGCGGGTGAGTCCAGGGGTGCGGAGGTCGGTGATCCAGATCTGCCGGTTGTGGTCGAGTCGCTCGAACACGCCCTCCAGCGTCGGGAAGAGCAGGAACCCCGCCAGCACGAGGCTGAAGTACAGGACCATGAGCAGGAAGAACTTCCCCGATCGGCCGAGCTCGTGGGGGAGCGCGGGCGGCTCGCCGGACGGGCGACGACGCTGCGTCCCGTGACCGGGGACGCGCTCGTCCAATCCGTGTCCGACGCCGGCGTCGCTGGTGGCATCCATGGTCGAACGGCGACTCTACTCCAGGCCGGTTGCCAGGCCGTTCGACGCGAGCCAGTCCGACGCGATCGTGACCGGATCGGCGCCCCTGGCCACCTCGGCGTTCAGCGAACGGAGCTCGTCGGTGGAGAGCAGCGCGGAGACCGCGTTCACGCGCTCGGCGAGCCCCGGCCCGAACCGCGCGAGCGCGTCGGAGCGGATGACCGGTGTCACGTTCTCGGCCGGCTGGAGGCCGAGGTCGTCACGGAGCAGGACGAAGTCGTTCAGCTCGATCGAGGCGTCGCTCGTGAACAGGAGTCCGACGTCGATGGTCCCCTCGGCGAGCGCGGCGACCGTGCGTGGCCCGCCGACGTCGAGGTTGGACAGGACGTTGCCGAAGACGATCTCGTACCGGCGCTCGAGACCCGGAAGGCAGAACGGGCGGGTGGTGCACTCGAGCGGTCCGCCGAACACGAGCTGGTTCGAGACGGCCGCGAGGTCGCTCAGCGTCCGCAGCCCGTAGCGGTCGGCCGTCGCCGCGGTCACCGCGAACCCGTTCTGATCCTCGGCCGGCGAGGCGTCGAGGGCGGTGACGTCGAGCTCGGCCAGCCGGTCGGCGAAGAGCCGGTGGTCGACCGCGGGATCCGGCGAGGTCGCTGCCGACCCGGCGAGGAACTGGAGGCCGCTGCCCGCGTACTCCGGGACGAACTCGATGAGCCCGCCGATGAGCGCCGGCATCACGAGCTCGCGCGGTCCGAGCGCGATCTCGCGGTGGACGCGGTACCCGCCGGCCTCCATCGCCTGCCCGTAGAGCTCGGCGAGCAGGACGCTCTCCGGGAAGTTGAACGACGCGACGGTCACGGCGTCGTCGCCTCGCACGTCGCCCTCGGTCGGGCCGGATCCGACGCAGGCCGACAGGACGAGCGGGACGACCGCCAGGAGCGCGATGGAACGGGCGGCACGCACGAACCCAGCCTAGGACAAGCCGGACGAGCCGTCGTGGGATGATGCTTCCCTGCGGGGGAGCGTGATGGCGACCAACACCGAACGAGCGGGCGGCGGCAAGCACGGGTCGAGGCGCGGCGGGCATCGCGATGCGGAGGATCGGTCGAGCAAGCTCTCGAAGAAGGTCTACGAGAAGGAGCTCCGGCGGCTCCAGGAGGAGCTCGTCAAGATGGAGGACTGGGTCTCCGCCTCCGGGGCCAGGATCGTCGTCATCTTCGAGGGACGGGATGCGGCCGGCAAGGGCGGCACGATCAAGCGCATCACCCAGTACACGAACCCCCGTGTCACCCGCATCGCGGCGCTCCCCAAGCCCACCGAACGCGAACGCACGCAGTGGTACTTCCAGCGGTACATCGCCAATCTCCCGTCCGCAGGCGAGATCGTCCTGTTCGACCGGAGCTGGTACAACCGCGCCGGCGTCGAGAAGGTCCTGGGGTTCTGCACGCCGGACGAACATCGGCGGTTCCTGCGGCAGGTCCCGATCTTCGAACGGCTGCTGGTCGAGGACGGGATCGTCCTGGTGAAGTACTGGTTCTCCGTGTCCGACGAGGAACAGGAGCGCCGGTTCCGTTCCAGGATCGACGACCCGATGCGACGCTGGAAGCTCTCGGAGACGGATCTGCTGTCCCGCTCGCACTGGGTCGACTTCTCCCGCGCCAAGGACGAGATGTTCGTCCACACGGACATCCCGGAGGCCCCCTGGTACGTCGTGGAGGCCGACGACAAGCCGAGGGCGCGCCTGAACTGCATCGCCCACCTCCTGTCGATGATCCCGTACGAGACGCGGGGCGCGGAGAAGATCAAGATGCCGCCGCGCCAGAGCGACGAGGGGTACATCCGCCCGCCGCGTGACACGTACACGTACGTGCCCGACCACGCGCGTTCGCTCCTGGAGTAGGCCCGGCCGGACCGTCCGCTACCCTCGGAACGATGGAACGCTTCTCGGGTCTTGAAGCCCTGCCGCTCCCGGCGGAGCGGTCGGTGGTCACCGTCGGCTTCTTCGACGGCGTGCACCTCGGTCACCGCGCGGTCCTGGGTCGCACGGTCGACACCGCCCGGCGACGCGGGCTGCCGTCGGTCGCCGTCACGTTCGACCGCCATCCGCGCGAGGTGCTCGCGCCGGGCCGGGAGCCGCGACTGCTGACCACCGTCGACCGCAAGGCGGCGCTCATCGAGGAGACCGGGATCGACCTGTTGATCGTGCTCGCCTTCACGGAGGGGTTCAGCCAGTGGCCGGCGGAGACGTTCGTGTCGCAGGTGCTCGTGGACGGACTGCACGCCGCCCACTGCGTGATGGGCGCGAACTTCACGTTCGGTCACCGGGCGGCCGGGACCGTCGAGATGCTGATCGAGACCGGGCCGTCGCACGGGTTCACCGCCGAGCGCGTGGAGCTGATCCAGGTCGACGGCCGTCGGGTGTCGTCGTCGTCGATCCGCGACGCGCTCGTGGAGGGGGATCTCGAGTGGCCACGCGTGGCGCTCGGCCGGCGGTTCGTGCTCGACGGGACGGTCGTGAGCGGCGCGGGACGAGGCTACGGTCTCGGGTACCCGACGGCGAACCTGCGGACGGAGCCTCGGCTCCTGCTGCCGGGGCGGGGGATCTATGCGGGTCGTGCGGTCATCGAAGGCGACACGCACGTGGCCGCGATCAGCGTCGGGACCAACCCCACGTTCGGCGTCGAGCCCCTGCACGTCGAGGCGTACCTGTTGGACTTCGACGGCGACATCGCGGGGAGCGAGATCGCGGTCGAGTTCTGGGCGTACCTGCGCGATGAGGCGAGGTTCGACACCCCCGAGGAGCTGTCGGCGGCGATCGGCGAGGATGTGTACCGCACCCGGGACCTCGTGGCGGACACATGAGAGGCTGCTATCGATGACCCCGCGCGCCCGCCGTTCCCGTCTCCCGTTGGGCCTGCTGCTGATCGCGCTCGGGATCGCGGTAGGGATCCTCGCCTATCTCGTCGGAGGTGCCGACGAGGGTGCGGGTTCGGAAGGGGCGCCCTCGGGGGCTGCCGCAGCGACCTCGAGCGTTGGGGTGCCCAAGGGTGCGGACGGGGGCGGCGCCACCGCCGCGGCCTCGGAGTCGTCGCCCAGCCCCACCCCTGAGCCGAGGGGGAACCTGGTGATCCACGGCACGGGCGATGTGAGCCTCGACCCCAGCTACATCTCGGCGTTCGCCTCGAACGGGTACGGCTGGGCCTGGAGCGGGCTCGGCGGTCTGTTCCGGCACGACGACCTCACGGTGATCAACCACGAGTGCCCCTCCACGGACATCGTCGCCCCGTTGGACAAGCGGTTCGTCTTCCGGTGCGATCCGCACGCCCTCGACGAGGCGCGCCGGGCGGGCGTGGACGTCGCGAGCCTCGCGAACAACCATGGGTTCGATCAAGGCCCCGAGGGCCTGCTCGATTCGATCCGGAACCTGAAGCGCGCCGACATCGTGCCGATCGGTGCTGGCTCGTCGCAGGAGGCGGCGGACGCCCCCGCGTACCTCGACGTGAAGGGATGGACGATCGGCCTGGTGGGCATCGGCGAGGTCACCGACCCGGACTCCCAGGTAGCGGTCGGCGATGAGATCGGCACCTCGGTCGGACACGATTTCTCCCGCGCGCTCCGAGCGATCCGCGAGGCGGAGGCGAACGCCAACCTGGTGATCGTCATGATCCATTGGGGCGTGGAGCTCGACACGCAGCCCCGCGACTACCAGGTCGACGAGGCGCACCGGATGATCGATGCCGGGGCGGACGTGATCTTCGGCTCCCACGCCCACCGGCTCCAGCCGATGGACACGTACCACGGCAAGCCGATCTTCTACGGGTTGGGCAACTTCGTCTGGCCACGTTTCTCGGCGGAGGGGTCGGCCACCGCCGTCGCCGAGGTGGTGGTTCGGCCGGATGGCACGCTCGTCGGCAGGCTGCTACCGGCGACGATCGTCTCGGACGGGCATCCGGTCCTGGACTGAGCCGGCTCCGGATCGACCTCGATCCCGCGGTCGGGACCCGACGCCACAGGTCGATACTTCCGGGGTGCGTCCGGACCTCGGATGGCCGATCCGTCGCGTTCGGCTTCTGATACAAACGTCGGCGTGAGCGTCCCCCCGCGGCCCGGGAAGCACGTTCGGGGACTACCGCATCGAGTCTCAACTCGGCCGTGGTGGGATGAGCGTCGTCTATCTCGCGAAGGATCCGAGGCTGAACACGGTCGTCGACTCGACGGAGCCGCTGTCGACGGGGGCGACGGGGTTCCGAGCCGAGTCGCGACCGGTGGACATGGAGGTGGGCGTTCGACGACTTCGTCGTGAGCGCCCAGCCTGATGCCCGCCGGGCGCTGACCAGCGGATACGCGGAGGACGTCTGGTAGCCTTGGCGACGTATGACGCTCACGAAGCCCCAGAAATCCGAGATCATCACGGAGCACCGGCGGTCCGACACGGACACCGGTTCGACCGAGGTCCAGATCGCCGTGCTCAGTAGGCGGATCGCCGATCTCACGCAGCATCTGAAGACCCACGCCAAGGACCATGCGTCCAGGCGCGGCCTCCTGATGCTCGTGGGGCGGCGGCGGCGCCTCCTCGAGTACCTCCGGCGGGAAGACATCGAACGCTACCGAGAGATCGTGGCGAAGCTCGGCCTTCGCCGCTAGACGCAGAGGCGCCCCCCGGGGCGCCTCCTCCGTAGGAGGGATGCCAAGGGATCACCGAACGGAACCGGAGGCGGGCTTTCCCCGCGGTCGGTTCTCAGTTGCGAGCCACCGATCACGATCGGCGGTTCACCACTGACAACCGGCCCGGCTCCGCCTCCCCAGCCGCGCGGCGCGACCGCGCCGCGCATCGACCCAAGGAGGCACCGGCCCATGGCCATCACCCTTTCCCGACGGTTCGGGAACAACACCCTGACGTTCGAGTCGGGCAAGCTCGCCAAGCAGGCGGGCGGCTCGTGCGTCGTGACGTACGGCGAGACGCAGGTGCTCGCCACCTGCACCACCGCTCAGCCCCGCGAGGGGATCGACTTCTTCCCTCTCACGATCGACGTCGAGGAGCGCATGTACGCGGCGGGCAAGATCCCCGGCGGGTTCTTCCGCCGTGAGGGTCGCCCGTCGGAGACCGCGATCCTCACCGCGCGGCTCACCGACCGGCCGATGCGGCCGAGCTTCAAGGACGGGTACCGTGACGAGGTCCAGGTCGTGATCACCGTGCTCTCGGTCGACATGGCCAACCCATACGACATCCCGGGGATGAACGCCGCGAGCCTCGCGACGATGCTGTCGGGGATCCCGTTCGAGGGTCCGGTGGGCTCGGTCCGGCTCGGGCTGATCGACGGCGAGTGGGTCATCAACCCCACGTTCCAAGATCTGGAGCGGGCCACGTTCGACATCGTGGTGGCCGGCCGCCGCAACGACGCGGGACAGGTCGACATCCTGATGATCGAGGGCGAGGCGCCCGACAACACGTGGACGCTGCTCGAGAGCGGCGGCGGCAAGGCGCCGACGGAGCGGGTCGTCGCCGAGGGGCTGGAGGCGGCCAAGCGCGCGATCGACGAGCTGATCGAGGCGCAGCTGGAGTTCGTCGCGAAGTCGGACGTGAAGCCCCAGCCGTTCGAACCCAAGCCCCTGTACGGCGACGACACCTGGCAGGCGGCCGAGACGTTCAAGGAGCGCCTCGAGACCGCGATCGTGCCCGACCGTTCGGAGCGCGAGGCCGGGATGTCCGAGATCAAGGAGTCGCTGAAGCAGCGCCTGCTCGAGACGTGGGGCGCGGAGACCTACGCCGCCCGCCAGTCCGAGATCTCCCCGGCGTGGAAGGACCTGCAGAAGAAGGTCATGCGGGCCCGGGTGATCGAGCACGGCGTGCGGCTGGACGGGCGCGGACCGAAGGAGATCCGCGCGCTGTCGGCCGAGGTGGGGTTGATCCCGCGCGCGCATGGATCGAGCCTGTTCAACCGCGGCGACACGCAGGCCCTGAACGTGACCACGCTCGGGATGCTCCGGATGACGCAGATGATCGACACGCTCGATCCGGAGGAGTCCAAGCGTTACATCCATCACTACAACTTCCCGCCGTTCTCCACGGGTGAGGTGGGCCGGATCGGCTCGCCGCGTCGCCGCGAGATCGGCCACGGCGCACTCGCCGAGCGGGCGCTCGTGCCGGTGATCCCGCCGGAGGAGGAGTTCCCCTACGCGCTCCGGCTCGTGTCGGACATCCTGGGTTCCAACGGCTCGACGTCGATGGCCAGCGTCTGCGCCTCGACGCTCTCGCTCATGGACGCCGGGGTCCCGATCAAGGCGCCGGTCGCGGGGATCGCGATGGGCATGATCGCCGAGGGGGGGACGTTCGTGACCCTCACCGACATCCTCGGCGCCGAGGACGCGCTCGGCGATATGGACTTCAAGGTGGCGGGGACGAGCGAGTTCGTCACGGCGATCCAGCTCGACATGAAGGTCACGGGCCTGCCGGGCGACGTGTTGGCCGGCGCGCTCGACCAGGCGAAGGAAGCACGGATGCAGATCCTCCAGGTGCTGCGGGACGCGATCCCTGAGCCGCGCACCGAGGTGAACCCGAAGGCGCCACGGATCCTCACGCTGAAGATCCCCGTAGACAAGATCGGCGAGGTGATCGGGCCCAAGGGGAAGAAGATCAACGAGATCGTCGCCCTGACCGGAGCCGACATCGACATCCAGGACGACGGCACCGTGTTCATCGGGGCGCGCGAGGCCGGCGGCGCGGACGAGGCGGCGCGGATCATCGACGAGATCGCGAACCCGCGCCCGATCAGCGTCGGCGAGCACTTCACGGGCACCGTGGTCAATACGACCACGTTCGGTGCGTTCGTCAATCTCGTACCCGGACGCGACGGCCTGATCCACATCTCCAAGCTCGGCAAGGGCAAGCGGCTCGCGAACGTCGAAGACGCGGTCAAGGTCGGCGACACGATCGAGGTCGAGGTCCAGGACATCGACGACCGCGGGAAGATCTCGCTCAAGCCCGTGGGCGAGGAGTGGGCGATCCCGGAGGGGATGGAGCAGGAGGCGCAGGACCGACCGCCCCGCCGCGACCGTGACCGCGATCGCCGCCCCCGTGATCGCGACCGCCGCCCACGGGACCGCGAGCGCGAACCGCGCGATCCCGCGTAGCCGATGTCGATCGGACGCACGGAGTTCACCTCCGGCCTGCGCGTCGTCACCGAGCGGATGCCCGGCATCCGCTCGGTGGCGCTCGGCTTCTGGGTCCTGGCGGGCTCGCGCGACGAGCCGCCACCGATCTCGGGGTCGAGCCACTTCCTCGAGCACCTGCTGTTCAAGGGGACCAAGACCCGGAGCGCGCGCGACATCGCCGAGGCGTTCGACGCGGTGGGCGGCGAGGTGAACGCGTTCACGGCCAAGGAATACACGGCGTTCTACGCGCGTGTGCGCGATCGCGACCTGCCGATGGCGGTCGATCACCTCTGCGACATGGTGCAGCGTTCGGTGCTCCGATCGGCGGACCTTGAGGCCGAACGGCAGGTGATCCTCGAGGAGATCAACCAGCACGAGGACGATCCCGACGACCTGGTCCACGACCTGTTCACCGAGACGCTCTGGCCGGGCCACCCCCTGGGCCGGCCGATCCTCGGCACGAAGCAGAGCATCCAAGCGGCCGGGCGCGACCAGGTCCACCGCTTCTACCGCAAGCACTACGTTCCCGGCAACGTGGTCGTGGTCGCCGCGGGCAACCTCCGCCACGAGGAGCTGCTCGAGCTCGTGGCCGAACGCATGAACCCCGGATCCGTGCGGGCAGAGGGCCCGAGCGCGTGGAACCTGCGGACCGCCGGCGACGCCCCGCGCCCCTCGGGACGCTCGCTCGTGAAGAAGCGCAAGACCGAGCAGGCGCACATCTGCATCGGCACGAGCGGCCTGTCCCGGACCGACCCCGACCGGTTCGCGTTCGGGGTGGTAAACAACGCGCTCGGGGGCGGGATGAGCTCCCGCCTGTTCCAGGAGATCCGCGAGAAGCGCGGGTTGGCCTACAGCGTCTACTCGTACCACGCGATGTACGCGGAGGCGGGCGTGTTCTGCGCATACGCCGGCACCACGCCCGCGCGAGCGAAAGAGGCCCTCGCGATCATGCGGACCGAGCTCGAGGACGTGGCCAACAAGGGGCTCGGTCCCGAGGAGTTCGAACGCGCGAAGGGCCACATGAAGGGCTCGCTCGTACTGTCCTTGGAGGATCCCGGGGGGCGCATGTCGCGCCTCGGCAAGTCCGAGATCGGGCACGGCGAGATCCTCACCGTGAATCAGCTCCTCGCGCGCATCGAGGCCGTGACGGCCGAGGACGCGGAGCGCGCCGCCGAACGGGTACTCTCGCAACCGATGACGGTCACCGTCCTTGGGCCCTTCACGAGCAAGGACGCCATCGCGTGATCCGCGTCGGCGTGATCGGCGCGTGCGGCCGCATGGGGTTGATGGTCTGTCGGGCCCTGGCCGACGCGCCCGACTTCGCGCTCGTCGCCGCGATCGACCGGTCGAAGGTCGGCCAGCCGATCGGGCAGATGATCGGCCATCCCGAGATCGACTCGCCGGTCTCCGACGAGCTCGACCGGCTGCTCGAAGCCAACGCCGAGGTCGCCGTGGACTTCACCCACCCCGAGGTCGTCATGGACGACATCCGCTGGTGCATCTCGCACGCCGTGCACGCGGTGGTCGGCACCACGGGCATCTCGCTGGGGAACCTGCAGGAGATCGAGAAGCTGCTCTCGGACGAGGGTCACGAATCCAACGTGATCGTGGCGCCGAACTTCGCGCTCGGCGCGGTGCTGATGCAGCGGTTCGCCGCGCAGGCGGTCCGCTACCTCCCGGCTGTCGAGATCATCGAGCTCCACCACGACGAGAAGGCGGATGCCCCCTCCGGGACGGCGGTCGCCACGGTCCGCAGGATCCAGGAGGAACGGGGCGAGGGGTGGCGGGGCCCCCTCGGCGAGTCGCTCGAGGGTGTCCGCGGTGGCGACGTCGATGGGATACGTGTGCACTCGGTGCGCCTCCCCGGGCTCGTCGCCCACCAGGAGGTCATCTTCGGTGGGCAGGGGCAGACGCTGACGATCCGTCACGACTCGACCGACCGGTCCTCGTTCATGCCGGGCGTGCTGATGGCGGCCCGAGCCGTGATGACCCGGCCGGGGCTCACGCTCGGTCTCGAGCCGCTCCTCGATCTGCCACCCCTGCCGTAGACGCATGCGACGGGTCGCGTGCATCTACGCGCACCCCGACGACGATACGTACGGCGTCGGGGGGAGCCTCGCCCTCCATACGGCCGACGACCTCGAGGTGATCGTCGTCCTCGCGACGAGCGGTGACGCCGGCCGCATCGCCGATCCGTCGCTCGCCACGCGCGGGACGCTCGGGGCCGTTCGCGAGCGCGAGGACGTCGCGTCCTGGCGCGCCCTCGGGCTCGAGCCCGACGTGCGGTTCCTGCGGCATCCCGACGGCGGGCTGCCCGCGATCCCCCGAGCGGCGCTCGTGTCCGAGGTCCGGAGCGTGCTCGATGAGGCCGCGCCGGAGGTCGTCGTGACCTTCGGGCCCGACGGCGTCACCGGTCACGAGGATCACGTCACGATCGGCGAGGTGACGACCGATGCGTTCCACGCCGCACGGACGTCCTCGAGCGGGACCGCCTTCTCGCGGCTCCTGCACACCGCGATCCCCGAGAGCTCGCTCGATCGCCTGAACGAGCTCCTGCGCGAACGCGGGCTCGAGCCCATGGACCCCACGCAGCCGTTCATGCCACGCGGCGTGCCGGATGCGGCGATCGGCGTCCGCGTGGACGGGTCGGCCGTCTACCCGCGCAAGCTCGAGGCGATCCGGTGCCACAAGACGCAGGCCGAGCTCGAGGAGGTCCCCTTCGACCTGTGGCCGGAGATCCTCTCGCTCGAGTCGTTCGTCGTGGCCTGGCCCGAACGCCGGCCGCGCGACCCCGTCCTGTCCGACCTCTTCGAAGGTCTGCCGAGCCCGTAAGCTCGACGCGTGGACGTCGAGATCCGGACCATCGCCGAGGACGAGCTCGACTCGTACTTCCGCGCGATGGAGGCCGCGTTCAGCTCCCTCCCGAACGACGCGGACCTCGAGCGCGAACGCACGATGGCCGAGGTTGACCGGTGCTTCGCCGCCTTCCATGGTCCCGAGATCGTCGGGACGGCGGGCGCGTACACGATGCCGATGACCGTCCCCGGTGGGGAACTCGAGGTCGGGTTCGTGACCGCCGTCGGCGTCCGGCCGACCCATCGGCGTCGCGGCATCAACACGCGGCTGATGCGGGCACAGCTCGACGACGCGCGCGAGCGCGGTGAGGCCCTCGAGGTCCTCTACGCGTCCGAAGGCGGCATCTATGGCCGCTACGGGTACGGGCTCGCGACGTTCGGACTCTCCTTCGAGATCGAGACGACGCGTGCCGCATTCGTTCGGGGCTACGCACCGGCAGGCGAGATCCGATTGGTCGAGCGCGACGAGGCGATCGAGGCGATCCTCGCGATCAACGATGCCGGTCGGGGCTTGCGGCCGGGGATGGTGCACCTCGACGAGCGGCGGCTCGAGTACGACCTCGGTCATGAGCACGGCGAGGAGAGGAACATCCCGTCGCTGTTCGTGCTGCACGAGGGCGATGAGGGCCTCGACGGCTACGCCGTCTACAAGATGAAGCACGACTGGCCGCACGGATTCTCGAGGTCCGTGCTGTCGGTCCGATACCTGGAGGCGACCACCCCTGGGGCGTACGCGGATCTCTGGCGCTACGTGCTGGACGTGGACCTGGTCGAGCGGGTCACCGCGTGGAACCGTCCCGTGGACGAGCCGCTCCTGTACCTCCTGCAAGATCCGAGGCGCATCCGGCCCACGATCGTCGACAACCTGTGGGTGCGGCTCGTCGACGTCGCGGCGGCGCTGCGCGCCAGGAAGTACGCGGTCGATGGACACCTGTGCCTCGAGATCGCGGATCCGTTCTGTCCGTGGAACGAAGGCCGTCATGTGCTCGACGTCTCGGCGGGCGAGGGCACCGTGACGGCCGAGACGGACGAACCGGCCGACCTCGTGTGCTCGGTCAACGACATCGGAGCGGCCTACTTGGGGGGTCCGTCGTTCCACCAGCTCCAGGGAGCGGGCCGGGTCCGGGAGCTCCGCGACGGCGCGCTCGCCACGGCCGGCGCGATGTTCGCATGGCACCCGGCTCCGTGGTCGCCGTACGACTACTGAGCCGTTCGCCCGGTCAGCCCGCGATCCCTCGCACGATCAGCCACACCCCGAGCGTGCCCATCGCGATGGCCAGGACCTCGCTGAGGATCCTCAGGAAGCGGTCGCTCACACGGTGGGCTCCCGCTCCGAGGAGCACCATCGCTGAGTCCATCAGCGACACGCCGATCAGCAGCGCGATCACGGTGACGACCGCGAGCCCACGGCCGCCCTCGTCGACCGCGCTCGCGACCACGGCCGTCCCCGTCGTGGCGAGGAACACGTAGACGCCGGGGTTCAGCAGGACCGCGACGACGCCTCGGACGCTCGGATGGAGCCCGCCACGGGGATGGTCGTCGACGACGGCGGGGCGCCGGCCCTCGCGCATCGCGTCCACGGCGAGGAACACGAGGAAGGCCCCGCCGATCACCTTGACGACGCGCAGGAACGGTTCGCCCGGCTCGAGGGAGGAGAGGCCGGCCGCCAGCAGGAGCATCATCGCGCCGAAGGTCGCGTTCGCGCCGGCCATCGCGCGCAGGCCACGGGCGGCGCCGCCGCGCGAGGCCTCCGAGAACAGCAGCAGCTGGACCGGGCCGGGCGAGGCCCCGAGGGCGACGCCGAGACCGAACGCGGCGAGCGGGATCGACAGGTCCATCTCCGGCTATCGGAGCCGGAGCTCGCTGATCTGGACGGGAGCGTCCTCGCCCGCCTTGGACAGCAGGACCCCTTCGCATTCGGCCAGCGGTTCGATCTCGGTGGCGTTCAGCCCGAGGACCGCTCGCTCGATCAACGGCGTATGGGAGATCGCGAGCCCTCGTTCGTCCTCGGGGACGGCATCGAGCAGGGCCGCGACCACCCCCGCCATCGCGAGCGGCGATCCGTCGTTGTCCTCGGCGGCGAGGCCGGGGACCACGGCGTGCGGGGGGAGCTGCTCGCCCAGTCCGCGCAGGAGCCACGCGAGGGTCTCGGCCGCGCGCTCGGCCGGCGAGACGAACACCACCGAGTAGCCGCCCGCGAGCGTCGCTCCCACCGACTGCGCCTGTGCTCGTCCCTGTTCAGACAGGCGGTCGGCGGTCGGATCGCGGTGGGCGTGGCGTCGGAGTTCCAGCGTCCTCACCTGGGTCTTCCTCCTCGGGCGGTCGTGTAGCATGCCGCGACCCATGAAGCCTACCGGTCGTCTCGCCGCGCTCCTCGCGCTCGCCGTGATGCTGCTCGGAGCCTGCACGGGAGGCGACGGCGGCTCAACCGCGCCCACCGGGCCGAGCCCGACGAGCGCCGTCCCCACGCCGGCCCAGACCTTCACCGGCGCGCCGGGCACCGCCGCCTACGAGTACGCGAACGAGGGCCTGGTCGTGACGGTCGACCTCGATGGGAGCGACGGCACGATGGAGGTCGAGAACGACTCCGGTCACGACCTCGATCCACCCGGTCTCTATGTCGAGGACGCGGTCGATGGGCATCGGATCGACGGGACGGTCCTCGACAGCGCGCCCGTCGCGGCCGGCGACCGCGCGACGTTCGACGTCCGGCTCGACGACATCACGGCCGACGACATCGGGCTCCTGGTCCTGCTGTTCGGCGCCGACAACTACGGGGCGTTCGTCCGGACCGGGTAGGGGGGCGGTCAGTCGGGGCGACTGAGGGGTTCGGTCTCACCGGCCACGACGCGAGCGAGGACGAACAGCAGATCGGAGAACCGGTTCAGGTAGCGGGACACGTCTTCGTTCACGGCGGCACCGGTGTCGCGGAGCTCGACGACGCGACGCTCCGCGCGTCGGACCACGCCGCGTGCGAGGTCGAGACATGCCGCGACCGGGTTCGCGCCCGGCACGACGAACGCGTTCGGCAGGGGATGGGCGCCGACGAGCTCGTCGATCCGCGCCTCGAGCCGGGCGCCCATCTGCGGCGTGACCCTCGAGACGCCGGGTTCCAGGCGCTCCCGTTCGTCCGGGTTCGTCGCCAGGTCGGCGCCGACGACGAACAGCTGGCGCTGCAGGCCCAGGAGCTCTGCCGACAGCTCGGGGTCGCTCGCCTGTGCCCTCGCGAGACCGAGGGCCGCGACCGCCTCGTCGATCGATCCGCACGCCTCGGGGACGAGGTCCGCCTTCGAGACGCGGCCCCCGAACAGCAGCCCCGTGGTCCCGTCGTCACCGGTCTTGGTGTAGATGCGCGGCATGCTGGCTAGGATAGCGGCGGCGCTCCGCCCGAACGCCGCGGGTGGGGCCCGAAACAGGAGCCGCAGGAGATGCCGGAGGCACGAGCGATGCCCCTTCCGCACCTGCAAGACGTTGCTCGGCACGCTCCCGACACCCCCGATCGACATGTGCAACATGTGGCAGATGTGGTTATCGTGCGGACCGTGAACCACACCCGCACCGGGAGGAGGAGGCAGCATGGCCGGTAGGTTCGGGGCGGTCGTCACCGCCATGGTCACACCCTTCCGCGACGATCACGCGCTCGACCTCGAGGGGGCGCGCTCGCTCGCCGCCCACCTGTACGAGCGTGGCTCCGATTCCCTGGTGATCGCCGGTTCCACGGGCGAATCGCCGACGCTCACGCATCGGGAGAAGCACGATCTGTTCGAGGCTGTCATCGACGTCGCGAAGGGCAAGGGGAAGGTCCTGTGCGGCACCGGCACGTACAACACCGCGGAGACGCTCGAGCTCTCGCGCGAGGCCGAGGAGCTCGGGGCCGATGGGCTGCTGCTCGTCACGCCGTACTACAACAAGCCGCCGCAGCGGGGCCTGCTCGAGCACTTCACCCAGGTCGCCAACGCCGTGTCGATCCCGGTGGTCGCGTACAACATCCCCGGGCGGACGGGGACCCGGATCGAGCACGAGACCCTGCTGCGGATCGCCGAGGTCCCCAACATCGTGGGCGTGAAGGACTCCACCGGTGATTTCCAGTGGATCTCCAGGCTGATCTCGGAGGCGCCGCCCGACTTCGAGGTCTACAGCGGGGACGACTGGGCGACCTTCGGCTACATGTGCCTGGGCGCGGTCGGCGTCGTGTCGGTCGCGGGGCACCTGGTCGGCGGCCGCATCCGCCAGATGTGCGACCTGATCGAGTCCGGCGACATCCCGGCGGCGCGCAAGATCCACGAGGAGCTGACGCCGTTGTTCAACGCGCTGTTCATCACGTCGAACCCGATCCCGGTCAAGACCGCGCTCGAGATGATCGGCTTCCCGGTCGGCCCGCCGCGGCTCCCGCTCGTGCCGGCGACCGCGGAGGAACGGGAGCGGATCCGCAAGGCCCTGGTGGATGCCGGACTCGTCTGAGACCGGCGGGCCCGCGCGCGTCGTCTTCCTCGGAGGCGTTGGCGAGGTCGGGCGGAACATGGCCTGCGTCGAGCTCGACGGCAGGATCCTGATCGTCGACGTCGGTCTGTCGTTCCCCCACGCGGAGATGCCCGGCGTCGACCTCGTGCTGCCGGACTTCGAGTACGTGCGGGAGCGCCTCGACGACGTCGAGGCGATCGTTCTCACGCACGGTCATCAGGATCACATCGGGGCGCTGCCGTACCTGCTCCGCGACGTCGACGGATCGGCGCTCCCCGTGTACGGGACCCCGTTCACGCTCGCGCTCCTTCAGGGGCAGCTGGAGGAGCACGAGGTGCGAGACCGAGCCGAGTTCCGGCAGGTGACCCCCGGCGAGTCGGCCGTCGCCGGCCCGTTCTCGATGCGGTTCATCCGCGTCACCCATTCGATCCCCGATGGGATGGCCGTGGTGATCGACACGTCGTTCGGATCGATCCTGCACACCGGCGACTTCAAGATCGATCAGACACCGTTAGACGGCCGGGCGACCGACCTGCACGCGCTCGCCGAGGAGGCGGGCCGGGGCGTGCACCTGCTGCTCAGCGACTCGACGAACGCGGAGGAGGCCGGGTACACGGAGAGCGAGCGCAGCGTCGGCCCGGTGCTCCAGGACATCATCGCGCGAGCGCCTCAGCTGGTCGTCGTCGCATGCTTCTCGAGCCACATCCATCGGATCCAGCAGGTCGTGAACGCGGCCAGGGCCGACGAGCGCGTGGTCGCGTTCCTCGGCCGATCGATGCACCAGAGCGTCGAGGCCGCCCGAGCGCTCGGGATCCTGCACGTACCCGAGACCGATGTGATCCCGATTGAGGAGGTGGAACACCGGGACCCGTCCCGGGTCGTCGTGATCTGCACGGGATCCCAGGGCGAGCCGTTCTCCGCGCTCAGCCTCATGGCGGCGCGCGAGCACAAATGGGTCAAGCTCAAGGAGGGCGACAACGTGGTGCTCTCGTCGAGCCTGATCCCCGGCAACGAGCCCGCGATCCACCGGGTGATCGACGGCCTCTACCGGACGGGAGCTGACGTGTTCCACCTCCCTGCCTATCCCGTCCACGCGAGCGGCCACGCCGGCGCCGAGGAGCTGCGGCTGATGCTCTCGCTGGTCCGTCCCCGGTGGTTCATCCCGATCCATGGCGAGCGACGCCACCTGGCGCACCACGCGAAGATCGCGACGGAGGTCGGGATCGCGGCCGACCACGTCCTGATCTGCGAGGACGGCGACGTGGTCGAGGTGGGTGACAAGGTCCAGGTCGTCGATCGGGCGCCGGCGGGCATGACCTTCGTCGACGGGCTGGGCATCGGCGACGTCGGGGAGGTGGTGCTGCGCGACCGGCGCAAGCTCTCGGGGGACGGCGTCGTGGTCGTCGTGGTCGCCGTCGACGCCCACCACGGGCAGGTGCTCTCGGGCCCGGACATCGTGAACCGCGGATTCGTGTTCGATGAGACCTCGGGCGACATCCTTGAAGCGGCCCGCGAACGCGTCATGCTTTCGCTCAAGGACAGCGCCGAGGCCGAGGTGGTCGACCGCGGGGTTCTCGAGCAGAACATCCGGCGGGTCCTCGGCAAGTACTTCTACGAGGTCACGCAGCGCAAGCCCGTGATCTTGCCCGTGATCGTGGAGGTGTAGTTGACGAGCACCACCAAGGGCCGCGGCCCAGGGGCGAAGAGGACCGCGCGCACCTCGGTCAGGAGCCACCTCCGTCCCTGGACCCGCGACGCGCTCGGGATCGGTCTCGTCGTGCTCGCGCTGCTCGCGGTGCTCGGGCTGTGGTTCGGCTCGGCCGGGCCGGTCGGGCGGGGGCTGGACTGGCTCCTGCACGCGACGTTCGGGCTCGCGGCGGTGGTCTTCCCGATCCTCGCGCTGTACTGGGGGTTGGTCCTGCTCCGCGGGACCGCCGAGCAGGAACGCCTGCGCATGTTCATCGGCTTCAGCATCGCCGCCATCGGGGTGTTGGCGCTCCTTTCGCTCTGGCAGGGCAACCCACGGCCGTTCAGCGGCTACGAGCGGCTGAGCGGCGCCGCAGGCGCCATCGGTGCCCTGGCCTGCTGGCCGCTCGGCAAGCTCGTGTCCGGGATCGGCGTCGCGATCGTGTGGGCAGGCGCCGGCCTGCTCGGGCTGCTGATCTTCACGGGCACACCGCTGTCCGCGATCTGGGACCGGATCGTGGACGTCTTCTCCCGCGAGGACGAGGAGGACGCGGAGGACGTCGAGGCCGCGGACGACGAGGAGGAGCTCGGCGAGCCCAGGATCGTGCACGGGGACGAGGGTTCCTCGCGGCTCGAGCTCCCCGAGGAAGGGGAGGAGGAGGAGCCCGAGGCGATCGAGGTCCCCGCGCTGGTCCGGCCGTCGCGGAGCGGGCCGTACGAGCTCCCGCCGCTGGAGCTGCTCCGGACCTCGCCGCCCTCGGCCTCGAGCGAGCGGGACGAGGAGCACCAGAAGGCCGCGCTCGAACGCACCTTCCACACGTTCGGCGTGCCGGCGCACGTCGTGGCCGCGCACCGCGGCCCGACCGTGACGCTGTACGAGGTCGAGGTGGAGGCCGGGACGAAGGTCAACAAGGTGCTGTCGCTCGCCGACGACATCGCCTACGCGCTCGCGACGCCGGACGTGCGGATCATCGCGCCGATCCCCGGCCGCTCGGCGATCGGCGTCGAGGTGCCGAACAAGGTTCGCGACTTCGTGATGCTCGGCGACATCCTGCGCTCCAAGACGGCGACCGACGACGAGCACCCGCTCGCGGTTGCGCTCGGCAAGGATGTGCACGGCCGCGCGCAGCTCGTGAACCTCACGCAGATGCCGCACGTGCTGATCGCCGGCGCGACCGGAGCCGGCAAGTCGAGCCTCATCAACTCGTTCATCACCTCGATCCTGATGCGTGCCGACCCCGACGAAGTCAAGCTCGTGCTCGTCGACCCCAAGCGCGTCGAGCTCGTGCACTTCGCCGACCTCCCGCACCTCCTCGTCCCCGTGATCGTGCACCCGAAGCGCGCCGCCGAGGCGCTCGCCTGGGTCGTTCGCGAGATGGAGGAGCGGTACGAGTTGCTCGCGATGGTCGGCGTGCGCGATATCGATGGCTACCGCGCCGGCCTGGAGGAGGAAACGCTCCGGATCCCGCCCGGGCAGGAGGACCGGGTGGTCGACTTCCCGTACCTGCTGGTCGTGATCGACGAGCTCGCCGACCTCATGATGGTCGCGCCGCGAGACGTCGAGGACGCGATCTGCCGGATCGCCCAGATGGCGCGCGCGGTCGGGATCCACCTGGTCGTCGCGACCCAACGGCCGAGCGTCGACGTCGTCACGGGCCTGATCAAGGCGAACATCCCGAGCCGGATCGCGCTCATGACCTCGAGCCAGGCGGACTCGCGCGTGATCTTGGACATGAACGGCGCGGAGAAGCTGGTCGGGCACGGAGACCTGCTGTTCGCGCCCTCCTCGGCGTCCAAGCCAACGCGCCTCCAGGCGGCGTGGGTGACGGAGAAGGAGATCCGGGCCGTCGGGGACTGGGTCCGCGAACAGCGTTCGGCCGAGTACGCGATGAGCGTCGAGGGCCTCGGCAAGCCGCCGGTGGAGGGCGAGGAGAACGGAGGGCTCGGGGGCGACGACGACCTGCTCGAACAGGCGGCCGATCTCGTGATCCGGTCCCAGCTCGGCTCCACCAGCATGCTGCAGCGCAAGCTCAAGGTTGGTTTCGCCCGCGCCGGGCGCCTCATGGATCTGCTCGAGGATCGCGGGATCGTGGGGCCGTCGCTCGGTTCGAAGGCCCGCGACGTGCTGGTGACGCCGGAGGAGTGGGAGGAGTCCCGCTCCACCCGTACCGGCTCGTGATCGTCAGAGGCGTTGACGAGTTCGGCTCGGAGCGAGAGCGTCTCGGCGCGTTGCTCCTCGTCGACCGAGTAGGACCCACGCCAGATCTCGTTGGACCACGAGTCGAAGATCGCCTCGGGCTCCCAGCCCGATCCGTCGCGCCGCGGTAGCCGCGGGCGATCTCGCTCCGGTTCCACCGCGCGTACGCGTTTTGCGAGGAACCCGCCGCGGCGACGGTCCTCGGACGGCCACATCGCTCCCACCGGGCCCCAGAACCCGTCATCCTGTCGGCCGCTCACGACGAGGAACCGCACCCGTCGCTCGGCATCGAGCGCGGAAGACCTCGGCAGCTCGGCCACCGCGAACGCAGAGGCCGAGGAGAAGGTGATCGGAACCGTTGCGACCGTCATCTCGTCCCTGTCTTCGGGCACCGGACGGTCCAGACGGTATCCCCCGCTCCGGGGAGCACATCGGCCCTGGTCCAAGGACCGCTCCCGCGGTTCCGCCCAACTCTCGACCCGTTCGGTAGGATGCCCGCGACCCGGCCGGGAGGTTCTTTGCAGCGGACAACGCTCAGCGTCGGCCCTGCGCTCCGGAAGGTGCGTGAGGGGCGGGACCTGACGTTGGAGGAGGCGGCGCGCGACACGCGGGTGCGGCGTGAGTTCCTCGAGGCCATCGAGGTCGAGGACTTCCACCTCCTGCTCGGGGACGTCCACGTGAGGGGATGCCTGCGGACGTACGCGACCTACCTCCGCCTGTCACCGGACAAGGTCGTCGCGATGTACGAGGCCGACCGCGAGCCTCGGGACGAGGTGGTCGTGGTCCCGCCGCCGGTCCGCGCCGAACCCGTCCTGGGTGCACGCCGCCGCCGCGACGACCACCGCCTGTGGATCCTGGTCGCCGCGACCGTGCTGGTGCTGGCCGGCGCGTTCGGCGTCCTCTCGGCACGACGCCCGGCTCCCGCGCCCGCGAACCTGTCCGCAGAGACCGGGACGACGATCTCCGCGGCCGACGTGGGCCGACCGATCAGCGTCGCCGTCCTGGCCCGGCGCCCCGTCGAGGTCACGGTCGTGGCCGACGGCGCTGACCCGGAGACGTTCGAGCTCAGGACCGACGAGGGGCGGTCGTTCGACGCGGACGGCTCGATCACGGTCCGGCTCTCCGAAGGCGCCACCGCGCGGATCACGGTGAGCGGCGTGGACTACGGCTTCCCCGGCAGGGCCGGGGAGCCGTGGCAGAACACCTTCAGCTACGGCGAGCCGTCGGCGCCGGGAGGCTGACCCCGCCCGTGCGGGCCGAGATCGTCGCGGTCGGGACCGAGCTGCTCATCGGGCAGATCGCCAACACGAACGCGCGGTGGATGTCGGAGCAGCTCGCCGAGCTCGGCATCGACGTCCTGCACCATCAGGTCGTGGGCGACAACGCCGATCGGATCGCGGGCGCGATCGCCCTCGCCGCCTCGAGGGCAGACGTCGTGATCGTGACCGGCGGGCTCGGGCCGACGCAGGACGACGTGACGCGGCCCGCGCTCGCGCGGGCGGCGGACACGCGGCTCGTCAGGCGCGTCGAGATCGCGGAGGCACTCCGGGAGCGCTTCCGCGTGCGCGGTCGGGAGATGCCCGCGTCGAACCTCGCGCAGGCGGAGGTGCCCGAGGGTGGCAGGTATATCGCGCCCGAACGCGGCACGGCACCCGGGCTCGTCGTCTCGGTCGGTGGGGTCACGGTGTACGCGCTCCCCGGCGTGCCCTCGGAGATGCGGGAGATGATGGACGGCTCGGTCTTGCCGGAGCTCTCCGCGCTCGTGGGCGCGGTGTCGCTGGTCTCGAGGACGCTCCGCTGCTACGGCCTCGCCGAGTCGCGGATCTCCGAGCTCCTGGATGACCTGTTCCACGCGTCCTCGAACCCGACGGTCGCGTACCTCGCCGGCGGGGGAGAGGTCCACGTGCGCCTGACGGCGAAGGGCTCGGCGACGGAGGCGGAGGCACTGCTCGATCCGCTCGAGGAGCGCGTCCGCGAGCGGCTCGGCGACCACGTCTACGGCACCGGGGACGACCCGCTCGAGGTGGTGGTCGGAACCCTGCTCGACGGCCGAGGGCTGACGATCGCCTGCGCCGAGTCGCTCACCGGCGGTGGGCTCGGCGAACGCATCACCGCGGTTCCGGGGGCCTCCTCCTACTTCCTTGGCTCGGCCGTCACCTACTCCACGGATGCGAAACGCGCGATCCTCGGGGTCTCGCCGTCCACGCTCGAGGGGCCGGGCCCGGTCAGTCGCGAGTGCGCGGCCGAGATGGCCGCCGGGGCCCGGCGCGTGTTCGGCGCGGACCTCGCCGTCTCGCTGACCGGCGCGGCCGGCCCCGAGGCG
>JBAVEY010000294.1:0-3869 GCA_049587975.1 Actinomycetota bacterium | reverse complement strand
TCCTCGATCTGAACGCGGATCTTCGCGAGCTCGAAGACAAGCCGGATCTCACCGAGCAGCTGGAGGGCACCCGGGCCGAGCTCGAGGGGACGCTACGGGAGCTCGCCGACGCCCGCCGCGACGCGAGCGCCCTCCAGGCGCAGCTCGGCGTCTCACGCAGCGACCTCGATTCGACGCGCGCCGAGCTCGAGACCGTCGGCGGCGAGCTCGGGTCCGCGCGCGGTGACCAGGAGCTCACCCGCTTGGAGCTCGAGGGGATGCGGGCGGAGCAGGAGGCGGTTCGCGCCGAGCTGGAGGCCTCGCGGGCCGAGGCCGAGACGGCTCGCGGGGCGCACGATTCGACGCTCGCCGAGCTCGACGCCACGCGGACCGAGCTCGAGACCGCCCGGGCGGACCTCGACGCCAGACGCACGGAGCTCCAGACCACGCGATCGGAGCTCGGCACCGCCCACGACGAGCTCGAGGGGACCCGAGCCGAGCTCGAGAGCACCAAGACGGAGCTCGACGCGGCTCGGGTGGACCACGGCTCGTCGAGCGGCCAGCTCGACGAGGCGATGAGGACGCTCGACGCCGTCCGCGAGGACCTGGCCGCCGCGGAGGCCGCGCGGGAGACCTCGCGCGCCGAGCAGGAGCGGATCCGCGCCGAGCTGGAGACCACCCAGGACACCCTGGACTCGACCCGCGCCCAGCACGAGACCAACAGCGCCGCGCTCGACGAGGCGCGCAAGGAGCTCTCGGCGTCCAAGGCGGCCCTCGGTTCCGCCTGGTTGGAGCTCGAGACGGCCCGGTCGAACGAGCGCCGTGCGGTCGCCGAGGCCGCGGAGGCAAGGTCCGCGTACGACACGGTCTCGGCGGACCTGTCGACGGCCCACGAGGAGACCGAGGCGGCGTGGGCCGAGGCGACGGCGCTCACGAAGCGGATGGACGAGCACGTCGAGCGGGCCGCCCACGCCGAGGCCCGGGTGTTCGAGCTGTCGCAGCGCATCCACGAGCTCGAGTTCCGTCCGGATCTCACCCCCGCCCTCGAGGGCGCGCGAGAAGCCCTCGAGGCAGCGATGCGCGACCTGAAGGATCGGGATGCGCAGTTCGCCGACGCGCGCAGCGAACTCGTCGCGGTACGGACCTCGCTGCAGAGCGCGACCGGCCGCGCAGAGGCGCTCGAGGCCGAGGTCGCGAAGCTGCGCTCGGACAGGCAGGCGCTCGAGAGGGGCGTGTCGGAGGCATCGAACCTGGCCGGCGTCTACGAGGGCCGCGCGGAGGAAGCGGCCGCACGCGCCGAGACGCTCGCGGCCGAGGTCGAGCAGGCCCGGACTCGGAGCGAGGAGCTCGCGGCGGAAGTCGAGCGAGCACGGGCAAGGGCGGAGGAGCTCGGAGGGGAAATGGAACGGGCCGAGGCTCGTGCGCGGGCGGCCGAGGAGCGCGCGGCCGAGCTGTCCGCCCGGGCGGAGGAGGCGGACACGAGGTTGGGCGAACTCGCCGAGCGGGCCGACCGCGCCGAGCGTCTGGTGACCGAGGTCGCGGCTCGTGCGGAGCGCGCCGAGGTGCGCGCGGATGAGATGGCCGCGCGCGCCGAGGAGATGGCCATCCGTGGGGACGCGGCCGCGCATGCGGGCGTCAGCGCCGAGCTGACGGTCGCACGGGCGGAGTCGGAGGCGACGGCAGCACAGCTCTCGGCCGTGGTCGCCGAGCTCGAGTCCGCTCTGGCCGCAGATGGATCGACGCCGCGCGCGGAGGCGGACGTGCAGGGGGAGCTCGCGACCGCTCGGGCGGAGCTCGCCGAGGCGTTGGCGTTCGCCGAGGAGCTCACCCGCGCGAACGCCGACCTCCGAGAGCAGGTCGCGTCGCAGGCGCTACGCGCGGAGGCCGAGGCGGCCGACGCCCGCGCGCGCCTGCTCGACACCCAGGGCTCGCTGGCGCGACTGCAAGGCGCGGTGGAGCGAGGTGCGGACCGCGACGCCACCGCGCTCGTTCCTTCCCCGATGTCTGCGAACGCGGCGACCGAGGTGGTCGACGCGCTCTCGCTCGACGCCTCGCGATCCCTGTCCGCGATCTTCGGTCTCGCCCGGGCCTTGTCGACGCACCGGCAAAGCGGCGAGGACGGACGGCTGCTGAAGCAGCTGATGACGCAGGCCAAGCGCATGGAGCAAGTGATCGGTGACATCCTCGACGCCGATCAGCTGACGCGGGGCGAACCGGTCCTGCAGCGTCGCAGCACCGAGATCGACACCCTCATCCGCCGGGTCGTGCGGGAGTTCCCGTTCGCGAACGACCGGATGTTCGACGTCTCCGTCGAGACCGCGACGATCCAGGTCGACCCCGCGCGCGTCGAGCGACTGATCGACGACCTCCTCACCGGAGCGGTCGCCCACACCGGCCCGGGCGACACGATCTCGCTGCGACTGGAGCGAGCGCCGGATGGCGTGCTCATCTCCGTCGAGGACGGCAAGCGCGCCGACGGCGACGAGGCTGCGGGTACGGCCGCGGCGTTCCAGGCCAGGCTCCACGGCGGGTGGACGCGAACGCGGACGCTCTCGGACGGGACCGGCGTGGTCCAGGCCTTCCTCCCGTGCGTTCGGGTTGGATCCGAGGGGAACGACGCCGAGGCCGAGGCCACCGCCGCCTTCGGCTAGGCCTACACGAGGACGGCCGTGCTCCGTCGGCGCCCGACCTTCTGCACCAGGATCGACGCGGGGAACTGATCCTTGACCTGTTCGGCATGCGTGACGACGAACAGCTGGTGGAAGCGGGACGAGAGCCGGCCGAGCGCCTGCACCATGAGGTCCTTGCGTTCCTGATCCAACGAGGCCAACACCTCGTCGAGGACCATCATCCCCACGTCGGCCCCGGACAACCGCGAGAGTTGGGTCGAGATCGCGACGCGCAGCGCGAGGTTCGCGAGGTCGATCTCTGATCCCGAGAACCGATCGATCGCGAAATACGCGTCGCCGTCGGCGATCTGGATCGTGAGCTTCTCCTCGTCGACCTTCAGGTCGTCGTACTCGTGGTTCGTCAGCTCGCGGAACAGCGCCTCGGCCTCGCGCGAGAGCTCGGGTCCGACGCGCGCGACGAGGTGATCGCGGAACCCTTCCAGCAGCATGGCCACGCGCTCGACGTACCGCGCCTGCGAACGGAGCTCGTCGACCTTGGCCTGGGTTTCCCTGGCTTGACGCAACGCGACGACGACCTCCCCCTGCGCCTTCTCCGCATCCTTCCGGGCATCGCTCGCCTCGCGTTCGGCGTCCCGTGCAGCCTCCAGCGTGCCGGCCGCCTGGGCGTGCAGCTCGCGGAGGCGTTCGTGCTCCGCCTCGTCGAACGCGAGCCCCTCGGCCACCTCGGTCAGCCTCGCGAGATCGGCGTCCAGGGCAGCGACCCGTCGCCGCGCCTCCTCCAGGTCCCGTTCGGCCTGTTCGAGGTGCTGCCGCTCCGCCCCGAGCTCGGCGGCCCGAGCGGCCAGCCCCCGTGCGCGGTCGGCGCTCGCCCGCAGGTCTTCGAGCTCGGGGACCGTCCCGCCGAACGGCTGGGCGAGCGTCACGACCTCGGTCCTCAGGGCCTCGACGCGATCGACGAGCTGCGACCGACGGTCGCGTTCGGCGCGGACGCGCTCGCCCGCCTCCGCCGCGGCGAGCTGATCCTCCTCCGCGCGGGTCCGGTCGGCCAGTCCCTGCTTGGAGGCCGACGCGGCCGCGGCGGCGGCCTTCTTGGCGGCGGCAACCTCGGCCTTGCAGTGCTTCAGGTACGAGGCGAAGTCCTCGCCGAGCGGCCGGCCGCAGGTCGGGCACGGTTGGGTCGGATCGGCCTGCGCCGCCCGGTTGACCCGCTCGACGGCCTGCTCGAGGAGCGCCGCTCGGTGCGCGCGTTCGGCCTCGGCG
>JBAVEY010000293.1:0-2898 GCA_049587975.1 Actinomycetota bacterium | reverse complement strand
CAATTGTCGCTGCCGGCCGCCGCGTTGCCGGGGATCGTCCTCGTCACATCGCTGATGACGATCCTCCCCCTGACGATCAACGGACTCGGGTTCCGGGAGGCCGCCACCGTCTGGTGTCTCGCCGCCTACGGGATCGGTCGGGACGAGGCGCTCGCGTTCGGGCTGCTGGTGCTCGCCGTGACGCTCGCATCGAGCGTCGTGGGGGGCATCGTCTACGTGGTTTGGCCGCCCGCAGAACGCGGACGACCCAACGGCTAGCGCGGGCTCCCCAGCACGTCGAGCACCCACGACACGATCAGCAGGTTGATGCCCACGAGCAGCGGCCCGACCGAGATCAACACCGTCGCGGCGGACGCGGTAGGAGGACCCAGCGACGAGATCGTGAGCCCCACGCCGAACCCGAGGCCCCACAGGCATAGGGCGAGCCCAGCGAACAGGAAGATGGCGACGGGGGAGAACGCCCACAGAAGGTACTTCCACAGCATCCGCCGCCAGAACCCCCTCCACAGCGACCACACGAGTCTTCGTCCCTCGCGGAACAACTGGATGCCGGAACGCTCCTCGCCGTAGACCGCCGGGACGGGCACGTCCTTGCCCCTGGCCCCGATGATGTTGAGGTAGGTGAGCAGGTCGCATTCGAATGAGTAGTCGCGGCGGACCCGGTCGAGTGGCAGCCGCTTGAGGGCATCGGTCCGGATGGCCGTGTAGCCGTTTAGCGGATCGAACAGGTGCCAGTAGCCTGTCGAGGCCTTCGCCAGGAACCCGACGGCGACGTTGCCGACTGCCCGCGTTCGCGGCATCCCCTCGTACGAGCCGAAGTCGAAGAACCGGTTCGCTTTCGTGAAGTCGTAGCCGTCCTCGGCGATGGGGTCGAGCAGCGCCGGCAAGTGGTCCGGGTCCATCTGCGCGTCCCCGGCCATGACCACGGACACGTTCGCGCCGCGCTCGATGGCTCGCCGATGCCCGGTAAGGATGGCGCCTCCGACCCCAAGATTGCGCTCGTGGGTGATCACCTCGAGACGCTCGTCACCGGCCACCCGAGCCTTCTCAGCGGTGGCGTCAGTGCTCGCGTCGTCCACGACGATCACGTGATCAACGAGCTCGTGCACGGTCGACACGGTTTGCCCGATCAGTGCTTCCTCGTCGAAAGCGGGGATGACCACGGCGACCCGCAGGGCCTTGTACATCAGTCCCGCTCCGCGGCTTCGAGGATGCGTTCGCAGAGTGCCAGGGCCGCGAGCCCCGCATGCCCGTCGACGAGCGGCCGTCCCCCCGAGGCCACGGCCTGCACGAAGTCCTGCAGCTCGAGCCACAGGGGCTCACCCCGGTGCTCGAGGTAGGGGATCTCAATCACCGAGGCCTCCTTCAGGCGGCGAGCGCCGGACGACGGATACTCGGCCGTCGCCTGGCGACGGATCGTGATGTCCTGTCGCAGCAGGTCGACGTTCACGAGCGAGTCCTTCTGCAGGATGTCGACCTGTCGAACCTTGTCCTGGCCGATCCTCGTCGCGGTCATGTGCGCGACCATGCCGGTCTCGAACACGATCGTCGCCGTCGCGAGGTCCTCGGTGTCCCCGCGCCAAGCGGAGGCGTCGGCGCCGACCCGAACCGGCTCCGACCCGGCCAGCCACAGCACGAGGTCGACGTCGTGGATCATCATGTCGCGCACCACGCCCTCTCGAACGCGGTGCGTGTAGGGGGAGAGCCGGCGGGTCTGGATGAAGAGTGGCGCCGCCACGAATCGCGGAAGGTCTAGGCACGCTGGGTTGAACCGTTCGACGTGGCCGACGGCCAACATCCTGCTTGCGTCGTCGGCCGCCGCCACCAGCTCCTTGGCCTCGTCCACCGTGGGCGCGAAGGGCTTCTCGACCAGCACGTGCCATCCCAGGGCGAGCGCCTTCAGTGCCACGTCTCGATGGGTCTCGGTCGGCGTCGCGATGACGGCGGCGTCGACCCGCTCGTTCGCGAGCTCCATCGCGGACGCGTACGAACAGCCAAACTCCGACGCCACGTTACGAGCTCGCAACTCGTCGTGGTCGACGACCAGCGCGAGCCGGGTCCCCGGCAGCGTCGAGAGCACACGTGCGTGGTTCGCGCCCATGAAGCCGGCGCCCACGACGGCGACGGACACCGTCATCGCGATCCCTTTCGGGCCGAGGAGACGGCGGTCCGCAGCGACGACGCGATCCGCGCGGCGTCGCCTTCTCGAATCCCTGGATGCGAGGGCAGCGAGAGCACCGACGTCGCCGCGGCGCGGGCACGATCCAGTGGTAGACCGGCGTCGATCCGGGGGTGTCCCGAATAGGGTTCGAGGTCGGGGACGATCCAGGGGTAGTGGACGCGGGCCTGGATGCCGTCGGCCGCGAGCTTGTCGATCACGGCGTCTCGGTCCACGAAGGGGCCGAGGCGGATCGTGAACCGGTGCCAGGCGGGTTCCCGTTCCGCGGGCACGGTCGGGAGCCGCACGTCGTCGATCCCTTCGAGGGCCTCGAGCATCATCGACGCCACCCGTCGGCGGGCGCGCGTCCACTCGGGCACCCGGCGCAGCTGGACCCGTCCGATGGCCGCGGCGATCTCCGACATGCGCAGGTTCCACCCGATCGCGGTCACGTCATAGTGGTCGCGCATCCCTTGGTTGCGCATGACCTTGACGCGATCTGCGAGCGAGGCCTCGTCGGTGGTCACCGCTCCGCCTTCGGCGGTGGTCATGTTCTTCGAGGCGTAGAAGGAGAAGCATCCGGCGACGCCGAGCGCGCCCGCGCGACGCTCGCGGTACGAGGCGAGATGCGCCTGCGCGGCGTCCTCGAGCACCGGTAGTCCGAACGCGGCGAGCGTGTCGACGTCACACGGCAACCCGTACAGATGAACGGCGACGATCAGAGCGGTCCGGTCCGATAG
>JBAVEY010000292.1:0-1802 GCA_049587975.1 Actinomycetota bacterium | reverse complement strand
ACATCGACCAGGGCGCCGACGTCGTGATGGTCAAGCCCGCGCTCCCCTACCTCGACGTGATCCGTCGCGCGAAGGACGAGACGCGGTTCCCGATGGCCGCCTACAACGTCTCGGGCGAATACGCGATGGTCAAGGCCGCCGCCCAGAAGGGCTGGCTCGACGAGCGCGGAGCCGTGCTCGAGGTGCTGACGTCGATCCGTCGCGCGGGCGCCGACCTCGTCCTCACGTACCACGCCAAGGACGCGGCCGATTGGCTCGCGTCCTAGGGCGAGCGCCGCCGTGCCCCTGAACCGCAACGTGTCCGGGTGTCTCTGCGCGTTCACTCTGTGTGCTATCTTGTGTGTCGATGCGTGTGCACATAAGCCTCGAGGACGACCTGGTCGACGAGATCGACCGGAAGGTCGGCCCGAGACATCGCAGCTCGTACATCGCGGACGCGGTTCGCAAACAGCTCGAAGCCGAACGCCGCTGGGAGAAGATCCGCTCGGCGTTCGGGAGCATCTCGGATGAGGGTCACCCCTGGGATCCCGATCCCGCTCGATGGGTGCACGAGTCGCGACGAGAAGACCCCCGTCGCGTCGGCTGATGGCAGGCGTTCTCCTCGACACCACCGTGGTCATCGACGTCTTGAAGGGGCGGCCACGGACGCTGGCCCGGATCGACGCGCTCCAGCCCGCTGGCGACACGCCCTACGTGTGCGCGGTGACCGTCGAGGAGGTCACCGCCGGGCTGCGACCTCGAGAGCGTGAGGCCGCGACGGCGCTCTTCGAAGGACTCACGGTCGCCTCGCTCGGCATGGCCGAAGGTCGCCTAGCAGGGTGGTGGAGAAGGAAGTACCGAGGACGTGGCCGAACCCTCTCACAGGCCGACGCGCTCATCGCGGCCGCGGCGGCGGGCGCGAACGCTCGACTCGCGACCGGGAACCCGAAGGACTTCCCCATGCCCGAGATCGCTATCGAGCACTGGCCCGTCGGCGAGTGACGACCGCTGGATAGCATCACCGCGGTGACCCGATCCGAGGAGCTGTTCGAGCGAGCGCGGCGCGTGATCCCCGGCGGCGTGGATTCCCCGGTGCGCGCGTTCGGGGCGGTCGGGGGGATCCCGCGGTTCGCGGTGCGGGGAGAGGGCGCCTACCTGGTGGACGCAGACGGCGTCCGTTACGTCGACCTCGTGCAGTCGTGGGGGGCATTGTTGTTCGGTCACGCCCGTCCCGAGATCGTCGAGGCGGCCCGGGCTGCGGCCGCGCGCGGCACGACGTTCGGCGCACCAACCGAGCTCGAGGTCGAGCTCGCCGAGCGCATCGCCGCCGCGATGCCCTCCGTCCAGATGGTCCGGCTGGTCTCGAGCGGCACCGAGGCGGCGATGAGCGCGATCCGCCTCGCCCGCGGCTTCACGGGTCGCGACCTCGTCGTGAAGTTCGAGGGGTGCTACCACGGGCATTCGGACGCGCTGCTCGCCGAGGGCGCTGGGAGCGGCGTGGCCACGCTCGGGATCCCCGGTTCGCCCGGCGTGACCGGCGGGGCCGCGCGCGACACGCTCACCGTGCCCTTCAACGACGTCGAGGCGGTCGAGCGGGCGTTCGCGGAGCACGGCGAACGGATCGCCGCCGTCATCGTCGAGCCGGTGGCGGCCAACATGGGCGTCGTACCACCCGAGCCGGGGTTCCTCGAACGCCTGCGCGAGCGCTGCGCCGCGGACGGGGCCCTGCTCGTGTTCGACGAGGTGATCACGGGGTTCCGGATCGCGTTCGGCGGCGCGCAGGCCGCGTACGCGGTGGCGCCCGACCTCACGATCCTCGGCAA
>JBAVEY010000291.1:0-6889 GCA_049587975.1 Actinomycetota bacterium | reverse complement strand
GTGTCGGTGTCGCGGTCGCCGTCTGGGCGGTCGCCGTGATCATGCTGATCGGACTCGGACGCCGAAGCCAAGCACGGGAGCTCGCGACCCTCATCCCCAACCTCCTGGCGCTGTTCCGCGGCCTCCTCGAGGATCCGAGGGTGCCCCGGAGCGCCAAGGTCTGGCTCGCTGTGGCGGTCGTGTGGATCGCGTCGCCGATCGACCTGATCCCGGAAGTCGTCCCGGTGGCCGGCCCCCTCGACGATGCGATCGTCGCGGCGTTCGTGCTCCGTCATCTGATGAAGGCGACACCCGGAGCGGTGGTCCTCGAGCACTGGCGGGGGCGACCCGAGACCCTCGAGACGCTCACCGGGAAGGCCTCCGCCCCTCAGTCCGGCGGCTGATCGTCCTCGTACGCGGCAGCGACCCGCTTGGGCACGCACATCCGCCAGGCGTCCAGCACGAGCTCGTGCATCTCGGCGAGGTCGAGGGCCGCCAGCCGGACCTGGACCCAGTGGTACCGGAGGTCGGACCGCTCGGGCATCAGGAACTTGTCGGGCTCGGAGCGGACGAGGGCTTCGCGTTCCTCCTTCGGGAACCCGAAGCCCATCACGGCTTCATCGCGCGAGAAGGCGATGTAGACGATCCGGCCGACCCGGAACTTCACCCGGTCCCGAACGAGCGCCTCCGTGGTGCGGGGGAGGGTCATCGCGAAGGAACGCACGTCGTCGATCGTGACCATGGCTCTCCACCCCCGCCGCGTCTCGGAGGAACGCGACGATACCGGGCGGCGCCCACGAGCGAAGGGCGCCCCCTTTCGATCCCGATGCGCCCCAACGGTTGGAGTGGGCCAGCTGCCCTTGGCGTAGTCGGTCGCGCCGAACCAGTCGATCACGACCACGGGTTCGTCGCCGACCAACCAGGCGTCGTGCCCGCTCGGAAGGGAGGTGACCTCGCCGGGGCCGGCGACGAACTCGGTGCCGTCATCGATCCGGATCGCAAGGTCCCCCAAACGATCGTGGGTGGACTCGAGGGGGGCATGCTGGTGGCGGCCGTTCGGCGACCCCGCCCGGTTCCATGCCGCCGGTTACCCACCTGCTGGCGAGCCCTCGCCACCGGGACCCACGAGCCCGTCAGGTGGATCGCCGGACCGGGCCATCGGATGCGGATCCGGAAACAGCTGGTTGTCGAGCCCGGAAAGGTCGTTGCCTAGCGAGGGCGAGCTGCGCGTTGGCCCGGTGCGACCTGCGGCGGGGTCAGGCGCTTGCGATACCAGAGGACGTCTGCTCCCGACGGGAAATCCTCGACCCGGCCTATCAGTTCGTACCCCGCCCATTCATACAGGCGCCGAGCCTGAAAGTCGTAGGTGAAGTGGACGGTCTGCGTGCACCCGCGGGCCGCCGCCTCAGCCTCGGCGGCCGCGAGGAGCCGCGGTCCGAGCCAGCGACCACGAAGGCTCGGATCCACCCAGAGGCTCTGCAGCTCGCAGCCGTCACCCCAGGTCCAGCCGCTGACGCCGGCGACGATCTTGCCGGCATCGCGCACGAAGATCGCCAACTCGGCTTCATCACCGAGTCCCATGGAAGCGGACGCCTCACGCCGGATCTGCGTTTCGAGGAATCCGACATCGAGCGGATCCGGATCGTCGTCGACGTGAAACTCCACTGCCCCGGCTGCGTCAGACGAGCTGCTCGATCAGCGAGAGATCGTCGAAGTAGGTCCGGAACGACCGGATCTTCCCGTCGCGGAACTCGGCCACCGTGGCACCGGAGAGCTGGACATGTCGGCCGGTCGCCTCCATCGTCTCGTTCTCGGCGACATCGAATGGCCCGGTGTGATCGGCTTCGATCAGCCACTCGGCGAACGCCTTGTTCCCCACCTCATCCAGTCCACGCAACGACAGGACGACGTTGGAGAAGGCGTCGTCGCGGGCCTCGCCAAGATCAGTGAGTGCCGACAAGCCCGAGACGTTCACGATCGGCGACCAGCCGACGACATCGTCGGTGAACAGCGTGCTCAGATCGACCGGCGCGAGACCGAGTTGGGCCTCGAGCGCCTTCAACAGCACCTCTTTACGCGATCCACTCATCCCAGCCACCTATCCCTTTTCCCGCATCGATCCGACGACCGTCTCCTGATGAGCCGAGGTGCGTTCACGTCCCCAGGACCTTCGCCTTGGCCGCCGCGAACTCCTCGTCCGTCATCGCTCCCGACGCGTGCAGCTGAGCGAGATGTTCGATCTCGTCGGCCGGGTCGGCCGGAGGCGGCGCGTATTGCGCCGGCTCTGGCGGCGCAGGCGCCGGCGCGGGCGCCGGTTCCTGGTAGTCGGCAGGCGCCTGCTGCGCCTCCGCGGCCTGGTTGTCCCTGTGGTGAGCGATCGCCGCCCCCGCGACGATCGCGCGGCGTCTGGTCCGTCGCCTGAATCCCATGGAGAACCCCCTCCCGTTCGCTCCACGGCTGGGGCATGTCTGCCGACAGCCCACGTACACCGTGAACATACAATACGCGGCGTGCGCACCCCCATCCGGAACCCCACGGACCCGACATACGCGGAGATCGAGGTCCATCGCACGATGATCTGCGACCGCGTTCGCACCGAGGCCTTCCGGCGGGCGATCGACTCGGTCGTGCGCCCGGGCGACGTCGTGCTCGACGTCGGAGCGGGGACCGGCATCCTGAGCCTGTTCGCGGCGAGAGCGGGAGCCGCCCGCGTCTACGCGGTGGAGCGGACGACGGTCGCCGTCCTCGCGCAAGAGCTGGCCTCCGCCAACGGGGTCGCGGAGATCGTCCGGGTGCTCCACGGCGACGTCGTGGACATCGAGCTCCCGGAACGTGTCGACGTGATCGTCTCGGAATGGCTCGGGGGGTTCGGGATCGACGAAGGGATGCTTGCCCCGGTCATCGCCGCCCGCGACCGCTGGCTCAAGCCGGGCGGCGCCATGATCCCCAACTCGGTCACGGCGTGGGCCGGGCTCGTACACGACCGCCACCTCGGCGAGACGGTGGGATTCCTGCGAGACGACCCCTACGGCCTCAGGCTCGACGGTCTCGTGGAGATGACGCTCAACGAGATCATCTATTCCGGCACGTACCGCCACCTGACGGAGGCTGACATGCGCTCCGAGCCGGGCCGGTTGTGGACCACGGACGCGGGCGGTATCTCGCTCGAACAGGCAGAAGCACCCCACGAAGCCGAAACGCTGCTGCAGGTGCGCGACCCCGGAACGGCCAACGCGCTCGCGCTGTGGTTCAGCGCCGAGCTCGCGTCCGGCGTGTCGCTCTCGGTGGGACCGGGCGATCCGCCGACGCACTGGGGGATGACGACGGCCCCGCTGCGCTCACCAGTGGAGCTCGCCCCCGACACGGTTGTCCGCGCGAGGATCAGGACCGCCCCGGCTCGGCCGATGGGGACATGGACGCGCTGGGCCATCGCGATGCCGGACGCCGACTGGGAGGAGCACGACGAGCAGTCGGTCTGGGAGGAGTTCGACGACTGAGCCGGCCTGGGGCGACTCAAGGGGATCCAGATCGTACTCGGCGCGTACGTGGCAGCGATCGGCAGGCGCCAAGGCGCCCGGCTGTCTAGATCCCTAGGATCTTCGCCTTCGCCGCGGCGAACTCCTCGTCGGTCAGTGCCCCCGAAGCGTGCAGCTGAGCCAGACTCTGGATCTGGGCCGAGGGGTCTCCGGCCGGCGCCGGCGCCGCGGCCGCCTGCGCATAGCCCGTCTCGGCGGCCGACGCCTGTTGCTGCACGTAGGCGGCGTCCTGTGACGCGAACTTCCGCTGCTGCCGCCGCGCCACACGTCCCGACACCGCTGTTGCGGTGCCCGCGACAACGGCCGTTCTGGCCGCCATCCCCACGATCCCCGGACCCCCACGGAGCATGATGGACTCCCTTTCCGCTACTTGTTGGCTTCTTCCGCTACTTGTTGGCTTCCGCGTAATCGACTGCTGCCTGAACGACCTCGTGCGGTACCCGCTCGAGATCCAGGAGCTCGCCGCCGGCGTTCTCGATCGCGTCACGGAGCTTGGTCGCCCAGACGTCCTCCCAAACGAGGAGCGCTGCCGATGAGTTCGGGTCCAACTCCTCACCGGCCGCCGCGAGGTCCTCGGCGTTCAGCAGACCCATCGTCTCAGGCGACAGCGCGTCGAACGCCTTGTACACGTCCGAGTCGAGATCGCCGAGCTCGGCGGTCACGACCGCGCCGTGCGCGTCCTTCATGACGAACGCGAGATCGATGATCCGGAGCGTGCCGGCGTCGACGAGCTCCTTCAGGGCGGGGGCGATCTCGCCCTTGAACCTGTTGCCTGGGAACGCGACGATCATGTACTCCACGGGACCGATCGACATGCGATCCTCTCCCCCTCTCTTGGCGCGTACATGTCCTCGACGGGTCGACGCTGGCCGTCGAGAGGTAAGGAACTATCTCACGAACCGACGGTGGGACGGCGGTTGCCAGCGTCGGATCCCGGATGGACACGCAGCGGATCTGCTTCAAAGCTGCTGGCTCGTCGACGCTTCCGCCCACGCCTGGACCTGGCGCCCATCATCCCCGCCAACGGGTCCGACGGTGGATCCGGCCAGGTCCGAGACGACGGTCTGACCAGTGGCTTCATCGGTGGGGACCCAGCGATTCTAACCCTGAACCTGCGGAGTAAGGGTCCGTTTCCGATCGTTCCGCGTTATGCCGTCGATGTACGTGGAGGGCGCCAAGCGAGCTGAGGGGCTGCGCTGAGGGGCTGCGCTGAGGACCTGCGGAACGCGGCGCCGGATGGGTTGACGAGCAGTGCCCTTCCGACCGCCTTCCGCCGGATCAGGATCGGGGTTCTCGTGTTGCGGCGGAAGCCTCGACCACCTAGACGGAGGGTTCGCCGTGCGGCGCGGGCTCCCGGTGCGCGTCGGCGCCGTAGTACGGTTCGCGGGTGGTGGACGAGGGACGCGCCGAGGAGGAGATCACCACCGAGGCGTCGCGTTGGGACGATCGCTACGGCGCCCTGTTCTTACTCATCCTTCTTTCGATGCTCCTGTCGGCCGCCAATACGACGTGGCTCAAGGTTGTCGCAGTCACGGTGCAGGGCGGCATGGTGCTGTTCGCGTTCCTCGTGTCCCGGGCTCCGCGGCGGGCGTGGCGTCTGGCGATCGTCCTCGTTCCGATCGCGGTGATCCTGGGGATCGTCGGGCACGTGTCCGATTCAAAGACCGCAGAGTCGATCACAGCCGTCGTCGCCGTGATCCTGCCGGTGGCCGCGATCGTCGTGCTCGTCCGGCGGATCGTGGAGGACCTGCCGTCCGTGAGCGCTCGAACCATCCTGGGGCTGCTCTCCGTCTACCTGCTGATCGGGATGACGTTCGCCGCCCTGTTCACAACGATCGCCGTCATCAGCGACGAGCCGTTCTTCGCGCAGACCGAGACCGCGGAGCCCGTGGACTTCACCTACTTCAGCTACGTGACGCTCTCAACCGTCGGGTACGGGGACTTCACCGCCGCGAACCCGATGCCCCGGATGCTCGCGGCCATCGAGGGTCTAGCAGGCCAGCTGTATCTGGTCACGGTCGTGGCGGTCGCGGTGTCCAGGGTGCGCACGAGGAGGAGTCGACCGCCTGGGGGCTGACACCCAGGCTCCATCGCGCCCCATCTCAAGGACAGCTTCGGGCTCTCGTGTCGCGTCTACACCGCCCTCACGTCGAATGCCTAAGAGCCCAGTGGCACGGACTGCGGTTCTCCCCAAAGCCTTCGCCCCGCTAACGGCCCTCGATCGGTCGACCTTTCTCGTCCCGGAACTCAACCGGACGGCCATCGTGCTCGTCTGCGCGCCTCCGGAGGACGAACACTTGGCGCCTCCGGCGACCTCCTACATGTGCGGGACGTCCGCCGTCGTCCCCGCTCCACGACCTGAGACATGCGTTCGCGACACGTCTACTTGAGGCTGGCGTTCACCGGAAGGTCGTCTCCGAGGCCCTGGGACACGCGAGCGTCGCGTTCACGATCGACCGCTATCAACAACGTCATGCCGACGATGCAAGCGCTGGCCGCGGACGCGATCAAGGCGGCACTAGGGCCCCGGTAGAAGGGCAACGATCGCCGTTGTGGCCAAGTTGTGGCCAGGTCGGCCTCTCGTCGGATCGACGGCGTCCGTTTCCCCAGCTAGATGAGTGGGCCCCCGGGGATTCGAACCCCGAACCTGCGGATTAAGAGTCCGTTGCTCTGCCAGATTGAGCTAGAGGCCCGGCGCAGTCTAGCAACCGGACCCGTGGGCTTCGGGTGACCGAGGGGACTCGAACCCCCAACCCCCAGGACCACAACCTGGTGCTCTGACCACTTGAGCTACGGCCACCGCGTCCGTTCGCGATTGTACCCGCGGCCCGTTCAGCCCTTGCCGACCGTAACGGCCTCTGGCATGATTGAACGGCCGTTCAATCCTTCCGAGGAGGCGCAGCATGGCGGTTCGCGAGTCGGTCGAGATCGACCTCGACAGGGTCGACCGTCTGATCGAGGAGCAAGAGGCCGAACTCGAGCCCAAGCACCGCGCCTCGATCGAGTACCGCGCGACGGCCGAGCGCCACGTGGCCGGCGGGGTGGCGTCATCCTGGCAGGCCTCGCCCCCGCACGCGATCTTCGTCGAGCGCGGCGACGGCAGCCACCTCTGGGACATCGACGGCAACGAATACGTCGACTACCACCTGGGGTACGGCGCGATGGTCGTGGGCCATGCCCATCCGGCGATCGTCGAGGCGATCGAACGCCAGGTGCGACTGGGCACCCACTTCGCGCAACCCACCAAGCACCTCGACGTGATCGGCGAGAACCTCGCGGATCGCTTCTCGCTCCCGCTGTGGCGGTTCTGCAACTCGGGCACCGAGGCGACCCTCGAGGCGACGCGGCTGATGCGCGCGAAGACCGGACGCGAC
>JBAVEY010000290.1:0-6464 GCA_049587975.1 Actinomycetota bacterium | reverse complement strand
TCCATCCCCGCATAGCCGCGACGATCAACCAGATGAGCCCGACGTAGACGAAGACGTCCCCGACGCTCGCGGCCTGGCCGATCGGCTGCGGGATGGCGATGACGTCGGCCAGGAACGTCAGCTGATCCTCGTCGGTGAGCAGATGGTGCTTGTCGGCGCCCTGGTCGCGGAGATATGCGAGCACGTCCTGTTGACCCGAGTCGATCAGTGCCTGCGCGCTCGCCGGCATCCCTCCGTTCACCGCGATGACCGTCAAGTTGCCCGCGAGGCCGATCACGACCAGCAACATCCCGGGCATCCGCACGTTCACGAGCGCGAACGCGATCAGCAGCACGTAGGACAGCGACAGGACCGCCGTACGGATCACGAGGTCGGTGCCGGCCAGCCCTTCCGGCAGCGGGATGAATTGGATCGCAAGTCCCGCGATGACGAGCCCCCACCACCGGGGCCGGAGCCTCTCGAGCCGGTGCAGGCGCCCGCCGAATAGGTACCCGATGCAGACGGCGACGAGGACGACGGCAAGGAGCAGTTTCATCGGTAGGGATGTGGAGGGTCCCACGCGCCGTAGCCCGTGTCCAGGAACGCACGGATAGCATCACGGGCGATGGCGAGGATGATCCCGTTCCCCATGCTCGCGACCGAAAGCGCCGCGGAGCGTCGGCTGTACGAGGGCTTCCTCGAGCAGCTAGACGACGCCTACGTCGTGTACCACTCGGTCGACTGGGTCGTCGGTGGTCGCGCCGGACCCGATGAGGGTGAGGCGGACTTCGTGATCACGCATCCCGAGTTGGGGCTGTTCGCGCTCGAGGTCAAGGGCGGACGCGTGGCGTTCGACCCCGGTTCGAAGCGGTGGACCCAGACGGGGCATTCCGGCACGCACGATCTGGACGAGGATCCCTTCCATCAGGCGAAGGGGGCCATGCACTCGCTCGTCCGGATCCTCGAGGGTCAGCCTGGTTGGGAGCGGTGGCGCCCGAGCTACGGGTTCGGCGTCGCCTTCCCCGACGGGCGGTACGAACGGCCGGCACATCCCGGCGCGCCCGTCGAGATCGTGATCGATCGCGGCGACCTTGACCGGCTCGCCGAACGGGTCCCCGAGGTGATGCGAACGTGGGCGCGACCGGGACGCAGGTTCGGTGCCGAGGGGATGGATGCCGTCGCGATGGCGCTCGGGTTCCGCGTCGAGATCCGCACGCCGCTGCGACTGCGGTTCGACGAGGAGGACAAGAAGATCGTCGAGCTCACATCGGACCAGGCCTGGGTCCTCGCGTTCGTGCTTCATCGTCGAAGGGCGGCGGTGACGGGTCCGGCGGGGAGCGGGAAGACGCTGCTCGCGGTCTCGGTGGCCAAGCAGCTCGCCGCCGCGGGTCATCGAACGCTGCTCACCTGCTTCAACCGTCGGCTGGGCGAGCATCTGCGGACGTCGGTCGGCGACGTCCACGGCATCGACACCGCGACGTTCCATCAGGTCTGCGTGCAGATGGCGACGGAGGCGGGGATCGAGCTCCCACCGGGGGAGGCGGAGCCCGGGTCCCCGTACTTCGAGCATCGACTGCCCGAGGCGCTCGCGGATGCGGCCGCGCGGCTCGGGCCCCGGTACGACGCGATCGTGGTCGACGAGGGCCAGGACTTCCGCGAGTGGTGGTGGCCGGCGCTCCTGTCGCTCCATACGGACGCCGACGCCGGGCTCCTGTACGTGTTCGCAGACGACAACCAGAACCTTTACGACGGAGCGTTGCCCGTCGGGGAGGACGACCGCGTGGGCCCGATCGCGATCAACCTGCGGAACACCAGGCAGATCGGCGAGTTCGTCTCGGTCTTCTATCGCGGGGACCAGCAGCCGATCGCCCGGGGTCCCGAGGGGGAGCCGGTCGCGATCTTGGGGTACGAGGACGACGAGGATCTGGCGCACCTGCTGGCCGTCGTGCTCGCCAACCTGGTCGAGGAGGAGCAGGTGCCGCTCGAGGACATCGTGGTGCTCACGCCCTCGGGGACGGAGAAGAGCCGCCTCCGGAGGCGAGGCCGGGTCGACGGCTTCCGCCTGTCCGAGTCGGTCGAGCCGGGCACGGTGCTCGCGACCAGCGTCCATGCGTTCAAGGGCCTCGAGCGCCCCGTCGTGATCCTGGCCGAGCTCGGCGACAAGCATCTCGAGGACCTCCGCCAGTACCTCTACGTCGGTGGGTCGCGAGCCCGGAACCACCTCGTGGTCCTGGCCACCGAACCGGTAGCGCGGGAGCTTCGGACCATCACGGGCGTCACCGGTCCCTGAGACGCCGCTAGGCTGGGGCGTGGCCGATCTGGGGTACTTCGGGCCCGACAGCGTCTCGTGGCGAGTCCATCGCGAGGTGACCGTGCTGTTCGGCGGGGCGCGTGCCGTCCTCATGCAGGCCGCGCACCCGCTCGTGATCGCCGGCGCCCGCGAGACCGGGTTCTACGAGCGGAACCCTTGGAAGCGTCTCCAGCGCACGTTGGTCCTCACGTACACGATCACGTTCGGAACCAAGGCCGAAGCCGACGCCGCCGCCGAACGCATCAATGACGTCCATGCCCGCGTGAAGGGCGTCGATGCCGAAACCGGCTTGCCCTACGACGGGCTCGACCCGGAGCTCCTCCTATACGTCCACGCGTGCCTGGTGGAGAGCGCGCTCCTGTTCGAACACCTCACGGTCGGTCGGCTGGACGCGACCGGGCGTCAGCGGTTCCACGAAGAGCAGATGCTTGCGGCCGAGATGGTGGGGATCCCGCGAGCGATGGTCCCTCCCACGGTGCGCGAGCTCCGAGCCCACCTGCAAGGGGTCTATGACTCGGGCATCCCTCGGGTCGGTGAGGCCGCGCGACGGGTGGCGGCGCTCTTCCGCGATCCGCCCCGGGAAGCCGAGTGGCGACCCGTGCTGAAAGGCGTGTCGAGGCTCGCGTTCGCGACGCTGCCGCCGGAGCTCCGTCGCCTGTACGGGATCGAGGTTGGACCCGGACGTCGGGCCGCCATGCGCGCGACGTTCGCCGCGACCCGGGTGCTCCGGCCGTTGCTCCCGCCCCGGTACCGCTTCATCGCGCCGTACCAGGAGTGGCGGAGCGGGCGATCTGGGCAGGTGCGCGATGCCCGGCGCTCGGCAGGCATCCGCCTGGACCAGACGCGCAGCCTGCGCGGCTAGACTCCCGCCGTGGGCGACATCGACGGCGTCCTGCTGGACATCGACGGCGTCCTCGCGATCTCGTGGGAGCCGCTCCCGGGTGCCGTCCAGACCCTCGCCTGGCTGCGTTCGAGCGGGATTCCGTTCCGGCTCATCACGAACACCACCACGAAGACCCGGGCCGATCTGGGGGCGACCCTGCGCGATGCGGGGTTCGATGTCCGTGACGACGAGCTGATCACCGCCGTGGTGGCCACGGCCGAGTACCTCCGTACCGAGCATCCCGGCGCCCGCTGCTTCGTGCTGTCGGACGGAGATGCGAGGGCAGACCTGGAGGGGGTCGAGCTCTCGGGGGTCGGCGACGCCGATGTGATCGTGATGGGCGGCGCCTGCGACGACTTCACGTACGCGACGATCAACCGCATCTTCGGCAGGCTCATGGAGGGCGCGTCGCTCGTCGGCATGCATCGGAACCTGTACTGGCGGACGAGCGACGGGCTCGAGCTCGACGCAGGTGCCTACATCGCCGGACTCGAGGAGGCGACGGGCCGACGTGCGGTGATCTGCGGCAAGCCGACCGGACCGTACTTCGATGCGGCCCTCGCGATGCTCGGCGTTCCTCGGGATCGGACGATCATGATCGGCGACGATGTCGTGAACGACGTCTACGGCGCGCAGGTGCTCGGGATCCGGGGGGTGCTCGTGGAGACCGGCAAGTTCCTCCCGGACGACCTCACGAAGGTGCCGACGGAGCCCGACCAGGTGCTCGGGTCGATCGCCGACCTCCCTCGCTTGCTGGGCGCCACCTAGTCTGCCGTTCCCCTTGCCCGGACCGCCGGGTAGGCTCCGGCGGATGGATCCCGACCGCACCCGACACGCCCGGCGGCTGTTCGCCGGCATCGCGCCCGAGTACGACCGGATGGGCGCGGTGCTCTCGTTCGGGCAAGATCCGAGGTGGCGCCGGTTCTTGGTCTCGAAGGTGAACGCGATCCCCGGTTCGTGGGTGCTCGACGTCGCCACCGGGACCGGCCTGGTCGCCCGCGAGCTCGCGCGGAAGAACGTGCGCGTCGTTGGGCTCGACCAGAGCGAGGCGATGGTGACCCTCGGGCTGCAGGCGGTTCGGGAACGCGGCCTCGACGAGCGCGTCCGGTTCACGCTCGGGCAGGCGCAGGCGCTCCCGTTCGCCGACGGTGCGTTCGACGCCGTGACGTTCACCTACCTGTTGCGCTACGTGGGCGATCCGGCCACGACCGTCGCCGAGCTCGTGCGCGTCCTGCGACCGGGCGGCGTCATGGCCTCGCTCGAGTTCCACGTCCCGTCCGAGCCCTGGGCGCGTGCGGGGTGGTTGGCGTACACGAAGGCCGTGATGCCGGCCGTCGGGTGGGTCGTGTCGAACGAGTGGCACCGCACCGGCACGTTCCTGAGCCGGAGCATCGCCGGGTTCGTCCAGCGGTACCCGCTCCCCGTGCAGGTCCGCTGGTGGCAGGAGGCCGGGATGCGCCGCGTTCGGACGAAGCCCCTCAGCAACGGTGCCGCGGTCGTCACCTGGGCGATCAAGTCGACCCCCGTGCTCGGCGACGAGTCGGCGGACGTCGCCGACGGCGATGGCTGACGCAGGGGACCGACCCGCCTTCTACGCGCTCGGCTCGGGCGGGTGGCGAGACTACTGGTCGCTGCTGCACCCGCCGTACACCGCGTGGCACCTGTCCTACGTGGTGTTCGGGGCCTGCATCGCACCCGTCGTCGACGTGCGGTGGCTGGTCGAGACGCTGCTGGCCTTCTTCCTCGCGATGGGCCTCGCGGCGCACGCCCTCGACGAGCTGAACGGGCGGCCGCTGCGGACGCGGATCCCCAACGGGGCGCTGTGGGCGATCGCGGTCGTCGGACTCGCGGGCGCGGTCGCGCTCGGCATCCACGGCACGGTCGAGGTCTCGCCCTGGCTCTGGGCGTTCATCGGCGTTGGGGGCTTCCTCGTCGTCTCGTACAACCTCGAGCTGTTCGGGGGCGCCTTCCACTCGGACCTCTGGTTCGCGCTCGGGTGGGGGGCGTTCCCCGCGCTCACCGCCTACTTCGCCCAGACGGCCACGCTGCGCATCGACGCGGTGCTCGTCGCGGCCGGGTGCGCGGCGGTCTCGGCCGCCCAGCGCGTGCTCTCGACCCCCGTCCGGAGGCTCCGCCGGACGGTCGCGAGCGTGAGTGGCGAGCTCGTGATGACCGACGGGGGCCACGAGCCGCTCGATGCGGCCTCGCTCCGAGCCGCGCCCGAGGGCGCGCTCCGATGGTTGTCGCTCGCGGTCCCGCTCCTCGCGGTGGGCTTGCTCGTCGCTCGGCTTTAGCCGCGTCGGCCGGAGTATCGTGCCCGGAACGGTCGACGGCGTGATCGTGGAGAGGAGGCGGGCCGTGGCGTTCGAGGGGCTCCGAACGATCGGGCAGATCCATCTGAGCGTGACCGACGTCGACCGGGCCGTCGCGTTCTACCGCGACGTGCTCGGCATCCCGTTCCTGTTCCAGGTGCCGGGCCAGCCGATGGCGTTCTTCGATTGCGACGGCATCCGCCTGTACCTCGGGGTGCCCGAATCGGAGGCGTTCCGGTCCCGCGGCGTCCTGTACTTCACCGTCGAGGACATCGCCGAGGCGCATCGGGTGCTCTCGGACCGTGGGGTGACGTTCCGCGACGAGCCACATCCGGTACATCGCACGGAGAGCTCCGCACTCTGGATGGCGTTCTTCACCGATCCGGACGGCAACAACCTCGCGATCACGGCGGAGGTGCCGGCCGGTCAGAACGAGGGGTAACGGAGCGGGAGGCCCCGGGTCTCCGCGTCGAAGCCCGTGAGGCTCCACCCTCCGAGGCTCGACACGACGATCCGATCGAGGTCGGTGCCTGCGAAGACGACGTTCGCCGGCTGGTTGAGCACGACCCCGTCCGGGTCCTCGACGAAGACCTCGACAGCTCGGTCGGGGGTGATCCGGTAGATGCGGTCCGGCCGGTAGCACCCGACGAACATCGTCCCGTCCTCGGCCAGGGCGATGCCGTCGGGCTGCGAGCCGGTCAGGTCGACGAGCGGTTCCGGGGGGCCGGCGCTCCCGCCGTGCCCGATCGGGATGCGGACGACCGCGCGTCCACGCGACTCGACGACGAGCAGCGCATCCCCGGTCGCCGACAGGCAGCAGCCGTTCGGGAACCGCGGGGTCGAACTCGCCCAGATCTCGCTCACGCCGCCCGGCGCGATCCGGTAGACCAGCCCGTCGTCGTCCCCCCACTCGCCCGAGTCCGTCACGTAGAGGTTCCCCACGCCGTCGAACGCGGCGAAGTTCGGGACCCGCATCGGG
>JBAVEY010000289.1:0-6366 GCA_049587975.1 Actinomycetota bacterium | reverse complement strand
CGCGCGAGGTGGCGCCGCTCCTGCACGAGGCGGGCGGCCGCCGTTCGGCCGGACGACTCCAGGCCGAGGCGGCCGCGCGGGTGGCGGCCGTCCAGCCCGGCGACGAGCCCGACGTCCCCGACCCGCCGATCCCCGTCGTCTCGGTCACGGGCACGAACGGCAAGACCACCACGGTCCGGCTCCTCGCCCACCTCGTCCGATCGGCGGGCGAGACCGTCGCCTACTCGTCCACCGACGGCGTCTACCGAGGCGACGGTGAGCTGATCCAGGCCGGGGACTACTCGGGGTTCGGCGGGGCTGCGAGGGCGCTCGCCGAGGAGCCCGACATCGCGGTCCTGGAGACGGCGCGGGGGGGCATCCTGCTCCGCGGGATCGGGGTGTTGCACAACGACGTGGCGATCGTGACCAACGTCTCCGAGGACCACCTGGATCTCCACGGCATCCGCACGATCGATCAGCTGGCCGAGGTCAAGGCGACGGTCACGCGCATCACGCGGCCTGACGGGTGGGACGTGCTGAACGCGGACGACCCGCGCGTCCTCTCGATGCGTCGCCTCGCGACCGGGCGGCCGTGGCTCTGCTCGCTCGACCCGTGGCACCCCGCGATCCGCGACGCGTTGGCCGAGGGCGGTCGCGGGACGGTCCCGCTCGACGGGTGGATGACGGTGCTCGACGGCTCGTCGTCACGCCCGATCGTCGAGCTGATCGACGTCCCGGTCACGATCGCGGGCATCTCGCGCCACAACGTGATGAACGCCATGCAAGCCGCATCGGCCGCCCTCGCGATCGGCCTGCCCGAGCGCGCGGTCGTGAAGGGGTTGACGACGTTCGTCACCGACCCCGAACGCAACCCGGGTCGCGCGAACCTGTTCTCGCTCGACGGACGCGTGGTCGTGATCGACTACGCGCACAACCAGGCGGGGATGCAGGGGTTCGCCGAGATGTGCGACGGCCTCCGCAAGCCCGGACGGGAGATCTGGCTCGTGATCTGCACGGCCGGCGACCGCACCGACCAGATCCTCCACGACTTCGCCTACGCCGCGGCCCGGGGGGCCGACCACGTCGCGGTCGCCGAACTCCTGCGCTACCTGCGTGGCCGCGACCGCGTGGACGTGCTCGAGCGGCTCCTCGCGGGGGCTCGGGACGGCGGCGCCGACCACGTGGACGCCTATGCGGATGAGCTCGCTGGTCTGCGCGCCATCCTCCGCCGCTCGGAGCGCGGCGACGTGATCGGCGTGACCGCACTCGGGATGCGCGCCGAGGTGTTCGCGTGGCTCGACGGGGCCGGGGCGAAGCGCATGACACCGGCACGAGTGAAGCAGCTCGTCCGCCGGGCATCAGCCGGCGGGCGTTAGAGGCCGAGGACCTCCTCGGCGAGCCGCGTGCCCTCGATCCTCGACCGGATCTTCTCGAACGCCACGTCCCGCGAGGTCGAGTCGTCGTCGCCGAACGGCGAGAAGCCACAGTCGTCCGTCGTGCCCAACCGGTCGCCCGGCAGGCGCTCGGCGGCCTCGAGGACGCGGTCCCTCACCTCCTCCGGCGACTCGACGCTCGGGTCGATCGGGTCGACCACGCCGACGAAGATCCGCTGCTCGGGGCGCAGGTGCTCAGCGATCACATCGAGGACGCGGCCCCGGTCCGCCTCGGCCGCGAGCTCGACGTACACGTTGCCGACGTTCAGCTGGAACAGGTCGGGCAGCAGCTGCGCGTAGTCGACGTCGGCGCTGTGCGTCGAGTCGAGATCGCCGCCCGGGCACGTGTGCACGCCGATGCGGCTCCGCTCGTCGTCGGAGAACCGATCGAGCACCTGATTGTTGAGTGCGACGAAATCGCGCAGCAGCTGACCCGAGGGATCGAACTTGCACGCCAGCCTGCCCTCGGTGAAGTCGATCTGTACGCAGTGCGCGCCGGCCTCGAGCGATCCGCGGATGTCCTTCTCGCACTCGCCGACGAGGTCCTCGACGAAGGCATCCCGCGGGTACCCCTCGATCTCCTCCTGCGGGTACAGCAGACTGAGGGCCGAGGCGGCGATCACCGCCTGCTTCACCGGTACCTGCGTGTGCCGCTTGGCCGCCTCCAGGTACCTCGACGCGTATCCCCCGAACCGGAACGGGCCCGAGGTGAGCCTTGGCAGCTGCCGCGTGTGCCCGTCCGCGAACGGGATCACGAAGCCGTCGCCGGCCAGGTCCTCCACCCCGTCGAGCGGATAGGTCACGAAGCTCGACTTGGTCTGCTCGCCATCCGAGATGACCGGGGAGCCCGTTTCCTCGAACCGCCGGATCGTGTCGGTGAGCGCCTCGTCCTGCAGCTCGCGGAGGTCCTCCTGCGAGAGCGCGCCCTGGGCGAACGCCGCCATGCCGTCGATCAAGGTCTTGGGGCGCGGGATGCTGCCGATGGGTTCGGTCGGGATCATCCGTTCTCCTTGCACGCGGGTCGGATGGAAAGGGGCGAGCGCGTACGATACCCCTTCCTGTCGGACCCGCGCTTGAGAGGGACGTCCCTGAAGGAGCCTCATCCACGGATGACGCAGGCGTCGGCACGAACGGTGACGGACGCCCCTGGCGCGCCGAGCCCCGCGGCGCCCGAGCCGCCCGCGAAGTCCGCCGGCCGAACGCTGCGGATCTTCGGACGCACGTATCCGCTCGTCCTTCCGAACATCCGCGACCCGCGGCTGCACCTGGCGGCGGTGATCATCTCGATCCACATCCTCGGCCAGGTCGCACTCGGGTTCCGGGTGTCGGTCCCGCAGATCCTGTCCGCGATCCTCATCTGCGCGGTGATCGAGGTGGGATGGACCCTGTACAAGACGGGCGCCCTGGTCTGGCCGGCGAGCGCGATGCTGACCGGGAGCGGGGTCGCGCTGATCCTGCGGCTGAACGGCATGGAGAGCGGCGACCATTGGAGCTGGCGGGGTTGGTACGTGTTCGCGCTCGTGGCGGCTCTGTCGCTGCTCAGCAAGCACGTGATCCGCTATCGCGGCTCCCACGTGTTCAACCCCTCGAACATCGGCCTGGTCGCGGCGTTCCTGATCCTCGGCAGCACCCGAGTGGAGCCGCTCGACTTCTGGTGGGGGCCGTTCGACAGCTGGATGGCGGCGGCCTACCTCATCATCCTCGTCGGAGGCTTGCTGATCACCGCACGGCTGCACCTGCTGGGGATGTCCGCGGCGTTCTGGATCACGCTCGCGGCCGGCATCGGCGTGCTGGCGGCATCGGGACACTGCATGACCGCCCGGTGGTCCTTCGCGCCCGTGTGCGGGTCCCATTTCTGGTGGGTGATCGTCTTCTCCCCCGAGATCCTGATCTTCCTCTTCTTCATGATCACCGATCCGAAGACGACGCCTTCCGGCAGGGTCGCGCGCATCGCGTTCGGCATCTGCGTCGCCATGGTGTGCACGCTCCTGATCGCGCCGCAGACGACCGAGTTCGGGGCCAAGGTCGCGCTGCTGTCGGGTCTGGTCGTCCTGTGCCTCGCGCGCCTGGCGTTCGAACGCTTCCTGCCGGCTCCGCGCTCCGAGCAGGACCGTCTCCGGGTGTTCGTTGGTCGGTTGGCGAGGGACGGCAGCCTGCGCCTCGCTCCGGGGCGCGCGCTCGCGCGCGGCGCGATCGTCGGCGCGGGCGTCGTCGTGTTGTTCACGACGGTCGTCGCGGCGGGGGTGCCCGCGAGGGAGTCGCTCCCCCTGGCCGGCGCCCCGGCATCCACCGAGGTCGGAACGGCTCCCGTCATCAGCGTCGACGTCGACCCGTCGACACTTCCCCACGTCACGGTCGACCCCCAGGTCGCCAAGCACAGCGCCTCCCTGGCGGGATCCGGGGCCCAGGCGGTCGCCCTGACCCTCGCGGAGAACCTCGAGGTCGAGGCCCAGGCCGTCCGCGGCGGCGAGCTGAGCCTCCTCGCGGCCGTGGACGACGGGCGACGCCTGAGCCAGATGCGGCGCAGGGTCGGCGACGTGCTGGCGACCGGGCGGGCCGTCGTCGAGCACTACAGGTTCGAGTCCCTGCATCTGGTCCTCGTCGCGCCCGAGGGCCAGGCGGGGCTCAGCCTCGGCTTCGAGGCCCGCGGGAGGGTGGAGGAGATCACCTACGGGGTCGACGGCGTCGAGCGGGCGCGCGCGCGTTCGCCGTTCGCGCTCACCTTCGTTCTGAGCCAGCCGACCGGCGATCGCTGGCTCACGGTCGACGTCCTGCCGCTCTCCTGACGGGGCGGCCCCGGCTCAGTGCAGCTCGGCTAGGTCCTTCTGGGTGACGTCCCCGGGCAGCTTGCCCAGGATGATCATGGCCAGCACCTCATCCGTCGTGACATCGGACTTGTTGACCGTGCCGACCAGCTTGCCCTGAAGCATCACGCTGATCCGGTCCGACAGGTCATACACGTCGTGGATATCGTGGCTGATCAGGAAGATGCCGAGGCCCTCCTCGCGAAGCCGCCTGATCAGGTCGCCCACCTGCCTGGTCTCCGCCGGCCCCAGGGCGGCCGTCGGCTCGTCCATGATCAGGATCCGTGCGTTGAAGTGGACGGCCCGCGCGATGGCGACGGATTGACGCTGTCCGCCCGACAGGGAGGCGACCGGCACGACGAAGTTCTGGAACTTCGGGTTCAGGCGGCCCATCAGCTTTCGAGTGGCGTCCTCCATGGCGCTGTCGTCGAGGTTGCCGAAGCGCGTCGTCAGCTCACGGCCGAGAAACACGTTGCCGGGCGCGTCGATGTTGTCCGCGAGAGCCAGCGTCTGGTAGATCGTCTCGACCCCGAGGGCCTTGGCGTCGCGGGGATCCGAGATGGTCACGGGTTGCCGCTCGATCAGGATCTGTCCCGAGTCGGCAGGGTGGGCGCCCGACAGCGTTCGGATCAGCGTGGTCTTGCCGGCGCCGTTGCCGCCCACCAGCCCTACGACCTCGCCCGGATACAGATCCACGGAGACGCCGTCGACGGCATGCACGCCGCCGAACGCGACCCTGATATCGCGCATCTCGACGAGCGGAGATCCGCTGCGATCGATCACTTGGCCGCCCTCCTCCGGACGATCGTGTCGAGGGCCACCGCGAAGACCAGGACGATGCCCACAACGATGTCCTGCAGCGGGGCCTCGATGCCCATCAGGACCATGCCCGAGACGAGCGACTGCATCACGAGCGCGCCGAGCAGCGCGCCGACGATCGTCCCGACGCCACCGGTGAACGACGTCCCGCCGATCACCGTGGCGGCGATCACGTTGAGCTCCATCCCGGTGCCGAGGCTGCTCACCGCGGCGTTCAGCCGGGCGATCTGGACCGCTGCGGCGAGCCCGACCAACAGGCCCATGAGCGTGAACGTCTTCACGATCGTCCGCTTGGTCTTGATGCCGGCGAGCTCGGCCGCCTCCGGGTTGCCGCCGATCCCGTAGACGTAACGGCCGAAGCGGCGACGCGTGGCGATGAACGTCATCACGATGCCGACACCGATCGCGATCAGCACCGGGTAGGCCAGGCCGAGCGAGATGTTCTGCCCGGCCTTGCCGGCCTGCTCCGCGAGCGCCGGGGGCAGGTAGTAGCGGTTCAGGAACCAGACGGTCACCAGGACGGCTCCGCACACCATCACGGCGAGCGCGACCTCGGCCCACATCGGGCGCTGTCGGAACCCATACCGTCTGCGCTGCCGTCGCTTGGTGAACTGCAGCAGGACGATCCCCACGCAGGCCGCGATGGCCAGGATCCAGCTCCACGTCCCGCCGACGGTGCCCGTCGAGCCCCCGCCGAGCTTTCGGAACAGCGTGTCCATCGGCGCGATCGTCTGGCCGCTGGCCATCCACCAGGCGACGCCCCGCCACACCAGGAACCCGCCCAGGGTCACGATGAACGACGGGACCCCGACGTACGCGACGATGCTCCCCTGGAAAGCGCCGATCGCCGCGCCCAGCAGGAGGCCCACCGCGATCACGATCACCCACGTGAGCGGGTGGTCGAACCCGATCCACTGCGGGAGCCAGTCGTGCTGCACGACCGCCATCGCCATGCCGACGGCCGCCATCACCGCGCCGACCGACAGGTCGATGTTGCGGGTGACGATGATCAGGACCATCCCCGTCGCCATGATCGCGACGACGGCGGTCTGCACCGACAGGTTCCAGAGGTTCCGCGGCGTGAGGAACGTGTGGTGCGGGGTGATGAGGTGGAAGACGATCCAGATGATCGCGAGGGCCAGGAGCATCCCGGCGAGCCGCGAATCCACCTCGGCCGAGCGCAAGAGATCGCGGAACGAGCGTTTCCCTCGCTCCTCGGGCAACGCCGCCTGCGCCTCGGGCTCTCGTTCGGCCGCGGAAACCTTGGTCTCAGCCACCGTACCGAATCCTATGCCAAGAGGGGCGCTCGCCTCACCCTGACGGGTGAGGCG
>JBAVEY010000288.1:0-2693 GCA_049587975.1 Actinomycetota bacterium | reverse complement strand
TCGAACACCGATCGCATCAACCCGTCGACGGAGGGGAGACCGGGCTCGTCGGCGTATCCGAGGTCGGCGGCGATCGCCGGCTGCAGCTCGAGCAGGAGCCGGTCGGAGCCCCGACCGGTCTCCAGATGCAAGGCAGCGCGGCTACGGACGAGGAACTCCTCCGCCTCGTCCACCACCCGACGCTCGGCCTCGCGGAGGGTCCCGGACTCCTCCAGGGGCCGGCCGACCGCGACCTCGAGCCAGCCGAGCGCGTGGACGTCCCGGAGGCCGCCGACCCCTTCCTTCAGATCGGGTTCGAGCAGCGAGGAGACCGAGCCGAAGCGATCGCGGCGCGCCTCGCGATCGGACACGAGGCGTTCGGCGAAGGTGCGCGGGTCCTCGCGGATCGGTCCGAGGACGGCCGAGCGCACCACCGCCCACTCGGGCGCCGAACCGGCCACGACGCGACCGTCGAGCATCGCCGTCGCCGCGTCGAGTCGCTCGGCCGCCACGGCGATGCACTCGTCAGCGGTTCGGACCGCATGACCGACGCTCAGCCCGGCATCCCACAACGGGTAGAGGAGCCGTTCGGCGACCGTCGAGACGTCGCTGGATCGCGCGGCGTCGTGGAGGATCAACAGATCGACGTCGGAGCCCGGCGACAGCATCCCTCGTCCGTACCCGCCGAGCGCGATGAGCACGAACGCTCCCGTCGGTCCGATCCCGGCGAACAGGTCGCGCAGGCATGCGTCCACGAGCTGCGCCCGTCGGCCCCCGGACCACCGGCCGTGGTGGCCCATCGAGTACGCGCGGTCCAGCGCGTGGAGGTCGTCGACGAGCCGGCCGACCGGCGCGGGCCGCTCGCTCACGCTACAGGGCGTCGGGACCCATCTCGCCGGTCCGGATCCGGAGCACCCGCTCGACGGGGACGACCCAGATCTTGCCGTCGCCGATCTTGCCCGTGCGAGCCGCCTCGACGACCGCGTCCACGACGGCGCTCGCCCGATCGTCGTCGCAGAGGATCTCGACCTTGACCTTCGGGACGAAGTCCACCTGGTACTCGGCGCCTCGGTAGATCTCGGTGTGTCCTCGCTGTCGTCCGAACCCCTCGACGTCGGTCGTCGTGAGCCCGTTCACGCCCAGATCCTGCAGTGCCTCCTTCACCTCGTCGAGCCGGTGCGGTTTGACGATCGCGACGACGAGCTTCACAGGGCTCCCGGTGATGGACGAGGCGTCAGCCTAGCCCGCGCGGGGCGGGCGCGTCCCCATGCGGGTCACTCGCCGGACGCCTTCTTCCGCGGCGCCGACCTCTTGGTCGCCGCCGCTCGCTTGGCCGCCGGCTTGCGCGCAGCGGGTCGCTTCGCCGAACCACGCTTCGAACCGCTCGCGGACGGGGTCTTCTCCTTGGCCGCGGCGACCGATGCCTTCAACGCCTCCATCAGGTCGACGACCCGGGCGGGTGCCTCTTCGGGCGGAGCCTCGATCGGCTCACCTGCGAGCTTCTTCTCGACGATCTCGAGCATCGCCTCCCGGTAGGCGTCGGTGAACGCCTCGGGGTTCCAGGGCTCGGTGAGGCTCTCGATCAGCGACCTGGCCATGTCGACCTCGTTCTCGCGCACCTTCTCATCGGCGGGGACGGTGTCGAACTGGGCGGCCCGAACCTCGTCCGGCCAGTACATGGTCTCGAGGACGAAGACGTCGTCCTTGAACCGCAGCGCGGACAGGTGCTCCTTGTCCCGGAAGCTCACCTTGGCGATGCCCACCTTCCGCTCGTCCGACAGCGCCTTGCGGAGCAGCGCGTACGCCTTGGCGCCCGTCTCATCCGGTACGAGGTAGTAGGATTTCTTGAACAGGATCGGATCGATCTCGTCGAGGTCGACGAACTGCTGGATGTCGATCGCTCGGCTGGACTCCACGGGGACCGCGTCCAGGTCCTCGTCGGTGAGGACGACGTACTTGTCCTTCTCCACCTCGTAGCCCTTGACGATGTGGTCGTACTCGACCTCCTCGCCATCGACCGAGCACACGCGCTTGTAGCGGATGCGGCCCATGTCCTCGTCGTGGAGCTGGTTGAACTTCAGCGACTTCTCTTCGGTGGCCGGGTAGACGGCGACCGGGATGGTGACGAGGCCGAACGAGATGGCCCCCTTCCACATCGATCTGGGTGGCATGCGCGCTCCTCGGTCTCAGACGGCCTGCCCTCCGGCAGGAACCTGCGATTCTAGTCGTCGCCGCGGACATACCCGCGTCGGCCGGGGTTGACCCCGTCCAGCGCCCCGGTATACGAACACGCTCGTGCGTGCCCGTCGCCTGGTTCCCGTCGTCATCGCGATCTTGCTCTTCCCGGCCTGCTCCGCCGGGGAGACGCGGGTCGAAGGTGGCGGCGACACCGGGACGACCGGGCCGACCGCGACCACCGGTCCCACGGGGGCCACGTCGGTGACCGGCGCCGGTGGCGAGTTCGACGGTCCGGTCTCCCTCGACCTGACGCAAGAGGAGAACCCGACGGGCGCCGCCGTCTACTCGTGCGACGGTGTCGAGGGCACCTGGACCTAGGACCCCGGGAAGCTGCCCGTCTCCGCGGTCGTGATCACGATCCAACCTTCGCAGGTGGACATGGACGGCGGCGATGGCACCCTGGTCATCGAGGGCGACATCACCATCCCGGGCGGGGGGACCGCCTCCTTCGTGGACACCGTGGAACTGCGCCTCGT
>JBAVEY010000287.1:0-2081 GCA_049587975.1 Actinomycetota bacterium | reverse complement strand
CGGAAGGCTCGCGGGGCGGCGGGCTGAGGCCTTACCCGCCGAACAGGGCGGGCAGCACGGATCCCTTCCCCAACAAGAACAGGGTGCCGATCACCAGGCTCGCCGTCGCCGTCAGGATCGCGACCGTGACGTAGAGCGTCCAGTTCTTCGACGCCGTCACGAAGCCGAACGCCGACCCGAACGTGATGAGCGTGTTCGAAGCCAACAGGCCGATCAGGAAGACGACGAGGATGGCGATGCCGGCCACCGCGCCCCCCGCTCCAGCCGCCGTTAGGAAGATCACGACCTGCGTCGGGGTCTCGGCCCCGATGCCGTGGAGCATCCCGACGCCGAACGCCGTCGCGCGACCGTAGTTCATGAACGCATCGTCCGTGGGCTCGGGATGCTTGTGGTGATGATGGCCCGGCCGCCCATGGTGCCCGTGGTGCCACTCGGACACTGGGATGTCCTCGGCGATCGTGACCGACACCGTGCCCCCATCGTCCCCGTGCCGGTGCACCGGTTCCAGTTCGTGAGCCGCGCGACGGCTGGCTCCGCGGACCTTTCGATACGCGCCCTGGACGCCGCTGAAGATCAGCATCCACCGGCTCCGCATCCGGAACTCGCGCCCGTGGCGGACGAGCGCCGCGAAGACGTACACGCCGAGCACGATGAGGGTGACGCCGACGATGCGTTGCATGACCTCGTCCACGCCCTCGGGGAGCCTGGCCCCCACGGCGATCGCCAACACCCCGATCACGAACACCACGAGCGCGTGCCCGAGCGCGTAGATGGTGCCGAACTCGAGGGCCCGGCTCCGATCCTCTTGCGAGCTCGTGATGTCGGTGATCGCCGCGATGTGGTCCCAGTCGATGCCGTGCCGGAACCCGAACAAGAAGGCGGACACGACGATGCCTATCCCCAGGGCCTGTGTTGCGGCGAGCATCACGCCTCGTCCTTCCCCCGATCGAGGACCTCATGTAAGCACGCTCACGCACTGTCTGGCAACTGCGTGCTCTTGCAACTGAGGAGATGGGCTCCGGCGGAGGTCCGCCTCAGAACCGTGGGGTCTCCGTGTATGACCCGAACACGCCCCGCAGGGCGTCGACGATCTCGCCCTCGGTGCACAGGGCCCGGGCGCAGTCAACGAGCGGCCCAACGAGGTTCGCGTCGGTCGCGGCGAGCTCCTCGAGGCGTCCGAGCGCCTCCCGCGCGGCCTTCGCGTCTCGGCGCTCGCGGACCTCGCGCACCCGGCGGACCTGGGACGGCTCGACCTCGTGGGAGATCTCCAGGACCTCGACGGGCTGATCCCCGCTCTCGACGAAGTCGGTGACGCCGACCTTCACGAGGTCGCCGCGCTCGAACCGCTCCTGCTCGCTGAAGGCGGACTCGGCGATCGCCTGCTGGAACACGCCGTGTTCGATCCCGGTGAGCACCCCCTCCAGCATCGAACCGTCACCCATCGCGAGGATGCGGGCGAACTCGGCCTCGGCGAGCTCCTCCATGCGATCGGTGAGCGTCTCGAGGAAGTAGGAGCCACCGAGCGGGTCGATCACGTCGGGAACACCCGTTTCGTGCGCGATGATCTGCTGGGTGCGGAGCGCGAGCTTGGCGGCCTCCTCGGTCGGCAGCGCCAGGACCTCGTCGAGTGCGTTCGTGTGCAGCGACTGCGTCCCCCCGAGCACCGCGGCCAGGGCCTCGACGGCCGTCCGGACGACGTTGTTCATCGGCTGCTGGGCGGTCAGGGAGACCCCCGCGGTCTGCGTGTGGAACCGCAGCCGCATCGACGACTCGCTCGTCGCGCCGTACCGCTCCTTCAGCCACCTCGCCCAGATCCTTCGCGCGGCGCGGTACTTCGCGATCTCCTCGAAGAAGTCGATGTGCGCGTTGAAGAAGAAGGACAGGCCGGGCGCGAACCGATCCACGTCCAGCCCGCGATCTTGGCCGAGCTCGACGTACGCGAAGCCGTCCGCGAGCGTGTACGCGAGCTCCTGCCACGCGTTCGCCCCCGCCTCGCGGATGTGGTACCCGGAGACGCTGATCGGGTGCCACCGGGGCACGCGCTCGAGGCAGAAGGCCATCAGGTCACCGATCAGCCGAAG
>JBAVEY010000286.1:0-3203 GCA_049587975.1 Actinomycetota bacterium | reverse complement strand
CGCGGACGAGCTCGTCGACGCTCGCGCCCTCACGGAGCGCGGCCGACGGCTCGACCGGGAGGCCCCGGGCCGCCCCGAGCGGCTCGACCGTCTGCCTGCACCGGACGGAGGGGCTCGAAACGATCCGGTCGACGTCGAGGCCTTGGAATCGCTCGACGAGACGCCGGGCCTGCTTCCTGCCCCGGCGGGTGAGCGGACGCTCCTCGTCCGGACGCGACCACGCCGACCGGACCCCTGCCTTGGCGTGACGGACGACGTAGACCGCGGAGGACGGGGCGCCCCCGAGGATGCGACGGAGCAGGTTGCGGTCGTGCCCGTAGGACAGCAGACCGGTGGCCTCCTCCACGGGAACCCATCGCACCTCGTCCACCTCGTGGTTCGCGGTGAAGACGCCGCCGCCGTCCGCCTGCATCTGGAAGTAGCGGACGACCTTCGGTCGTCCTCGCGGATCCCGATAGGTGACGGCGCCGACGCTCGGGCCCAGACGGCACCGCAGACCGGTCTCCTCCTGGACCTCGCGCAGGGCCGCAGACCCCTCGTCCTCGCCGTCGTCGAGCTTGCCCTTGGGGAACGACCAGTCGTCGTACCGCGGCCGATGGACCAGGGCCACGGATCGGTCGCTCCCCTCGCCTCGAAGGAGGATGCCCCCGGCCGCGCGGACGGGCCCGTTCACGCCCAGAAGCGCAGCCGCTTGCGGGAGAGCCCCTTCCACGCCCCGGGCCATCCCTCACGCGCCCGGGCCGCGGCCTGCGACTCGATCGCGGCGAGCTCGCCCGCGACGAACGCGTCCCCGCCCTCGGCGGCCGCCTCGCGCAGCCACGCGCCCGCGACCACCGCATCCTGATGCTCCCCGAGGACGTCCTGCACGGCCACCGCGGCCTCCGCGAACGCCCGTGCCCGCTTGCCGAACACGGCCGCGACCGCCTCCGCCGCGTAGCGCACCCGCTTGGCCCGGATCCGCGCAGCGTGGAGGTTCTCGTCCGTCGCGTCGGCGGCGACGGCATCCATCGCGGTGACGAGGTGCTTCCAGGGCGACTCGAGGGCCGGCCGGAACGCCTCCGCCGCGGGCGCGTCCGCCACCCCTTCGAGCAGGGCCGGTGCGTCGGCGGCCACGACGAGGGCATCGAGCAGTCGCAGGTACCGGGGCTCGCGCATCGCCGCCAGGAGCTCCTCGCGGACCGCGTCGTGTCGGCGATCGAGCGAGTCGATCAGCCCGTCGGCGGCTCGCCGGTCGCTCGGGGGGAGCGATCCGACGCGCCCCCGGAGGCGCTCGCGAAGGACCTCCACGTCCCGGACCGCGCCGAGCTCGGCGCCCAGCCACCGGAGCTCCTCACGCAGTGCCGTCGCCCAGTCGGGCTCGACGAAGTCCCGGAACGTCCGCAGGTCCGAGCGCAGGCGCCGTGTCGCGACGCGGGCCTGGTGCACGTCCTCGGGATCCAGGCCGACCCGCACACCGGCGTCGTGGTTGAACAGCCGAGCCGTGGAGGCGGCGAGCGCCCCGCGGACGACCTCGGACACGGTGGCGTGCGAGCCGACCGGTCTCACCGCGACCTCGGGCGCCGCGTCCGCCCGGGGGCCGAGCGCGCGACGGATCTTCGGCACGTTCTCGACCGGCCCGGCGCCGGCGTCGTGGAGCCGTTCGAGCAGGCCGGCGACCGCCTCCTCCGGCGCCCCGGGCGCGAGCTCGATCTCGAGCTCGCGGAACCGCGAGGCGACCCGGCGCCCGTGCATGACGGAGACCTCGTCGTCGGTCACCTCGGCGACGGGTCGCCCCAGATCGTCCGTGAGTTGCACCGAGCGACGGAGCGTCCGCAGCCGAGCCGAGGGTCCGAGCGGGCGGTCGCGCACGTACGCGCGGAGGAGATCGACCGCCGCCTCCGGCGCCCGGCGGGGTGGCGCCGGTCCGTCGAATACGTACTCGCGCCGCACGAGCAGGTCGCCCACCTCCCGCGATGGGAGTTTCGCCGTCCACCCCTGCCCCTCGCGGTACCGCAGGCTGCATCCCCACCGGGCGAGGTGAAGCTGGCCCGTGTCCAGGTACGTGGTGGCGTAGCGGCGCTCCGGGCGGACCGTCGCGATCAGGCCGTCGCCGCCCAGCTCGGGGAGGCGGAAACCCGGGGGAGCCTGGAGCTTGGCCTCGCGCTCCATGCTCGGTTCCGGCTCGGGCGTTCGGCTCATGCGTCCCCCGCCCCCGCGCGCTCGACCGCGAGCTCCTGGAGCCGAAGGTGCGTGTTGGCACCGCGTTCGGTCGGCACCTTGGCCCAGGTGCCGTCCGCTGCGAGCGTCCAGGCGAGCGTGTCGTCCTCGAGCAGCACCGACAGGATCCGGTCCAGGCGCTCGGCGAGCGCGGGATCCGTGACCGGGACGAGCGCCTCGACGCGGTGATCGAGGTTGCGCTGCATCAGGTCCGCGGAGCCGATGTAATGGCGCCGCGAGTCGCGCTCCCCGAACCGATAGATCCTCGAATGCTCGAGGTACCGACCCACGATCGAGCGCACCTGGATGTTCTCGGACAGGCCCGAGACGCCCGGTCGGAGGCAGCAGATCCCTCGCACGATCAGGTCGATGTCGGCGCCCGCCCCGGACGCCTCGTAGAGGGCGTCGATCATGCCCGGATCGACGAGCGCGTTCATCTTCAGCACGATCCGCCCACCCTCGTGCGCCTGCCCGAGGATCAGCTCGCGCATCCGATCACGCAGGAAGTTCGGCGCGACGAGGAGCTTGCGGTATTCGCCCTGGCGGCTGTAGCCGGTGAGGAGGTTGAACAGGTCGGTCAGGTCGGCACCGATGTCCTGATCGGCCGTGAGCAGCCCGATGTCCTCGTAGATCATCGCCGTGACCGGGTTGTAGTTGCCCGTGCCGACGTGCGCGTAGCGGCGGACGGCGCTGGTCTCACGGCGAACCACGAGGGAGATCTTCGCGTGCGTCTTCAGTCCGACGACGCCGTACACGACGTGGACCCCGGCCTGCTCGAGCTCCCGGGCATAGGTGATGTTCAGCTCCTCGTCGAACCGGGCCTTGAGTTCGACCAGCGCCACGACCTGCTTGCCGAGCTCGGCAGCCCTGATCAGCGAGCGGATGATGCGGCTCTCCTCCGTCGAGGTGCGGTACATCGTCTGCTTGATCGCGAGCACGTCCGGGTCGAGGGCGGCCTGCTCGATGAACGCCTCGATCGAGGACGTGAAGGAGTCGTACGGGTGGTG
>JBAVEY010000285.1:0-11099 GCA_049587975.1 Actinomycetota bacterium | reverse complement strand
CGATCCGCGGCGTCGGCCACGTCCATCGTCACCTGACCCGGGCCCTCCCACAGCACGCTCGCGACCGTCCTTCCGCCCCGCTCGAACTCGTATCGCATCTCCGTCTCCTCCCGTCCCCTGCTTCCGTCCGGTGGCCGTCCGTGCCGCCTTCGGTCCCGATCGCTCCCCGTCGTCCCGACCGGGGTAGAAAAAGCCCCTCGCTGGGCGAGGGGCATCTGGCGCGGGTCCCGGGCCTGTCTCGGCCCGGCCGCGCCTACGCGATAAGTACGAGGGCCCGCGGTCCGGTCTTCTCCTGGTGGTCGAACATGGTTCGGCCAGTGTACGAGCATCGAACGACCTGTCAACCCGCCGGATGGGTGACCCGCGCAGGAACGGTCAACCGAGCCGACCCTGGTCGTTCGGAACCGCTCAACCTTGACCCGAAACGATCACCCCGTCTAGGGTCTCGCGCCGTGAGCCTCGATCGTGAACTCGGTGCGGTGATCGCGGCCGTTCCAGAATGGCGGGGACACGACCCGAGGATCACCCCGATCGAGGCTGGCCGCACCAACCGCAACTTCCGTGTCGAGGTCGGCACCGGGGCGTTCTTCCTCCGGCTGTCCGAGCAGGACACGGCGCTGCTCGGGATCGACCGTGTGGCCGAGTTCGAGGCCGCCCTCGCGGCCGCGGCGGCCGGGGTGGGGCCCGAGGTGGTCGCCCACCTGCCCGAACACGGATGCCTCATCACGCGATGGGTCCCAGGGGGACCGCTCACCGAGGGCGACATGGAGCAGGAGTCGGTCCTGGCCGACGTCGTGCGCGTCGTGTCGACGATCCACGCGGGGCCGAGGCTCCCGGTCTCGTTCGACGCGTTCCGCATCGTGGAGGACTACCGGCGGCTCTCGCAGGAGCGCGGCATCGCGATCCCCGCCGCGTACGGTCCGGCGCACGAACGGGCCCGGCGGATCGAGGCGGCCCTCGCGGTCGCTCCCGTGCCCGCTCGCCCCTGCCACAACGATCTGCTCGCGGACAACTTCCTCCGCGGAGCGGCCGGGTTCTGGCTCGTCGACTACGAGTACTCGGGGATGGGCGATCCGTTCTTCGACCTCGGCAACCTGTCGATCAACAACGGCCTGTCCGAGGGAGCCCAGGAGACGCTGCTCCGCTTCACGTTCGGCGAGGTGACCGACGGGCACCGCGCGCGCCTGCAACTGATGCGGATCATGTCCGACTTCCGCGAGGCGATGTGGGGCGTGATCCAGCAGGCGCTGTCCACCCTGGACATCGACTACGTCGCGTACGCCGACCGGCACTTCGATCGGCTCGAGGGCTCGATGGCCGACGAGCGGTTCGAGGACTGGCTCCGGCGGGCCGCCGAGCCCATCTGACGTGACCGACGATCGCGCCCGCGTCGTGATCGTCGGCGGCGGCGTCGCGGGTGCGAGCATCGCGTACCACCTCACGAGGATGGGATGGAACGACGTCCTGCTGATCGATCGGTCCGAGCTCACGAGTGGCTCCACGTTCCACTCGGCGGGGCTCGTGGCGCAGCTGCGGAACTCGGTCAGCCACACCCGGATGATGATGTACGGGGTCGACCTGTATCCGACGCTCCAGGCCGAGACCGGCGTCGACCCCGGCTGGCATCAGGTGGGGACGCTGCATCTGGCCTCGTCCCCCTACCGGCTCGAGGCCCTCGCCCGGCAGGCCGGCTGGGCCAAGAGCTTCGGCCTGCCCGTCGAGATCGTTTCCGCGGACGAGGCACACGAACGCTTCCCACTGATCGACGTCTCGAACGTGCTGGGCGCGCAGTTCGTCCCCACCGACGGGCACCTGGACCCGACCGGGCTCACGATGGCCTTCGCCGAGGGAGCCAAGCGCGGGGGCGCCCGGATCCGCACCGGTGTCCGAGTCGTGGAGATCTCGGTCCGCGACGGGGTGGTAGCCGGCGTCGTCACGGACCACGGCGGGATCGAGGCCGAGATCGTCGTGAACGCCGCCGGGATCTGGGCGCATGAGCTCGGGCGACTGGCCGGCGTCGAGATCCCGGTCGTGCCGATGGAGCACCAGTACCTGATCACGCGCCCGATCGAAGGGGTCACGGCCGCGTTCCCGACGTTGCGCGACCCGGACAACCTCGTCTACGTCCGCGAGGAGGTGGGCGGCCTCGTGGTCGGAGGGTACGAACGCAACCCCGACCCCTGGCACGTCGACACGCCGATCCCCTCCGACTTCAACCACCGCCTCCTGCAGGAGAAGTGGGAGCGGTTCGAGCCGATCGCCGAGGGCGCCTTCAACCTGATCCCGGCCCTGCGCACCACCGAGATCAACCGGTTCGTCAACGGGCCCGAGGCCTTCACGCCCGACGACGACTTCATCCTCGGGCAGACCGAGGTGCGCGGGTTCTTCGTTGCGGCAGGCTTCTGCGCGCACGGGATCACGGGGGGCGCCGGCATCGGCCGGTACACGGCCGAATGGATCGTCGACGGGGAGCCGTCGATGGACCTGACCAAGATGGACGTCCGGCGGTTCGGCGCCCAGTACCGGAGCCGGCGGTTCGCGCTCGCACGCGCGCACGAGATCTACGCCAAGCACTATGACGTGAAGTACCCGGGCGAGGACTACGACGCGGGCCGGCCCCTCAGGGTCTCGCCGACCTATACGCGACTGGAGGTGCTCGGCGCGGAATTCGGCGAGAAGGCGGGCTGGGAGCGCGCGAACTGGTTCCGATCGAACGAGGACCCCGCCCACGTCTCGTCGCAGCCGCGCGGGTGGGCCGGCGAGCACTGGTCGACCGCGATCGTGGCCGAGCACGTCGCGACGCGCGAGCGGGCCGGGCTGTTCGACGAGACGAGCTTCGCCAAGATCGAGGTGTCGGGGCCGGACGCGTGCGCGGTCCTCCAGCGCATCTGCGCGAACGACGTCGATGTGGCCACGGGTCGCATCGTCTACACGCCGATGCTGAACCGCCGGGGCGGCATCCAGTGCGACCTGACCGTGACGCGCCTCGGACCCGAGCGGTTCCGGATCGTCACCGGGACGGCCTCGGGCGGGCTCGACCTCGCCTGGATCAGGGGGCATCTCGAGCGCGACGACGTAGTGGAGGTCCGCGACATCACCTCCGGGCTCGCCTGCCTCGGCCTGTGGGGTCCGCGGGCGCGGGACATCCTGTCCGCGGCGTGCGCGGACGACCTGTCCGACGTCGGCTTCCCCCTCATGACCGCTCGCGAGATCACCGTGGGGCACGTCCCGTGCCTGGCCCTGCGCGTGACGTATGTGGGCGAACTCGGATGGGAGCTGTACTGCCCCGTCGAGTTCGGGGTGACCCTGTTCGACACGCTGACGGAGGCCGGCGCGCCCCACAGGCTGGTGCCGGCCGGGTACCGGGCGATCGACTCGCTGCGCCTGGAGAAGGGCTACCGGGCGTGGGGCTCGGACGTGACGCCGGACGACTCACCGCTCGAGGCCGGCCTCGGCTTCGCGGTGGCCCGCGACAAGGACTTCATCGGCAAGGAGGCGCTCGAACGCCTGCGGACCGAGGGCGTGCGCCGGACCCTCGCCTGCCTGGTGCTGACCGACCCGCGCTCGTCCACGCTCGGCAACGAGCCGGTGCGGTCGGACGGGCGGATCGTCGCTCGGGTGACGTCGGGCGGGATCGGCTACACGATCGGCGCGAGCATCGCGTACGCGTACCTGCCGGTGGAGCTCGCGCAGGTCGGGACGCCGCTCGCCGTCGAGGTGTTCGGCGAGTGGATCCGCGCCGAGGTCGTCGATCAGCCCCTGTACGACCCCAAGGGCGAACGCGTCAGGACGTGACCGGCGGCGGGACATCGTCGCCGACGAATACGGAGCCGTTCCAGTACGCCTCGAGCCGATAGGTCCCCGGGCGCCACCCCTTGCGATCGAAATGGAGCTCCTCCGGTTCGCTCAGGTTCCCAAACGCGTAATGGATCACGAAGCCGTCCTGCTCCATCCGCTCGAACCGATGGGGACGGCGAGAGGCACGGGTGAACTTCGTGCGGCGACTGGATCCAGGAGGTTCGCAGTGAGCCTCGAGCCAGACGTGCGACCCGACCAACCCACGGTGGGGGTCGAGCCAGACCCAGACGGCGCCGCCCTGCTCCCGGATGTACTCGGCAGCCCTCGGCGTGGCGACGATCTTCACGGTCCGGATGATGGCACGAGACGCGCGAGAGGGGCGGCCGTCGGGCCGCCCCTCTCCATCCGGAACGTCGGCTCAGACCGAGACGATGCCCGAGAGGTCTTCATCGGTTGGAGCCACCACCGCCTCATAGGGCTTCTTGCGCTGCACGGCGAAGTAGTAGATCGCTCCGATGATGAGGACCACCGCGAACACGAGCCAGATGATCGGGATCTTGTTCAGGAAATCGATCTTGAAGTCGACGAGCTGATCGCCCTCGGCGTACCAGTCCGTCTGGATCGCCTTGGGGTTGGCGAAGATGCGCAGGTAGTTCGCGCCTGACGCGTTCGGGTCGAACGCGCTGTTCACCGACGCCGGCGTGAGGAAGTTCAGGAGCATCGCCAGGCCCCAGACGATCGCGACGACGTTGACGAGCTTGCCCCACCTGCCGAGCGAGAACGGCGCCTTGCTCTTCGGCCAGCCCTTCGTACGAGCCCGCATGACCGCGAGGTTCCCGAGCAGGTAGCTCAGGTAGATCGAGGCCGTCGCTCCCACGGCGATGACCGTCGGCCCGGAGAACTGGATGAACGGGATCGCCGAGAGCGCCCCGATGATGATGCAGGTCGCCACCGGCGTGTGCAGCCTCGGGCTGACCTTCGCCATCCGCTTGGAGAACGGCAGCTGATCGTCCCTCGCCATCCCGAACGCCAGACGGATCGTCGAGGTCAGGATCGACATGCAGCACACGAAGATCGCCGCCGAAACGACGAGCAGGTAGATGACCGTCAGCGTGTCCGACAGGACCGCATCGATGATCGTGGCGGGTCCGAAGAAGCCGGCGACCGCCTCACCCATGTTGGGAACCGCTACCAGGACCCCCCACAGGAAGATCGCGCCGATCACGAAGGCCCCCGCGACCGAGCCGAGCACCGCCTTGGGCGCCTCCTGCCTCGGGTTGTGGGTCTCCTCCGCCAGTGTCGAGGCGGTGTCGAACCCGTAGATCACGTACAGGCTCATGAACATCGCCACGAGGAAGAACGAGATGCTGAACGGCGCCGGGAACTGGAAGATGTTGCCGGTCTTGTCGGGGTTGACGATGACCCCGAACCCCTGGTCGTTGTGCGCGAAGGCCAGGATGATCGCGAACACGACCATCCCGAGGATCTCGAAGATCACCCCCGTGTTGTTCACGATGGCCACGAGCTTCACGCCGTAGATGTTGAGGACGGTGATGAGCACGAGCGTGATGATCGCGACGACCGCCTGATCCGCGCTGCCGAGGTTGGTGTTCAGGCTCCAGCCGAACGCCGTGTTCAGCATCGGCAGGAGCGCGAGCGGGAGCGTGGCGCACACCGACGCAACGGTCAGGATGCCCGCGATCACATAGAACCAGCCCGTGAACCATGCGTAGCCTCGCCCGGCCAGGTACTTGGTCCACTGGTAGACGGAGCCGGCCACGGGGAAGTGGCTGGAGAGCTCGGCGAAGTTCAGGGCCACCACGAACTGGAACAGCGCCACGACCGGCCACGCCCAGAAGAGGTAGGCGCCCATCGCGGCCATGCCGAGACCGAACAGCGTGAAGATGCCGGTCGAGGGCGAGATGTAGCTGAACGCCACCGCGAAGGAGCTGAAGGTGTGGAGCTCGCGCTTCAGCTCCTGCTTGTAACCGAACTTCTCGAGATCGGCGGTGTCCCTGGCCGCCTGATCACTCATCGACATCCGGTTCCCCCCTTCTCCACGAACATCGGATCAGCCGCTCGTTGCGGCCGAGGCCCGCTCGGCCGCAACGATGACTTCGATGCCGGCTTCGGTCAAACGCTGCCGGTACGCTTCGGAGCAACCCTCGTCGACGACCAGCGCGTCGACCTCCTCGAGCGGGGCGATCACGAAGTCCGCGACCGTCCCGACCTTCGAATGGTCGGCGACCACCAGCACCCGCCCCCGTGTCTGCTCGATCATCACACGCGCGATCTCGGCCTCCGCCGCGACGGGGGTGGTGAGCCCCGACCCCACGCTGATCCCCTCCACCCCGATGAATGCCTTCGTCGCATGCGTCCGTCGTAGCGCCTCGGTGGCGAACGGCCCGACGACCGAGTTGCTCGGCGCGCGATAGTGGCCGCCGAGCAGCAGGAGCTCCACGTCGCGGTCCGCGGCCTCGAGCGCGATCCCGACGTGGTTCGTGGCGACCTTCAGGCCCGTGGCCCGAAGGTGTCGGAAGACCTGCAGCGTCGTCGTTCCGCCATTCAGGTAGAGGGCGTCCCCCGGCTCGACCAGCCGGGCCGCCGTCTCCCCGATCAGGCGTTTCTCGGCCGGGTTCGTCGAGACCGCCTCGAGGTAGGCGGGTTCGGCCCCCATCCACTGGGTGGCAACCGCGCCGCCGTGGGTCCGTTCGAGCATCCCCCGGCGTTCCAGCAGCTCGAGGTCGCGGCGGACGGTCACGTCGGAGACCCCCAGCTGCTCGGACAGGGCCGACACACGTACGACCCGCTGCTCCCGCACGAGCTCGTGGATGCGACGGTGGCGTTCCGCCGGAAGCGGCTGCTCCACGCCTGGCCCCCCTGCCTCCGTCCTGCTCCGGCGACCGGATCGGGGCGAGTGTGTCGCCTCACGATCTGCGGGGCAACTCGGGGGCGGCGCCGAACGGACCCCACGCACCGGCCCGACCGGCCTCCCGCTCACGGTCCGGGCCGACCTACGGTCGAGTCAGCAAACGATGGAGGTGCGCCATGCGTCTGGAGACGAGCCCCTCGACCGACTTCCCGGTCGCCCGGGTGCAGCGGGGACGCCCGCTCGCCCTGTATCCCCTGCTGGTCCTGATCGGCGTGCTCTCGATCGCCGGCCTCGCCGGCGGTTGGAGCCTGATGGCCGACCGCACCGGCGACGCGCTCCAGGCGGATCTCTCGTGGCTCGAGGGAACCCCCGTGAGCGACTTCCTGCTGCCCGGGGTGTTCCTGTTCCTGGTGTACGGCGTGTTCGGCCTGATCCTGATCGCCGGCCTGTGGACCCGGCGGTCGTTCGGGCCCCTCACGAGCATCGACGAACGCACCGGGCTCCACTGGTCGTGGTGGGGAGCGGTGGCGATCGGGTCCGTCCTCGTCGCCTGGATCGTGTACGAGCTGTTCGTGATCCCGGACGTGATCTGGCTCCAGCCGGCGCTGGCCGCCGTGGGCTTCACGATCATCGTGCTCGCGATGCTCCCGTCCGTTCGGGCGTACGGCCATGCCCGCTCCCGCCCTCATTGAAAGGAGGGGACCCATGGCGAGCCCGAGCGTGCTCGAACGACCCAAGGATCCGCTCGACGAGCTTCGCGCCCCGCGGAACGAGATCCGGCTACTGACGATCCCCGAACACCGGTTCGTGATGATCGACGGGTCGGGACCGCCGGGTCCCGCGGCGTTCGAGCCTCGGATACCCGGCCTGTACGGCCTCGCCTACCCGTTGCGGTTCGCGCTCAAGCGACGGGGCATCGAGGGCAAGGTCGGACCGCTCGAAGGCCTGTGGTGGACGACCGATGGGATCGTGGACCTCGACGAGATCTTCGGCGGCGGAGACCGCGAGACGTGGCGATGGACGTTGATGATCGGGCTCCCCGGCGAGGCGATGGACGCCGAGCTCGCGGAGCATCTGGCGGCCGCGCGCGAGAAGCTCGATCCGGCGGTCGCACCGTCCCTGCGCGTGGAGCCGTTCGACGAGGGGCCCTGCGCCCAGACGATGCACGTCGGTCCCTACGCGGACGAGCGCCCGACGATCGAGCGCCTCTTCGCCGGGATCGCGGAGGCCGGGCTGCGCCCGAGGGGACGCCACCACGAGCTCTACCTGGGCGACCCCCAACGCTCGGCGCCCGAACGCCTGCGCACGATCCTGCGTCAACCGGTGGAGTGAGGGTCGGCGCCGGCGGGGTTCGGCGCCGCCGACCGGCGCGTCACCAGGTGACGGCGCCTCTGGAGGCGGAGCCGACCAGCTTGGCGTACTTCGCGAGCGCCCCGCTCGCGTACCGGGGGGCAGGCGGTACCCACCCCAGGCGTCGCTCCTCGAGCTCGGCGTCGTCGACCACGAGGTCGATCCGACGGTTCGCCGCGTCGATCAGGACCTCGTCGCCCTCGCGGACGAGGGCGATCGGGCCCCCGACGACCGCCTCCGGCGCGACGTGACCGACGCTGTAGCCCTTCGAGGCACCGCTGAACCGTCCATCGGTGATCAGCCCCACGTCGGCGCCCAGACCCGCGCCCGCCACCGCCGCCGTGACCGCGAGCATCTCGGGCATGCCGGGGGACCCCTTCGGACCCTCGTACCGGATCACGATGACCTCGCCCGCGACGATCGAGCCGCTCGTGACCGCCTCGAACGCCTCCTGCTCGGAGTCGAAGGGCCGGGCACGCCCGCGGAACTCGAGCGACGCGGCCCCGGCGATCTTCATGACCGAGCCCTCGGGCGCGAGCGAGCCGTAGAGGATCGCCGTCCCGCCCTCCGCATGGATCGGTTCGGAGAACGCCCGTACGACGGTGCCATCGGGGGCGGCCGGCGCGATCTCGGCGAGGTTCTCGGCGATCGTCTTGCCGGTGACCGTCATCGCGTCCCCGTCCAGCAGCCCGGCGTCGAGGAGCTCCTTCATGACGACCGGGACGCCGCCGACCCGGTCGAGGTCCTGCATCACGAACCTGCCCGCCGGCCGAACGTCGACCAGATGCGGCACGGCCCGGCTGATGCGGTCGAAGTCGTCGAGCTCGAGCTCGCCGCCGGCCGCGTGCGCGATGGCGAGCAGGTGGAGCACGGCGTTGGTCGAGCCGGCCAACGCCATCACGACGGCGATCGCGTTCGTGAACGCGTCCTTGGTCATGATGTCGCGTGGGCGAAGGCCGGACTCCAGCAGCCCCGTCACCGCGATGCCCGACTCGCGCGCGAACACCTCGCGCCGGTAGTCGACGGCGGGCGGCGATGCCGCTCCCGGGAGCGACATGCCGAGCGCCTCGGCGGCGGCCGCCATGGTGTTGGCCGTGTACATCCCGGCGCACGAGCCCGTGGTCGGACAGGCCGCGCGCTCGATGCCGAGGAGCTCCTCGTCATCGATCGCGCCCTTCGCGTGGGCGCCCACGGCCTCGAACACGTCCTGGATCGTCACGTCGCGACCCCCGTAGGTGCCGGCAAGGATCGTCCCGCCGTAGAGGTACACCGACGGCAGGTTGAGCCGGGCCATCGCCATCAGCATCCCGGGCTCGGACTTGTCGCATCCCGCGATGCCGACCAACGCGTCGAACCGCTCGGCGTGCATCACGAGCTCGACCGAGTCGGCGATCACGTCGCGGCTGATCAGCGACGCCTTCATCCCCTCATGACCCATCGCGATCCCGTCGGAGACCGCGATCGTCGTGAACTCGAGCGGGACCGCGTTCCCCTGCCGTACCCCTTCCTTCGCGAGCGCGGCAAGCTTGTCGAGGTGGTAGTTGCAGGGCGTGACCTCGTTCCAGCTCGACGCGACGCCGACCTGGGGCTTGCCGAAGTCTTCCTCGGAGAACCCGACGGCCCGCAGCATCGCGCGCGCCGGGGCGCGCTCGGGTCCCTCGGTGACCGTTCGAGAACGGGGGCGGTCGACCATGATGACCTCCTGAAGGACCCGGCCAACGGACGTGGAAGGATGGGGCTCGCACGATACCGCAGCCCCGACACGGGCAGGAAGGAGCCATGGCCCCCGTCGACGCGCCACGCCCCGCCGAACGCTCGTGGTGGCTCGAGGAGGCGCTCGCGCTCCCCGAGTTCGCCGGGCCCGACACACCTGCGCTCGACCGGGACACCACCGCGGACGTCGTGATCCTCGGCGGCGGGTACACGGGCCTTTGGACCGCGTGGTTCCTGAAGGAACGGAGTCCGGACCTCGACGTCGTCCTGCTCGAGTCCGACATCTGCGGCGGCGGCCCGAGCGGCCGCAACGGCGGGTTCTGCGACGGATGGTGGGAGAAGATCCGCGACGTCCGCGAGACCTACGGCGACGCGGACGCGATGGAGCTGCTGATGACCTGCGGGCGCGCGCCGACCGAGATCGGCACGTGGTGCCGCGCGAACGGGGTCGACGCATGGTTCCGCCACGGGGGCGATCTCGCCGTCGCGACGAACGAGCGGCACGAGGGGGCCTGGGAGGGCTCGCTGGAGGCCGCGCGCGCGCTCGGTGTCGAGGACGAGTATCAGATCCTCACCGCCGGCGAGGTCCAGCAGCGGTGCGCGTCCCCACGGTTCGGCAACGGGGTGCTGATCGCCGACGCCGCGACCGTCCACCCCGCGCGTCTGGCGCGAGGTCTCCGCCGCCTGCTGATCGAGAACGGCGTGCGGATCTTCGAACGCACGACGGTCACGCGGCTCGGCATGGGTGCGCGGGTGACGGCCGAGACGCCGGGTGGCTCGGTGCGGGCGGGCGACGCCGTGGTCGGCCTCGGCGCGTGGGCGACCTGGTGGAAGGCCTTCAAGCCACGGCTCACGCTCCGGGGGTCCTACATGGTCGTGACCGCGCCAGCCCCGGACCGGATCCAGGCGCTCGGCTGGACGGGCGGCGAGGCGATCCGGGACCTGCGTTCGTCGATCCACTACGCGCGTACCACGCCCGACGGCCGGATCGCGCTCGGGCTCGGCGGGCTGCAGCCGAACCTCGCGCGCCGGATCGACCACCGCTACGACTACGAGCCGCGCTACGCGCGGCGGGTGGGCGACGACCTCTATCGGATGTTCCCGAGCTTCGAGGGCGTGCCGATCGAGGCGGCGTGGGGCGGCCCGATCAACGTCAGCGGGTTCACGATGCCGTTCTTCGGCACGATCGGTCGTGGGAACGTGCACTACGGCCTCGGCTTCACCGGGAACGGCGTCGGGCCGTCGCACCTGGCCGGCAAGATCCTGGCTGCTCTGGCCCTGCATGCCGAGGACGGCTTCACGCGGCTCGCGGTGTTGACGCGCAAGCCCAAGCGGTTTCCGCCCGAACCGTTCCGCTCGCCGGGGG
>JBAVEY010000284.1:0-17102 GCA_049587975.1 Actinomycetota bacterium | reverse complement strand
GCCGCGCCCGCTGCGGCCCCTCCCGCCCCCGCCGCTGAGGCGGCGACCGCCCCGGCCGCGGAAGCACCCGCCGCGGTACCGCCGACCGCCGCCGCAGCGTCGGCTGAGCATGCCGAGGTGAGTCTCGATCAGGAGACGTTCGACCGGGTCCTCGCCGAGCTGCTCGAGAAGGGCACCGACCGTCGCGTGGCCGAGGGCCAGGCGCGGCGAGCGGCGATGATCGCCGCCCGCAAGAAGGCCGAGGGCTAAGGCCCGCTCCGGCCATGGAGGCCACCATCGACTGGTCCATGGGTTCGCGCGCTGCCGCGCTCGTCGACTGGGGTACCGCCACCCAGACCGGCAGGCGCGTCGGCGGGAGCGGTCCTCCCACCCCGACGGTCGAGCGCGCGCGGATGCGCGAGGACCTCGTGGAGGTCGTGCCGTACGCGGAAACGCTGATCCAGGAGTTCACCGGCCTGTCCGCATCCGGAGGGTTCCGGTCGCGGCCGTGGCTGATGTCTCGCGGCGAATGGGTGAACGCCAACGTGAACGGTCTCCAGCGCCTGCTCGAGCCGCTCGCCGCGCGAGTGCTCCCGGAAGGCGCTCCTCGGTCGGACCTGCGCCGCAAGGCCCTCGGTGCGCAGATCGGCGCGCTCCTCGGGTACGTGTCTCGCAAGGTGCTCGGCCAGTACGACGCCTTCCTGCCCCCCGACGACGACGGGCTCCTCTACTTCGTCGGGCCGAACCTCGTCGAGGTCGAACGCCGTTTCGAGCTGCCCCGACGCGACTTCCGTCTGTGGGTGGCGATCCACGAGGTGACGCACCGGGTGCAGTTCGGCGCGACCCCGTGGCTCCGCCCGCATCTCGAGACGCTGTTCGGTCGCTACCTCGAGACCGTGCAGGTCGACTCCCGGGAGGTGTTCGCGCAGGTTCGGCGCGCGGCCGACGCGGTCCGGGCGGGTGCGGACTGGCGGGGGATGAACGGGATCTTGCTGATGATGACCGACGAGCAGCGCGCGCTGTTGGCCAAGATGCAGGCGCTCATGACGCTGCTCGAGGGACACGCGTCGTTCGTCATGAACGCCGTCGCGCAGGGCCGGGTCGACGACCTCGACCGCATGCGGAGGGCGCTCCAGCAGCGGCGGCGGTCGCGCGGAGGGGTGGAGAAGGCGTTCCAGCAGGCGATCGGGTTCGAGACCAAGGTGAAGCAGTACGCCTCGGGCGAGCGCTTCGTCCGCAGCGTCGTCGCCGACGCGGGTATGGAGGGCCTGAACCGCGTCTGGGGCGAGGAGGGCAACCTGCCGAGCCCGGAGGAGATCGAGGACCCCGCTCGCTGGGTGGGGAGGGTCGCGAGAGGCTGATGCGCCGCCCGCCGGCCGTCGCCCGAGTCCTCGAACGGGTGACCAGGACGGCCCGCGAGCACGAGATGTTCCGACCTCGGGACGCCGTCCTCGTCTGCGTCTCGGGCGGCCCGGACTCCGTCTGCCTCCTGTACTCGCTCTGGCACCTGCGTCGACTGTTCCGGATCCGGCTCGAGGTCTTCCACTACGACCATCGGCTGCGTCCCGATTCCGGCAGTGACGCCGGGTACGTCGCCCGGGTTGGCGAGCGGTTGCGGCTTCCCGTGCACGTCCGCGTGGCCGATGAGACCCCGGCCAAGGGCGCCTCGATCGAGGCGTGGGCGACCATGGCTCGGACCGCGGCCGCCGATCGCGTGTGCGAGCAGATCGGGGCACGGGTGATCGCCGAGGGCCACACGCTCGACGACCAGGCCGAGACCGTGTTGTTGAACCTGATCCGGGGTGGAGGGTTGGAGGCCCTCGGGGGCATCTGGCCGGGCGGATCGGCCGACGGCGGTGCCGATCACGTCCAGCCCCTCCTGGACGTCGAGCGCACCGAGGTCGAGGCGTTCTGCCGCGCGTTGCACCTGCGTCCTCGGATCGATCCGACGAACCGCGATCCGCGCAACCTCCGGAACGCGATCCGGCACCAGGTGCTGCCGGCGATCGAGCGCGCCACACGCCGGGACGTTCGCCGACCGATCGCCCGGTCGGCCGACCTGCTCCGGCAGGACCGCGCGGAGCTCGACGGTGCCGCGATCGACGCGATCCCGGCGGTCCTTTCCGACCGCGAGGGCGAGTTGCGGCTGGACGTGGCCGCGCTCCTCTCGCTCCCGCCGCCGGTCGCCGCACGCGTCGTCCGCTTGGCGACCTATCGACTGCTGGGCCCCGACGACGCCGCGCCGTGGGGCCGGGGTTCGGTCGAGGCCGTCCTCGACCTTGCCGAGGGTCGCCCGGGACGGCGCCGCGACCTCGCCAACGGATCGACGGCACGACGTGAGCGGGAGTATGTTTCCCTCTCTCGCACTTCCCCCGAGAGCCGGGAGTGAAGGGGGGCGAGATGGAAGGCCGGGTCGCACTGTCCGATCTCGAGAACGCCGTCCACGTTCCGTCCGTCGACGCGGAGGATGACGCACGTGAGCGGGACATCGAACGCATCCTGATCGGCGAGCGGGAGATCCAGGACAAGCTGCGCGAACTCGGCGAGCAGATCACCCATGATTACGCGGGTCGCGAGCTCCTGCTCCTCGGCGTCCTGAAGGGCGCGTTCGTGATGATGGCCGACCTGTCGCGACACATCCGGTTGCCGCTCGAGGTCGACTTCATGGCCGTGGCGTCGTACGGCGCCGCCACCAAGACCTCCGGTGTCGTACGGATCCTCAAGGACCTCGACCACGATCTCGAGGGCCGACACGTCCTGCTGATCGAGGACATCGTGGACTCGGGGCTCACGCTCAACTACCTGTTGAAGAACCTCCGCGGCCGTCGCCCGGCGAGCCTCGAGGTGTGCGCGCTCCTCAAGAAGACAGGGATCCAGCGGGTCCACCTGGACGTGAAGTACGTCGGGTTCGAGATCCCCCCCGACTTCGTGGTCGGCTACGGCCTGGACTTCGCCGAACGGTTCCGCAACCTCCCGTACGTCGGCCTGCTCAAACCCGAGGCGTACGGCGACGTCTGAGCCGGAACGCCCGGCTCGCCTGGCGCGTCCAAGCGCCGTGAGGCGCGCCGCCGTTCCGCTCCTTCTCCTCCTGTCGGCGATGCTGGCGGCCTGCGCCCGCGGCCCGGTCGCAGGCTCGGGGGATGCGCTCGGGACGATCCGGGGCTCCGTCCTGCTCACCCCGACCTGCCCGGTCCAGAGCATCGACAGCCCCTGCCCCGGGCGCCCGCTCGCGGGGGTGCCGGTGCGCGTGGTCGACGACGAGGGCGCTGTCCGGGCGCGCGCCGTGAGCGGGAACGACGGCACGTTCGTGATCGACGTTGCCCCGGGGAGCTACCTACTCACCGCGTCGATCCAGGACGATCCGGCGCGATCGGTCGCGCCCGTCCGGGTCTCCGTCCGTGCGGGCGAGGTCGTCCATTCGGACGTCCTGGTGGACAGCGGCATCCGCTGATCGGGGTATCGGCAAGAGCCAACCCAGGTGCTACCATCGCCCAGGGCTCGGGCCGTCGGCAGACGCGCGGGCCCCGCAGCATCTCCCAGGTCCATCGGGTCCGAAAGGAGCACACCCCCTGGCAACCGACCCCGGGTCGCCGTACCGGCGGCTCGTCCGCGGTCCGGCGATCTACGTCCTGATCGTCCTCGCGGCCATCTGGCTCTTCCTCCTGTTCGCCAACCGTGGCGCGGCGTCCGAACAGCTCACGTTCAGCCAGTTCCAGAGCGAGGTCTCGGCCGGCAACGTCAAGACCGCGAAGTTCCTGCTCGGCGACGGCGTGATCGAGGGCGAGCTCACCGACGGCACCGCCTACCGGGTCGCGTACGTCGCGGGTACGGAGGAGACGCTCACGGCGGACCTGCAGAAGAACGGCGTCGACATCTCGGCCGATCCGCAGAACGGATCGGCGCTCGTCGGGTTCCTGTTCCAGCTGATCCCCGTGATCCTGATCGTCGGGGCGTTCATCTTCATCATGAACCAGTCGCAGGGTGGCGGCGGCCGCGTGATGCAGTTCGGCAAGGCCCGCGCGAAGCTCGTCACCAAGGACCAGCCCAAGACGACGTTCTCGGACGTCGCCGGGGTGGACGAGGCGATCGAGGAGCTCCAGGAAGTCAAGGAGTACCTCGCCAACCCCGTCAAGTTCCAGGCGATGGGCGCGAAGATCCCTCGCGGGGTGCTCCTGTTCGGCCCGCCGGGATCGGGCAAGACCCTGCTGGCGCGGGCGGTCGCCGGCGAGGCCGGGGTGCCGTTCTACTCGATCTCGGGTTCGGACTTCGTCGAGATGTTCGTCGGGGTCGGCGCCGCCCGGGTCCGCGACCTGTTCGAACAGGCCAAGCAGAGCGCGCCCGCGATCGTGTTCATCGACGAGATCGACGCCGTCGGGCGGCACCGCGGCGCCGGCCTCGGCGGCGGACACGACGAGCGCGAGCAGACCCTCAACCAGCTGCTGGTCGAGATGGACGGGTTCGACCAGCGGACCGCGGTCATCCTGATGGCGGCCACCAACCGACCCGACATCTTGGATCCGGCCCTGCTGCGGCCCGGGCGGTTCGACCGGCATATCACCGTGGACCGTCCGGATCTCGAGGGTCGCAAGGGGATCCTGAAGGTCCACGCGAAGGGCAAGCCGTTCGACGAGACCGTGGACCTGTCGACGATCGCGCGCCGCACCCCCGGGTTCACGGGCGCAGATCTTGCCAACGTGATCAACGAGGCGGCGCTGCTCGCCGCCCGTTGGGGGAAGAAGGCGATCTCGATGAAGGAGGTCGAGGAGGCGATCGACCGCGTGATGGCCGGGCCAGAGCGCAAGACCCGGGTCATGAGCGAACGCGAGAAGCGCGTCATCGCCTATCACGAGGGCGGGCACGCCCTCGTGGCCCACATCCTGCCCAACACCGACCCGGTCCACAAGATCAGCGTGATCCCGCGCGGCCGCGCGCTCGGGTACACGCTGACGCTGCCCGAGGAGGACAAGTTCCTCATGACGCGCGAGGAGCTCGCGGACGAGCTCGCGATGCTCCTCGGCGGCCGGGTGGCGGAGGAGCTGATCGTAGGCGACATCACGACCGGCGCCGCGAACGACATCGAGCGCGCGACCAAGGTCGCCCGGCAGATGGTGACCGAGTACGGGATGTCCGACGCGATCGGGCCGCTCACGCTCGGGCAGAAGCAGCATGAGGTCTTCCTCGGGCGCGACTTCCAGAGCCAGCCCGACTACTCGGACCACGTGGCGTTCGAGATCGACAACGAGGTCCGCCGCCTGATCGACGAGGCCCACGACGAGGCGCTCGAGATCCTGCAGGGTCATCGGACCAAGCTCGACGAGCTGGCGACGATGCTCGTCGAGCGCGAGACGCTCGAGCGCGACGAGGTCGAGGCGTTCCTCTCCGATATCCCCAAGCGCGCGCAGCGCGACCAGTCCGTCCGCGGTGCCGGTCTCGCGGTGTCCCGACGCGCGATCAGGACCAGTGGGCAGCCGAGCACCCCCGGGACGATCCCCCCCAAACCCATCGGATAGGCTTCGCGGCGCGATGGCCGGGGACCGCTGGGCGACGTTCGACTGCTACGGCACCCTGATCGATTGGATGGGCGGGATCCGCGACACCCTGTCCGACCTGTGGCCCGAGCACGATGCCGAACTGCTGCTGTCGGCCTACCACCAGATCGAGCCCGAGGTGCAGCGCGGCCGCGCGGTGTCGTACCGGCAGGTGCTCGCCGAGTCGCTCGAACGCGTGGCGCACCGGGAGGGGCTCGAGCTCGCCGATGACGACCGTCAGGCACTCGGTGACTCGCTGCCCGCGTGGCCGCCCTTCGACGAGGTCCCGGCCTCGCTGGCCGAGCTCCGGACACGTGGCTGGCGCATCGGGATCTTGTCGAACACGGATCCGGAGTTCCTCGACGCGTCGCTGGAAGCTATCGGCGTCCCCGTCGATCTGCGGATCACGGCGGCGGAGGCCGGCTCGTACAAGCCGACGCACGGCCACTGGGAGCGGTTCTTCGAGCGGACGGGCGCCGACCGCGAGCGCCACGCGCACGTCGCCGCGTCCCTGTTCCACGACATCGCGCCGGCGAACGAGCTCGGCCTGCGGGCGGTGTGGATCAACCGGCTGCGCGAGCGCTCGGACCTGCCGCGCGCAGCGGAGCTCGAGGACCTGTCGAGGCTGCCCGAGACGCTCGAGGACCTGGTGAGCGCCTGATGGCCCAGATCGACCGCGCCAAGATCGAGCAGGCGGTGCGCATGATCCTGGAGGGGATCGGCGACGACCCCGATCGCGAGGGCGTCGTCGACACGCCCCGGCGGGTCGCCGACATGTACGGAGAGATCTTCGAGGGTGTCGGGGTCGACCCGACGCCCGTCGCGACCGTGGTCCCCGGTGCCAACTTCGACGAGATGATCATGGTCAAGGACATCCCGCTGCAGTCCCTGTGCGAGCACCACCTGCTGCCGTTCAACGGACGGGCGCACGTCGCCTACATCCCGAACAAGGACGGGCGCATCACGGGCCTGTCCAAGGTCGCGCGGGTGGTCGACATCTTGGCCAAGCGCCCGCAGGTGCAGGAGCGGCTCACCACCGAGATCGCGGACACGATCGAACGCGCACTCGAGCCGCGGGGGGTGTTCGTCATGATCGAGGCCGAGCACCTGTGCATGACCATGCGGGGCGTGAAGAAGCCGGGGGCGATCACGGTGACGTCGGCCGTGCGCGGGCTCTTCCGCAACGACGCGAGGACCCGGCAGGAGGCCCTCCACCACATCGGCAAGTAGACGAGCGCCGCCGCCGAGCACGATCGCGGCGGGCTCGGCCGGGACGGTCGGGGCTACGATGGAGCCGTGAACGGTCCCATCTGGCGTGTCGCGGAGCGGGCGTTCGACTGCTCCGATCGCACCCTCGTCATGGGGATCTTGAACGTCACGCCCGACTCGTTCTCCGACGGCGGTAGATTCCTCGACCGGGCAACCGCCGTCGCGCACGGGAGCCGGATGGTCGAGGACGGGGCGGACATCCTGGATGTCGGGGGCGAGTCCACGCGCCCGGGCTCGGAGCCCGTTCTGGCAGAGGAAGAACTGGGACGCGTCCGTCCGGTCATCGAGCGGCTCGTCGAGTTGCATCCAGGGATACCCGTCTCGATCGACACGCGGAAGGCGGATGTCGCAGCCGAAGCTCTGGAGGCCGGCGCCACCATCGTGAACGACGTCTCGGGCGGATCCGACCCGAAGATGTTCGAGGTGGTCCGTGAGCGGGAGGCCGCCGTGGTTCTGATGCACATGCAGGGCGACCCGAAGACGATGCAGGAGGAGCCGCGGTACGACGACGTCGTCGCCGAGGTGCACGAGTACCTGCGCCAGCGGATCGAGGCAGCCGAGCTCGCCGGGATCGACCAGCGGCGGATCGCGATCGATCCGGGGATCGGATTCGGCAAGGATCACGGGCACAACCTCGAACTGATGCGCCGCGTCGGCGCGCTCCGCGACCTCGGCCGCCCCGTGCTGGTCGGCCCGTCGCGCAAGCGCTTCATCGGCACGATCCTCGACCTGCCCGAGGACGAGCGCGTCGAGGGCACGATCGGTGCGGTCGTCTGGATGATCGCTCGGGGGGCGCACGTGGTCCGCGTCCACGATGTGAAGGAGGTCGTCCGCGCGGTCCGCGTGGTGGACGCGATCGCGAGGGCGAACGTGTGACCTGGACCGGGAAGCGCCGCGTCCGCATCCCGGCAGGCGAGCTCGCGATCGTGGAGGCCGGGGGCCCGGACGCGCCGCCCGTCGTGCTGCTCTCGGGCGGCTTCACGTCTTCCTACCTCTGGAGAGGGTTGATCCCGCTCCTCTCGCCGTGGATGCGCGTGATCGCGCCGGATCTCCTCGGGTCGGGCGATTCGGAGTCGCCGGAGGGCGCCGACCTCCGTCTCCCCGCCCAGGCCGTCAACGTCCGATCCCTGCTCGAGGCGCTCGACATCGAGCGCGCCGCGGTGGTCGGCCACGGTCGCGGCGGGGGGGTCGCCCAGCTCCTCGCGGTCGAGGGCGGCGTGGATGCGCTCGTCCTGATCGATCCGATCGCGTTCGACGCGTGGCCCTCGGCCCGGATCGCGGACCTCCGGTCGCGTCTGGGCGACGTCGACGAGGCCTTCGTCCGTTCGTGGTTCGGGACGTTCTTCGACGTCGGGATGGGGCATCGCGAACGACTCTCCGACGCCGATCTCGAGGAGTACCGACGGCCGTTCGAGGAGAACGACGGCGTCGAGCGGTTCGTTCGGATCGCCGCCGCCTTCGACGGCCAGGGCCTGATCGACCTCGAACCTCGGCTCGCCGAGCTCGAGATCCCCGCGTTCGTCCTGTGGGGGGAGGACGATGCGTTCCTGCCCGCCCACCTCGCGGAACGCCTCGGCGACGCGCTGCCGTGGGCCTCGGTGGCGCTCCTGCCCGGTTGCGGCCATTTCCTGCTCGAGGACGCTCCCGAGACCGTCGCCCCGCTCATCGTGCAGTGGCTCCGGACCCAGTACCTCCGGCTCCCCCCGGCACATGCGCACGCGGAGGGCGCGGTCACGGTCGAGCTGGGCCGGCATCCGCCAGGGGACGACCGGTGGTGACCTCGCGGCTGTTCCTTACCGGGATCACCGCCCGGGGTCGGCACGGCGCGAACCCTGGGGAGAAGGACGAGGCGCAGGACTTCGTCGTCGATCTCGACGTCGAGGTCGAGGTCGGCGCCGATCAGCTCGCATCGACGACGGACTACCGGACCGTCATCCGAACCGCCCGCGAGACCGTCGAGCGCGACTCCTTCGACCTGCTCGAGTCCCTCGCGCGATCCGTCGCCCGAGCGGTCGTGCGGCTGGACGGCGTCGTGCGCGTGAACGCGGTCGTGCACAAACCCGCCGCGGCCCGCTCGAACGACGTCCATGGCGTGGCGGCGGCCGCCACCGCCGATCGCTGATCGTGGCAACGCAGGCCTACCTGGCACTGGGCTCGAACCTCGGCGACCGCCTCGAGCACCTGCGGGACGCGGTCCGGCTCCTCGGTGGGACCGAGGGGGTCGAGGTCACCCGGTCGTCGCGGATCTACGAGACCGAACCCGTCGGCCCGCCGCAGCCGCCGTACCTGAACGCGGTCGTGGAGGTGCGGACGACGCGTTCGCCACGCGACCTCCTCGAGGCGTGCCGGGCCGTGGAGGACGCGCTCGGGCGCGTGCGCGCCGAGCCGTGGGGCCCCCGCACGATCGACGTCGACGTCCTCACCTACGACGACGAGACCGTGGACGAACCCGATCTCGTGATCCCGCATCCGCGGATGCACGAGCGCGGGTTCGTCCTGGTCCCACTCGGTGAGCTGGACGCCGACCCCGCGCTGCCCGGGGGCCGACGCCTGTCGGCGCTCCGGATCGCCCCCGATGCGGTGCTCGGCGTGCGGCCCGTTGCCCCGCCGCTCCCGGTGCCGTGACCGAGTCGGTCTGCTTCCGGTGCGACTGGCAAGGACGCGCTCGGGGAAGGGCGTGCCCGTCGTGCGGGGCGCCGATCTACCGGCCGGGTCGCGTCGATCCGGGTGAGGATCCGTTGCTCACCATGGAGACCGAGGTGCGTTTCGGCGAGGCTCCGACGAAGCGGGCCGCCCCCCGCGGCGTCGCCATCGGGATAGCCGTCGTGCTCGCCCTCGTCGCGATCGGCTCGATCGAGCTGGCGTCCGACCGGGCGTCGGCGCCACGGGCGATCGGGTCGAGCCCGGAGCCGGTCGGGCCCGGCGCGCTCGTCTACCTGACGCGCGACCACGGACGTGCGCAGCTGTGGGTCGTCGACCTGCTCGCCGGCGTCGCTCGTCCCGGACCGGTCGTCGCCCGTCGTACCTCGGAGCTGGTCGACGTCTCCGGCGCGAGCTCGGGTTGGGTGGGCCTCGAGCGCCGGGGCGATCGCCGCGAGGTGGGGGTGTCGGTGCTGCGGGGGGTCGCCCCCGACGCCGACGTCATCGGGCTCGGGCACGGCGACCTCGTCGCCTGGGGACCCGGCGGCGCGAGCCTCGTGTTCGCCCGGAACGGACGAACCGCCTCGGCCGGATGCGTGTCGGTCCGCATCAGCCTGGTGACCGTGGTCACGGAGAAGGTCGAGTGGGCGCTCGACGATCCCGGCTTCTGCGGCCCCGTCCTCTCGCTCAGCCGGAGCGCGGCCGCGACCTACTTCACCGCGGCCTCCGGTGACCGGCTCAGCGTCTACCTCACCGGATCGGTCGGGGTCCCTCACCTGATGTTCGACGGCGTCGGGATCATCTCGGCCCGCCCGCCGTCGGCGTTCTTGCTGACTCCCAACTCCGAGCAGACGTCTCGCGGCGACCCCTCGTCCGCGACCGGGACCCTCCTCGGGTGGAAGGGCATCGGCGGACCCGTGACCGTCGGCCGAGGAGACGACGTCCTCGCGATCGATCGGATCCTCGCGTGGTCGAGTGACGGCAGCCACGTCGCGCTGGTCGGCACGCTCGGCGCGCGCCGGGGCGTCTTCGTCCTGGATGCCGGATCCGGATCCGGTATCCGCGTGCCCCGATACGTCATGCCGGCCGGGCGGGAGCTCGACGCGACGTTCGACGACCACGGTCGGCTGTACCTCGCCGAGGAGGACGGCCTCTTCGTCGCGGGCCCACGCTCGCTCGGCCGGCTCCCGCTGCCGCCGGGGGCGGCGACGCCGGCGGGACCGATCGTCTGGATCGCCTGAGCGCGATACTCGGTGCCATGGATCTCGCGATCGTGGGTGCCGGCCGCGTCGGCATGTCGCTCGCCGTCCTGTGGCAACGATCCGGGCATCGGATCGTCGCGGTGGCCGGTGGGCCGGCGACCCCGGAGCGGGCCGCGCGCTTCCTGCCGGGCGTACCCGTGCTCGATGCCGTCGGCGCGGCGACCGACGCCGAGATCGTCGTGATCGCCACGCCCGACGCGGCTATCGCGGGCGTATGCCGTGAGATGGCGGAGGCGGGCGCGCTCGAGACGGCGAGCGCGATCGTCCACGCGAGTGGAGCGACCGGCCTCGACGCCTTGAGCGCGGCGGCATCCGTGGGCGCCGCGACGTTGTCGGTGCATCCGCTCCAGACCTGCCCGACGGTCGAGGCGGCCGTCGAGCGCCTCCCCGGCGCCGCGTTCGCGGTGACGGCTGTCGACGAAGACGGGTTCGAGCTCGGCGAGCGTCTCGCGCGCGACGCGGGCGGCCGACCGTTCCGGATCGCGGACGAGCGAAAGCCCCTGTATCACGCTGCCGCCGTGTTCGCGTCGAACTATCTCGTTACGGTCACCGCCTTGGCGGAGGAGATCGAGCGCGTCGCCGGCGTCCCCGACCCGATCGCGGCCCTCACCCCGCTGCAGGAGGCGACGCTCGCGAACGTGCACCGCGTCGGACCGGCCGAGGCCCTGACGGGGCCGGCCGTTCGCGGGGACGCGGTCACCTTGCAGCGCAACCTCGAGGCGCTCGCCGAGCACGTTCCGGAGGCCGTTCGGCCGTACGTCGCGCTCGCCGACCTCGCGCTCGCGCTGGCCGAGCGTTCGGGACGCGTGCCAGCGACCGGCCGGGCGGCGGTCCAGGAGGTGCTCGCCAGTTGGAGGTGACCCGGACCATCGCCGCCACACGCGAGGCGTGCGATCGCGGCCGGCACGTGGGCGCGACCGTCGGGTTCGTCCCGACGATGGGGGCATTCCACGAGGGCCATCGCTCGCTCATGCGACGTGCGAAGGCCGAGCGCGATCTCGCCGTCGTCTCGATCTTCGTGAACCCGCTGCAGTTCGGCGACCCGCGGGATCTGGAGACCTACCCACGCGACGAGGCGACCGACCTCGCCGTGGCCGAGCGCGACGGCGTCGATCTCGTCTTCGCGCCCCCGGCGGACGAGATGTACCCGGAGGGTGCGCCGCCCGAGGTCACGGTCGACCCCGGTCCCCTCGGGGAGCGGCTCGAGGGCGCCTCGCGCCCCGGCCACTTCCGCGGGGTCGCGACGGTCGTGGCGAAGCTCTTCGGTGCGGTGGGGCCCTGTGCGGCCTATCTCGGCGAGAAGGATGCGCAGCAGCTCGAGGTGATCCGACGCATGGTCCGCGACCTGTCCCTGCCGATCGAGGTCCGGTGCGGCCCCGTGGTGCGCGATCCCGACGGGCTCGCGCTCTCCAGCCGCAACCGACTCCTGTCGCCCGAGGAGCGCGAGGCGGCGACCTGTCTGTTCCTCGCGCTCTCCGAGGCGGCCGAGCTCGTGCGCTCCGGCGAGCGCGAGACCGCGAGGTTGGTGGCGGCGATGGCGCGCGAGATCGGCGCAACGCCGAACGCGCGGATCGACTACGTGGTCGTGGTCGACGAGCGCTCGTTCGAGGAGGTCCCGGTGATCGCCGGACCCGTCCGCGCGCTCGTCGCCGCACGTTTCGGGAGCGTGCGGCTGATCGACACCCTGCTGCTTCCCACGGTGTGACCGGGCGTCGTGCCGGCCTCAGCGCCGCGATCGGATGTCGGCCCCGGTCCCCGCGTGGCAGGATGGCCCGTCAGGGAGGTGACGCCGGGTGCTCCTCGCGGTGAACGTCGGGAACACGAATACCGTGCTCGGGGTGTTCCGTGGCGCGGAACTGCACCAACAGTGGCGCCTGTCCACCGAGACCGAGCGGACGGCGGACGAGCTGGCGGTGCTGTTCGCGGGCCTCCTCGGTCAGGCGGGCCTCTCGTTCTCCAACCAGATCACCGGGGTCGTGATCTCGTCCGTGGTTCCGACCTCGACGACCGCGTTGCGCGACATGGTGACCCGGTACTTCAACTTCCCGCCGGTCGTGGTGGAACCGGGCACCCGGACGGGCCTGTCGATCCAGACGGACAACCCGCGCGAGGTCGGTGCGGATCGCATCGTGAACGCGCTCGCGGCGTTCAGCCGGTACGGCGGACCGTGCATCGTGATCGACTTCGGGACCGCGACGACGTACGACGTGGTGAGCGACAAGGGCGAGTTCCTCGGTGGCGCGATCGCACCCGGCGTCCAGACATCGAACGCCTCGCTCTCCCGAGAGACCGCGAGGTTGCCCCAGGTCGAGCTCCAGGCCCCCCGATCGCCGATCGGACGCAACACCGTCGACGCGATCCAATCCGGGTTGATCTTCGGGACCGCCGCGGAGACCGACGGGATGATCGAGCGGATCCGCAAGGAGCTCGGTGGGAGCGCCACGGTGGTCGCGACCGGCGGGCTCGCGTCGCAGATCGTCCCGCAGTGCCAGTTCGTGGACGAGGTCGATCCCTGGCTCACGCTCGAGGGCCTGCGTCTGGTGTTCGAGCGCAACGCCGGGCCGGCCGATGACTGACGAGGTGGCCGAGGACGCATCCGGCCGCGAACGCGAGGTCCTGCGGACCCGTCGTGACAGCCGGGAGCGGCTCGGCGAGCGTGCCTTCGCCCTGGACCTGGACCAGGCGCTCGGCGTCGTCGAGCCCGATCCGTCGTCGGCCATCAGGGAGGCGTTCGGCGGGCTCGAACCCGATCGGCTCACCGAGGTTCGGCGAACCGTCGCCGGGCGGGTCGTGTTGAAGCGGGACTTGGGCAAGCTCGCCTTCCTGGTCGTGCGGGACCGGACGGGCGACCTCCAGCTCGTCGTCGACCAGGAGACCGAACCGGAGAGCCTCGCCCTGCTGGCAGAGGTCGACCTCGGGGACATCGTGGGCGCGAGCGGCCGCGTGGGAACGACGCGCAAGGGAGAGCTGTCGGTGTTCGTCGAGCGGCTGGCGATGCTCACCAAGGCGCTCCGGCCGCTGCCCGAGAAGTGGCACGGGCTGAAGGACCCCGAGCTCCAGCAGCGGCAGCGCGCGCTCCACCTGGCCACCGCCCCGGACGCCCGCCACCGGCTGGTGGACGCCCGGGCGCGGACCCTGCGCGCGATCCGCGCCTACCTCGACGGGCACGGGTTCGTGGAGGTCGAGACGCCGGTCCTGCAACCGATCGCGGGCGGAGCGATGGCCCGGCCGTTCGTCACCCACCACCGCGACCTGGATATGGACCTGTACCTGAGGATCTCGCTGGAGCTGTACCTCAAACGGCTGCTCGTCGGTGGTCTCGAACGCGTGTACGAGATCGGACGGAACTTCCGCAACGAGGGCGTGGGCTGGAAGTACAACCCGGAGTTCACGATGCTCGAGCTCTATCAGGCCTACGCCGACTACGGGACGATGATGGACGTCACGCGCGAGCTCGTGCAGGCGAGCGCCCTCGAGGTCGCGGGGACGCTGCAGGTGACCTTCCGGGACAAGGACATCGATCTGGGTGGGGAGTGGCGCCGGATCACGGTGCTCGGGAGCGTCTCCGAGGCCGTCGGCGAGGAGGTCACGCTCGAGCGCGAGGATCTCTTCGAGGTGGCCGAGCGGCACGACGTCCCGGCCGACCCTTCGTGGCCCGCCGGCAAGATCGTCCTGGAGCTGTTCGAGAAGCTCGTCGAGCCGGGGCTCATCCAGCCGACGTTCGTCTGCGACTTCCCGCGCGACGTGTCACCGCTCGCACGCCCCCACCGCGACGATCCGAGACTCACCGAGCACGTCGATCCCGTCATCGGCGGCATGGAGCTGGGGACCGGCTACTCGGAGCTGACGGACCCGGACGAGCAACGCGCGAAGTTCCTGCTGCAGCAGCGGGCGCGCGAGGCCGGCGAGCAGGAGACCCACCCCTTCGACGAGGACTTCCTCCAGGCGCTGGAACACGGGATGCCGCCGGCCGGCGGTCTCGGGATCGGGATCGACCGGCTCCTGATGTTGCTCGCCGACGTCGCGAGCATCCGCGAGGTCATCCTCTTCCCGTTGCACCGACCGCCCGACTGAGCCGATCCGGCCGGGCTTGGCCGATCAGGCCTCAGACGGCTTCCAGGCTCGCGGTCCGGAGCGGCAGGGCGACCCGGAACACGGCGCCACCGCCGGGCGCGTCCTCGGCCCACACGTGGCCCCCGCACGCGGCCGCCAGGCCGCGGACGATCGGAAGACCGAGACCGAGCCCCGGCTTGCCCGTCGTGTCGGCCCGGTGGAAGCGGTCGAACAGCCGCTCGCGTTCCTCGACCGGCAGCCCCGGACCGGCATCGGACACACTCAGGATCGCGCAATCGTCTCCGGGCTCCAGCGTGATGCGGATCGGCGGAGCCCCGTACTTGTGGGCGTTGTCGAGCAGGTTCACCAGGATCCGGCGGATCGCATCCGGCGATCCCATCGCCCACAGGCCGTCCTGCACCTGCGTCTCGACCGGTCGGTCGGTGACCCCGAAGTCGCGAGCGACGGTCCGGACGAGTTCGGCGACGTCGACGGGGACGGGGTCGAGGGTCGCCTCTCCCTGCTCGAGCCGCGCGGCGATCAACAGCTCCTCGACGAGCGACGCGAGGTTCTTGCCGTTGCGCTCGACGATCTCGAAGAGCTCCGACGCCTCGATCGGCGAGTCGGGTTGCTTGCCGGCCTGCGCCGCCGCCAGCACGACCGTGAGGGGCGTTCGGAGCTCGTGGGTCACGAGCCCGAGGAACTCGGACTTCATCCGGTCGAGCTCGACGAGCTCGACCACGTGGGCGCGCTCGGCATCGAACAGCCGGGCGTTGGCGATCGCCACGGCGGCTTGCTCAGCGAACAGGCTGAGCGCTCGCAGGTCGTACGCGCTGAAGGTGTGGTCGGCGTCGGCGTTCACGTTCAACACGCCGAGGACCTCGTCGCGGTTGACGAGAGGCACCGACATCGCGCTCGCGACCGCACGGGTGCGGGAATCCAGACCGGGGAACTCCTGCGACGTCGGCGTGCCGTTGATCAGGAGCGGCTCCTTCGTCTCGGCCACGCGGCCCGCGATCCCCTCGCCGATCGTGACCCGCCTCCCGAGCGCCTCCGGGTTGTTCCGCACGCAGCGGGCGACGAGCGACCCGCCGTCGACGAGCATGATCGAGCCGCTCCCCCCGGTGAGCAGCTCGAGGGCGCTGTGCAAGATCACGTCGAGGACCGCATCCAGCTCGAGGACGGCGTTCATCGCCTTGCCGGCCTGGAGCAGGAGCGAGAGCTCGCGGAGACGGTTCGACAGCGCCGCGGCGAGGATGCGTTCGTCGGTGAGGAGCCGCGAGAGCTTCTGGAGGTGACGTTCCTTGTCGATCGCATACGCGCAGAAACCGACCGACATCAGGACGATCCCCCACCGGAGTGCACGCGCGGAGATCGGCGACCCATCGGACGTCGGCCAGATCGACAGCACCCCGACGCCCACGCTGACTGAGACCAGCACGATCGACGTCAGGATCCACAGTTGGATCCGTCGATGCTCGACGGCCTCGAGCGACGGCGTGGTGAACCCTCGGAGGCCGACGATCCGAGCCTCGGTCACGATCGTGTTCGGCAGGCTCCCGGCGCTCGCGGGATCGGTCTCTTGCGGCTTCATCCCCCCGTGTATCGGCAGGCACGGGTCGTGCTTGACGCCGCGGACGAGAGACGCCGAGGTCGGGTTCCGTTCGATGCCAGGGAGCGACCGGCGTCCTAGGCGACGCCCTCCGTCGCCTCGTGGAGCACGATGACGATGTCCTCCAGGGCCGTTCCCTTGGCGAGGAACCCCGAGGCGCCCGCTTCCCGCGCCTCTTTCTCGACGCCCGGGTCGGCGTGGGCCGTCAGGATCACGACGGGGAGGTCGGGCCGGTCCTGATGGATCCGGCGCATCGCCTCGATCCCGTCGAAGTCGGGCATCGAGAGATCCATCAGCACGAGGTCGGGCTCGTCCTTGCGCGCCCGATCCGTCGCCTCCCTGCCCCCGCCGGCCTCGCTGGTCACCTCGATGCCCTGGACCAGCTTCAGCGCGGACGTGAGCGCCCGACGGAACGCCGGGTGGTCATCCACCACCAAGACCCGCAACGTGTCTTCTCCTCACCGGGAAGGAACCACGGGAAGACCGAAGTTCGCTGCCCTGCATCCTGCCCGAGAGGGCCATGACCGGACAACGCCCCAATCGGCTGAACTTCGTATGGCCCATTCGGGCCATCATCCGGTCAGCGGGCCTACTTCTTCTCCCGCAGGCCGCTCTCGATGACCCGCCTCGACGGCCACCTCGGCAGGTCTTCACCCGAGACTCATCCCGACACCCGGAAGCGCCGAAGAACGGGTATGGGTGCCGCCGTGGGAACGAAGGGAGCCCTCGGAAGGTTGCATCGAGGGTCGGGGGTATACT
>JBAVEY010000283.1:0-12380 GCA_049587975.1 Actinomycetota bacterium | reverse complement strand
ACCCCGAACCGGTCCGCGAAGGCCACGGCCAGCGCGAACGTCACCCCTCCAACGAGGCCTGTGAGGGCCCCCGCGGTCAACCCGCTCCGCAGCGGGACCGGTCGGCGTTCACCCGCGACGACCCTGGGCCTTGTGACCGCGTACGCCGCGACCAGCGCCGGGGCGACGATCAGCAGTCGCCCGAGCGTGATCTGCTCGCCCACCAGCGCGAGGTCGGCGAACTTCGTGTACAGGCCGACCAGCGCCACGTAGATCGCAACCGCACCCCCGATCAGGCCCCCGAGGACGACCGACCGGCGCGGGATGCCGCCCATCACACCTTCTCCGCCTCGCCCGAACCGAGGAGGCCGCCGGGCCGGAAGATCAGCACGAGGACGAGCACCAGGAACGTGAACGCGTCCTTCAGCTGGAAGGACGAGGGGATGCCGTACCCGGTGAGGATCAGGGCGGGACCCACCGACTGCAGGAGCCCCAGCAGGACCCCGCCCAGCGCAGCACCCGAGATGCTGCCGATCCCGCCGAGCACCGCCGCGGTGAAGGCCGCGATCCCCGGCCGGACCCCCATCGTGAAGCTCACCGACTCGAACGTGATCGAGAACAGGACGGCGGCGATGCCGGCGAGCAAGCCGCCGATCGCGAACGTCGTGACGATCACGCGGTCGACGCGGATCCCCATCAGGCTCGCGATCTCGCTGTCGGCGGCGACGGCGCGCATCGACTTCCCCGTCCTCGTCCTCGCGACGAACAGGGACAGCGCCGTCACCGCGACGATCACCGTGACCAAGACGACCACCTGGATGCGGTCCACCTCGATGCCGAGGATCGTCCACGTGCCGGCGAGCGCCTCCGGTACGCCGAACCCCCGGCTCTGCGCCCCGAAGAACCCTCGGGCCGTGTTCTGCAGGAAGAGAGAAGCGCCGATCGCGGTGATCAGCGGGACCAGCCTCGGCGCGTTGCGGAGCGGTCGGTACGCGATCCGCTCGAGCAGCACCGCCACGCCCATGGAGGTGGTCATCGCGATCACCAGGAGGAGCCCCATCGACAGGATCGGGCTGCGGTCGAGGAAGCCGCTCTGTTCCCAGGCTGTCGAGAAGAAGTACGCGGCGAAGGCCCCGAACATGAAGATCTCGCCGTGGGCGAAGTTGATCATCCGCAAGATCCCGTACACGAGCGTGTACCCGAGCGCGATCAACGCGATGATCGCTCCCTGCGCGAGACCGAGGACGATGAAGTCCTTCCAGGTCTCCGCGGTGTAGCGCTCGTCGGCCGGCAGGGTGAGCGTCTTGTAGGCACCGACGACCACGACGGACAGGATCAGGATCGACAGGAGGACCAGGATGATCCTCCGCCACGGGAGGCGGTCCAGCAGTCCGAGCTGCGAGCCGCGAACGGGTTGGTCGGCCGTGGCCATCGCGCGAGCCTAGCCCATCACCAGAGGCACCGCTGCGGGTGGGCCGTGGCCCACCCGCAGCGTGCGGTGCCGATCGAAACTAGATGACGTCGGCCAGCGTCTTGGTCTCCGAGAAGACCGGGTCGGTCGGGTCGACCCCGCCCTCCACCGGCCAGTGGTCGTACTGGAACACGCCGATCGTGACGTCGGTCGCGCAGTCCCCGAGCGGGGTGCACGTGATCGTCCCCGTGACGCCCTGGTAACCGCTGGTCGCGAAGACCGCGTCCTTCAGCGCGGTCCGGGAGATCGTCAGGTTCCCGCTGCCGTCGTCGACGGCCACGGCCGTGATCGCGTCGAACAGGATGTTCGTCGCGTCGAACGCGTGGGCGTTGAACACCGACGTCGGCTCACCGAACTGGTCCGTGTATGCGGGAAGGTACTCGTTCTTGTAGAAGTCCCCGCCCTGGAACGCCGTCACGTCCGGCGACGATGCGTAGTAGTCGAAGTCCTTGATCGGATCGCCGACCGTGTCGATGAACGAGCTCTCCAGGCAACCGTCGGAACCGATCTGGATCGTCCCCTTCGCCAGGATGTCCGAGCCCTGCGTGTAGCTCAGGGCGCAGACCGGGTTGAAGTTCGGTCCGTAGACGACGCCGGGGTTGCTCGAGGCGATGTTCGTGAAGACCGGACCGAGGTCCGTGTCGGCGCTGTTCACCTGCTCGGTGTCGGTGATCGTGCCGCCGAGCGCCTCGAAGTTGTCGCGGAAGGCCGCAGCAAGACCGTCGGCGTACGGGCTCTCGTCGTTGATCGTCGCGGCCGAGTCGATGCCGAGCTTGGTGAACACGAAGTCGGCCACGATCGCGCCCTGGATCTTGTCGTTGTGCGCGGTGCGCAGGTAGAAGGGCTGGTGCGCCTCCTCCGAGGTGAGTCCGGGGTTCGTGTTCGACGGCGAGATCAGCAGCATCCCCTTGTCGCTCGTGATCGTGTCGGCGACGCCGAGCGCGGCGCTCGAGCACGAGGTCCCGATCACGGCGACGATGTCCGGGTTGGCCGCCAGCGCCGTGGCACCGGCCTGCCCGCCCTCGGCCGAGCACCCGTCGTCCTCCTGCTGGAGCGTGACGTCGTGGCCGAGGAGCTGTCCCGGCGTGGCGTCGAACGTCTGGTCGAGGTAGTCGATCGCGAGCGAGATGCCGTTGTTGCTGTCGGTGCCCAGGAACGCGGTGTCCCCCGTGATCGAGAGCAACGACGCCAGCTGGATCGGGTCACCCGCGGCGATCTCCACGCAGCCGAACTGATCGGATGCGCAGTCGACGGCCCCGCCCGTAGCGGACGTCCCACCGGTGGCGCCGGTCTCTCCGCCCCCGTTGTCGTTGCCGCACGCGGCGGCGATCAGGGACAGCGCTCCGAGGAGCGCCAATACCGCGAAGTACCTGCGGTTCTTCATCCAACCCCCCTTCGAAGGTGTCCAACGATCTTCGTGGTGCGCGAAAATGCGTGTGGAACGGTGGTTCGCCCCCTTTCTCCCCGTCCGTCGGGGTCGTACCTATCACATTCGGGACGCCGGGGGCCACCCGGGCCCGGCCGGACCGGCTCGTCAGGGTGTACGGAACGGGGCCGCCGCCGGGACTGGGGAAGTTGGCTGGTCAGCGGTGCTCCGGCGGGTGGCTGGCCGCGCGGAACGCCGCCGCCAGTCCGAGTGCGGCCGCCGGCTCCCCTTCGAGCAGAGGCCGGACGAGTGCGCTCCCCACGACCACACCGTCCGCGAAGGCACACGCCTCGGTCGCGTGCGACGGCTCGGCGATCCCGACCCCCACCAGCAGGGGACGATCCGTCTTCGGGCGCAGACGCGTGACGAGGTCCGCGGCCGTCCCGGCCAGATGGTCGCGCGCCCCAGTGACCCCGTACGTGGCCACGCAGTAGACGAACCCGCGGGACGTCTCCCCGATCGCCCTCAGGCGTTCGTCGGATGAACCGGGCGCCGCAAGGAAGATCGAGGCGACCGACGCGTCGGCGCAGGCGCGGGTCCACCCATCGGCCTCGTCGACGGGCAGGTCCGGCACGATCACCCCGGAGACGCCCGCCGACACGCAGGCCCGGAGGAAGGCTCCATGGCCGGCATGCCAAACGGGATTCGCGTAGGTCATCACGGCGACGGGCACCTCGAGCCCGATCCCGCCGATCGTCTCGAGCACGCCGAGCGGGGTCGCGCCGTCCTCGAGTGCCCGCCGCGACGCCTCCTGGATGACCGGTCCGTCCATCACGGGGTCGGAGAACGGGATCCCCACCTCGATCGCGTCGGCCCCGGCATCCTCCAGGCCCCGGAGGAGATCCGCGTCGACCCCGGCGAGCCCACCCGTGACGTAGGGGACGAACGCGCGACCGCCGCCATCCCGTCGGGAGCGCAGCGCCGCTTCGAGATCAGTCACCGGTCGCCCCGGCGGCGGGGAGTTCACCCAGCGAGGCTCGAACGGTATCGAGGTCCTTGTCGCCGCGACCCGAGAGGTTGACGAGGACGAGTGCGCCCTCGGCGAGCGGACGGCGCAGGAGCCAGCCGATCGCGTGCGCGGGCTCGAGGGCGGGCAGGATGCCCTCCAGGGTAGCGAGCGCCCGGAAGCCCTCGAGGGCTTCGACGTCGGTCACCGAGACGTACCTCGCTCGACCTGAATCCTTCAGGAAGGCGTGCTCGGGCCCGACGCCGGGGTAGTCCAGCCCCGCCGAGATCGAGTGGGTCGAGACCACCTGACCGTGCGCGTCCTGCAGGAGGTAGGAGTAGGAACCGTGGAGCACGCCGGGCTCACCGAGCGTGAGGGACCGGCAGTGGTCGCCAGGGCCATCCCCCCGACCCCCCGCCTCGACGCCGACGAGGCCGACCTTCGTGTCGGGCACGAACGCCTCGAAGATGCCGATCGCGTTGCTCCCGCCGCCCACGCACGCGACCACGACGTCGGGATCCCTGCCCTCGCGCTCGCGGATCTGGTCCTTGGCCTCGTCCCCGATCACCCGCTGGAGGTCGCGGACCAGAGCGGGGAACGGATGCGGACCGGCGACCGATCCCAGCACGTAGTGGGTATCCACGACGGTCGCCGCCCAGTCGCGGAGCGCCTCGTTGAGCGCGTCCTTCAGCGTTCGGCTGCCCGAGGTGACCGTGACGACCTCGGCACCGAGGAGCTGCATCCGGGCGACGTTCGGCGCCTGGCGGATGGTGTCCTCCTGACCCATGTACACGACGCACGGGAGCCCGAACAGCGCACAGGCCGTCGCGGTCGCAACGCCGTGCATCCCCGCGCCGGTTTCGGCGATGATCCGGCGCTTGCCGAGCCGCCGCGCGACGAGCACCTGCCCGAGCGTGTTGTTGATCTTGTGGGCGCCGGTGTGGTTCAGGTCCTCTCGCTTGAGGTAGATGCGGTAGCCGGTCTGCTCCGACAGCCTGGGCGCGAACGTCATCGCAGACGGCCGGCCCACGAAGTCACGGAGCAACGCATCGAGCTCCCCCCGGAACGCGGGGTCGTCCCGCAGGCCGCCCCACGCGGCGGTGAGCTCCTCGAGCGCAGGGATCAGGACCTCGGGGACGTACCGGCCGCCGTACTCGCCGAAGCGCCCGCGCTCGTCGGGGAGCGTCTCGACCGCGCTCACCCTGCACCCCGTAGCGACCGGATCGTGGCCGCCGGGTCGCCGGACCGCATGAGCGCCTCGCCGACGAGCACGCCCCGGGCGCCGGCCTCCATCGCCCGTTCGACGTCGTCGCGGCTCGAGATTCCGCTCTCCAACACGGCCACGCGATCCGCCGGAACGAGCGGGAGCAGCGCGAGGGCGCGCTCCACATCGACCTCGAGCGTCTCGAGATCCCTCGCGTTCACGCCGACCACCGGGGCCTCGGTCGCGATGACCTTCGCGAGGTCGTCCGCCGAGTGGGTCTCGACGAGGGCCCCGAGCCCCAGGTCGGCCGCGACCGCCAGCATGCCCTTCAGCTCGAGCTCGGTGAGCGCCGCGGCGATCAGCAGGACCGCGTCCGCGGACGCGGCGCGCGACTCGATCACCTGGACGGGGTGGACGAGGAAGTCCTTGCGCAGGACCGGCAGAGCCGTCGCGAGACGGGCGGCCCGCACGTCGGAGAGCGCACCGTCGAACCGCGTCGGCTCGGTCAGGACCGACACGGCCGCCGCCCCGCCGGCCTCGTACGCGCGCGCCTGGGTCGCGAGATCGACCATGGCGATCTCCCCGGCCGAGGGCGACGATCGCTTGTACTCGGCGATCATCGCCGGCGGGGGCCCGTCGCGGAGCGCCTGCTCGAATGGCCGGGCGGGTGGGAGCCGGATGGCGCGGGCTAGCAGGCTCGACTCGTCGAGCGGCCGCCGTTCGAGCCGGCGCCGGACATCGTCCACCAGGTCGGTGAGGAAGCCCATGGGGCCGCAAGTCTACGCACGCCGGCCTCGCCGCCCCTCAGGCGACGGCGGCGAGCGCTTCGGCGAGGTCGAGCCCCTCGTACAGGGCGCGGCCGATCACGGCGCCCTCGATGCGGCCGCCGAGCCCGGCGACCGAGCGCAGGTCTTCGACCCCCCGGATCCCGCCCGCGGCCACGATCGGGACCGCCGAGTACTCGGCGAACGCCCAGATGCCGTCCAGGTCCGGCCCCTCCAGCCCCCCGACCCGCCCGACCTCCGTGAACAGGAAGCGCCGGACGTCGACCCGGGCGAGCCACACCAGGAGATCCCAGAGCGGGAGTTCCGCGTCCGACCCCCGCGGCCGGACGGTGGGTCCATCTGCCTCGATCCCCACGACGAGCCGGTCGCCGAACCTGCGCACGAGCTCCTCGGCCTCCCGCCGATCCGCCAGCGCGGCGGACCCGAGCACGACCCGCTCGGCCCCCCGGACGAGCAGCGCGTCGACCTGCTCCGCCGTACGCACGCCCCCGCTCGCCTGCACCGGCACCCCCAGATCGCTCACCGAACGCAGGACCTCGGAGTTCCCGACCTCGCCCGAGCGCGCGAGGTCCACGTCGACGACGTGCAGGCGCGACGCGCCCGCCTCGACGAACGCCGTGGCGGCGGCCACCGGATCGGCGCCGAAGGCCCCGACGGGGGTCGGTGCCGAGGAGGCGACGCTGACCAGGCGGCCGCCCGCGACGTCGAGGGCCGGGATGACCTCGAACGGCATGATCCGGAAGGCTACCCCGCTGGTGTCGGGACGCCGGAGGGCTCCGAGATCCTGACGAGACCCTCCCGTTCTAGGGGCTCGATCCGAACGGCGTCCGCTCCCAGCAGCACGCTGAGCTCCGAGAGCAGGCCGGCGCCGGGCTCGACGCGGAAGATCCCCACGTCGAACGGGCGCACCCCCTGGGAGGAATGGAACCGCACCTGGACCGGCGTCGCGCCTCGGTGCGCGGCGAGCAGCTCCCTGAGCCGGCCGATCACGCTGCTCGTGCAGCTCTGCGCGGTCAGGTCGATCACCAGGAGTCCCACCGGCGGGCTCGGCCTACCTCCGTCGCCGAGGTCGGGTTCGGAGATCTCGACCGCGCGGAGCTGCAGTTCCTCGCCGCGCCCGCGACGGTCGACCCGGCCCTTCACCAACAGGATCGAGTCGTGCTCCAGGAGATGCTGCAGGCTCTCGTACTGCCCGGGGAACACTACGACCGTGACACCTCCCGCCAGGTCCTCCAGCCGGAACTGCGCGTAGGGCTCGCCCTTCTTCGTGTATCGCCGGGCCACCGATGCGACGATCCCTCCGACCGTGACCAGGTCGCCATCCCCAAGCCCCTCGGTCTCGGCGATCTCCATGTCGGCGAGCGCCGTGAGCCGGTCCTTCACGCCGAGGAGCGGATGGTCGGTCACGAACTGTCCGAGCACCTCCTTCTCCAGTCGCAGGAGGGTCCGCCGGTCGAACTCGTCGGCCGTGATCACGCTCTCGTCGATCTCGTTCGCGGCCTGCTCACCACCGCCGAACAGCGAGAACTGCCCGGCGGCCTCCGCCTTGCGCTCGGCCGCGATCGGGACCGAGATCTTGTCCTGGTTTTCGACGAGCCCGCGCCGGCCGTATCCGAACGAGTCGAACGCGCCGGCGTAGACCAGGCTCTCGAGGACCTTCTTCGTGAGGACGGAGGGATCCACCTTGCGGCAGTAGTCCGCGTACCCGGTGAACGCCCCCTTGGCCCGCCGCGCCTCGATGATCTGCTGGACCGCGCCCGACCCCACGTTGCGGACGGCGGACAAGCCGTACCGGATCTTCGGTTCGCCGCTCGTCACCGGGGCGAAGTCCTGCTCGGACTCGTTGACGTCCGGGGGCAGGACCTCGAGCCCCATCAGGCGGCACGCGTTCAGGTAGAAGGGTTTGCGGTCCTTGTCGTCGCGGACGCTCGTGAGGATCGCCGACATGTACTCGACGGGGTGGTGGGCCTTCAGGTACGCGGTCTGATACGCGATGTAACCGTAGGCACACGCGTGCGAGGCGTTGAACCCGTAGTCGGCGAACGGCTCCATCAGGTCGAACAGGTCCGTACCGAGCCGTTCCGCGTAGCCGTTGTCGACGCAGCCCTGGATGAACTTCTCGCGGTGCACCATCAGCTTCGCCCGGATCTTCTTCCCCATCGCCTGGCGGAGCATGTCGGCCTCGGCCATCGAGTACCCCGCCATGCGCACGGCGATCTGCATCACCTGTTCCTGGTAGACCATGATCCCGTATGTCGGGGAGAGGATCTCCTCGAGGTCCGCGTGCGGGTACGAGACCGACCGCCGCCCGTGCTTGCGCTCCGCGTATTCGATGTGCATCCCGGCGCTCAGCGGACCGGGCCGGTACAGCGCCACCAGGGCCATCAGGTCCTCGAACCGGTCGGGCGCGAGCTGCTTGATCAGCGAACGCATCCCGCCGCCCTCGAGCTGGAACACGCCCGTGGTGTCGGCGCGACACAGCATCGCGTACACGGCCTGGTCGTCGAGCGCCACGTGATCGATGTCGAGCTCGATGTCTCTGCGCCGCAGGTGCGAGAGCGTGTCCTCGATCACGGACAGGGTGCGCAGACCGAGGAAGTCCATCTTGAGCAGGCCGAGGTCCTCGACCCCGTGCATGTCGAACTGCGTCACGATCCGCCGCGAGTCGTCGCGCGAGTCCTTCGACAGCTTGAGCGGCAGGTACGTCACGAGCGGGGCGTCGCCGATCACCACTCCGGCCGCGTGCACCGAGTCTTCCCGGCGCAGACCCTCGAGCGCCCGGGCCGTGTCCACGATCTCGCGCGCCTCGGGTTCGCGCTCGTACGCATCGCGCAGCTCGTGCGAGAGCGTGAGCGCCTTCTCGATCGGCTCGTCGCGGCCCATGATCGCCGGCGGGTACATCTTGCAGAGGCGATCGCCCACGCTGGCGGGGAACCCGAGCACGCGTGCGGCGTCGCGGATCCCTTGCTTCCCCTTGATCGTCTGGAACGTGATGATCTGCGCGACGCGGTCCGTGCCGTACTTGGTGGCCACGTACCTGATCACCTCGTCGCGCCGGCGCTCGTCGAAGTCCATGTCGATATCGGGCATCTGGATCCGCCCGGGGTTCAGGAACCGCTCGAAGATCAGGTCGTACCGAAGCGGATCCAGGTCCGTGATCCGCAGCGAGTACGACACGACCGAGCCCGCCGCGGAGCCGCGTCCGGGACCGACGCGGATGCCGCTCTCCCGTGCGAACCGGATCAGATCCCACACGATGAGGAAGTAGCCCGAGAACCCCATCGAGTTGATGACGCCCAGCTCCTGCTCGATGCGTTCGGTGATCTCGGGGGTGAGCGTGCCGTAGCGCTCCCGCGCACCGCGCATCACGAGCTCGTGCAGGTACGCGTCTCGGTCCTTGCCCTGCGGCGGCTCGAACCTTGGGACGTGGAACCGCTCCTCGGGCGGCGCCGAGCTCCCGTAGACGAGCTCGAGCTCGCACATGTCGGCGATCTGCAGGGTCGCGTCGCAAGCCTCGGGGAGCTCGCGGAACACCTCGCGCATCTCCTCGGCGGTCTTCAGGTAGAACTCGTCCGAGTCGAAGCGCAGCCGGTTGGTGTCCGACTGCAGCTTCTGCTGCTGGATGCAGAGCAGCACGTCGTGGGGCTTGGCGTCCTCCCGTTGCGTGTAGTGCAGGTCGTTCGTGGCCACGACCTGGAGCCCGGTCCTGCCCGCCAGCGCGACCAGCTCCGGCAGGATCTCCCGCTGCTCGGGCAGCCCGTGGTCCTGCAGCTCGATGAAGAAGCTCCCCGGGCCGAAGATGTCCGAGTACGTGGCGGCCGCCTCGGTCGCCTTGGCCAGCTGACCGCCGAGCAGCAGCTGCGAGACCTCGGATGCGAGGCATCCGGAGAGCCCGATCAGGCCCTCGCTGTGCTCCGCGAGGAGCTCCTTGTCGACGCGTGGTCGATGGTAGAAGCCCTCGAGGTGCGCGTCGGTGACCAGCTTGAGGAGGTTCCGGTATCCGGTCTCGTTGCGAGCGAGCACGGTGAGGTGGCGGTACTTCTCCTCGCTCTCGCCGGGCGCCCGCTCGAACCGGGACGTCGGCGCGACGTAGGTCTCGACCCCCACGATCGGCTTGACGCCGGTCGCGACACCGGCCTCGTAGAACTGGAGCGCGCCGAACATCGCGCCGTGGTCGGTGAGCGCGAGCGCAGGCATCTGATACTCGGCGGCCCGCTCGAACAACGACCTGATCCTTGCGGCCCCGTCCAGCAGCGAGAACTCGGAGTGCACGTGGAGGTGAACGAAGGAGTCCCGACCGGCCAAAGCCCGCCGAGTATAGAACGGATCGGGCGGCAGCTTACAACCATGTAACTTATCCCACGGCCGTGCACATCGTTTCCCCAGGCCGGCCGCCAACGGATCCCATCGCGCAGAACTACACGCTTGTAATTGCCCGGTCGTGGGCCGTACACTCGGGCGCTGACCTAGGGGCCCGGAGGGCTAGGATGCGGCTCTCGTACTCGAGTATCAATACCTACGAAACCTGTCCCGCCAAGTTCAAGTTCCAGTACGAGGACCGCGTGCCTCAGGCGCGGTCGGCCGCGCTCTCGTTCGGCGACTCGCTCCACCGAGCCCTGCACCTGTTCCACAACCGGCCGGTCCCCGTCGCGCCCTCGATCGGCGAGCTCCACGACATGCTCGACGCGTCCTGGGTCTCCGACGGGTTCGGCGACGCATCGGAGGAGCAGACCTACCTCGAGCACGGTCGGCAGGTGCTGGCGCAGTACCACCGCGAGAACGCGGCGAGCTACCGGATCCCCGCGGCGCTCGAGTTCCGGTTCACGATCGAGGTCGAGGGCGTCGCCCTGTCGGGCGTGATCGACCGGATGGACCGGATGCCGGGTGGTGGGTACGAGATCGTCGACTACAAGACCAACCGGCGCCTGCCGCCGCAGTCGCGGATCGACCAGGACCTCCAGCTCTCGATCTACCACATGGCCGCCAAGGAGATCTGGGGGATCGAGCCCGAACGGCTCACGCTCTACTACCTCCTGCCCGGCCAGCGGATGACGACGGTGCGGACGCCAGCGGACGTCGACGAACTCCGGCGCAGGATCGGGATCGTCGCCGAGCGCATCGAGGCAGGCAAGTTCGAGCCGCGGCAGAACCCGCTCTGCGACTGGTGCGAGTACCAGGCCCTGTGCCCGCTGTTCCGGCACCGCTACGAGAAGGAGCAGGGCGATCCCACCCCGCGGGTGACCGAGATGGTCGACGAATGGATCGCCCTGAAGCGGCAGACGCGCGCCGCGTACCGTCGGTTCGACGAACTCGTCCCGCTCATCAACGCGTTCGCCGACGAGCACGGCTACCGCCGCCTGTTCGGCACCAACGGCGCCGCCATCGACCGTCGGGCCCAACACGTCACCGCCCCGATCGCCGAGAGGGTCCGCGAGGTGCTCGAGCCGCTCGGGCTGTGGGAGGACGTCCTGTCGGTCGACCCTGCCAAGCTCAACGCCCTCATCGAGTCGCGGACCCTGTCGCCCGAGATCGAGGACCGGCTCCTCGCCTCGCGCGAGGAGGTCCGTACCCAGCACGCCCTGTACCTGCGAGAGGCCGAGCGCGCCCGGCACTGATCAGGCGCGACGGTCCCGGATCCGATCGAGCGCCGCCCGCAGGTCCTCGGGCAACGGGTCCTCCAGGTCGATCCGCTCGCCCGTGACCGGGTGATCGAACGCGATCCGCCAGGCGTGCAGGAAGGGGCGCCCGAGACCGAGCTCGCCAGCGTCGTCCCCTCCCCCACCGTAGCGCCCGTCGCCGAGGATCGGGTGCCCGATCGAGGACAGGTGCACCCGGATCTGGTGCGTCCGGCCCGTGCGGGGTTCTGCCTCGAGCAGGGTGGCCCGGTCGAAGCGCTCGCGCACCTCGAACGCGGTCGAGGCGGCCCGTCCAGCGGTCGCGTCGACGCGGATCCGGGCTCCGGCCCGGGCGAGCGGGGCGTCAACCTCGAACCGATCGTTGGGGACCGATCCGCGGACGAGGGCGAGGTACCGGCGGCCGGCCTCGTGCCGCTCGAACAGGGCCGTGAGCGCCTCGTAGGTATCGTCGTCGCAGGCGACGACGAGCAGGCCGCTCGTCCCCGCGTCGAGGCGGTGGACGATCCCTGGGCGGAGCGGCCCGCCGCGCGGCGCGAGCGGGATGCCCATGCCGAGCAGCCGGTTCACCACCGTCCCTCCCCGTCGGTTCTCGGTCGGGTGCGTGGGCAGGCCGGCGGGCTTGCGAACGACGACCAGGTGGTCGTCCCGCCGCGCGAGCTCGAGCGGGGGCCCCTCGGGCGGGAGCTCGGCCGCCGGCGCCAGATCGACCTCGATGCGCTCCCCCCCGCCCAGCCGGTGGGACTTCCCACGCGCGACGCCGTCGACCAGCACGCTCCCGGCGACGATCGCGCGCTGCACCTCCGCTCGCGTGACCCCGAGGTGAGCGGCGACCACCGCGTCCACGCCCTGTTCGTCCAGATGTGTACGTCGAGATCGTGAAGGACATTCGGTTGGGAGTCATGGGATGAGCGGCCACTCCAAATGGGCCACGAC
>JBAVEY010000282.1:0-4097 GCA_049587975.1 Actinomycetota bacterium | reverse complement strand
GCTCAAGGAGGCCCGCGGCGACGGGCCCGGGGCCCTCTCCACGCTGGAGGCTTCCTGGCAGCTCAACCGGATGCTGGGGTTCCGGTCCCAGTACGTCCGGCTGGGGGTGGATCTGACCCGGCTGGCTGTGGCCGCGGACCGACCGGAGCTGGCCCGAAGCGTCGCAGCCGCGATGGAGGAGGCCGTCGCCTCGAACGCCGCGCCCTCGTGGAGGGGCGCCGCACAGCTTTGCCGGGGCCTGGCCGATGGTGACCTCGACCCGCTTCGGATGGCGATCCAGAGCTACAGGGACAGTCCCCGTTCGGCCGAGCGGGCCTGGGCCTGCCTGGAGGCTGGCCTCGCTCTCGCCCGGGCCGGTCACCGGGAGGAGGGGATCGCCTTACTGGAGGAGGGCCGCGAGGGCTGCGAGGAGCTCGGGGCTCTTCGGGACGTGGCCCGGGCAGAGGCCGCACTCCGGGGGCTGGGAGTAAGGCGGGGGCGCAGGGGACCTCGAAGACGGCCGTCGACGGGGTGGGAGAGCCTGACCCCCGCGGAGCTGGGGGTCGTTCGGCTGGTGGCCGAAGGGCTCACCAACGCCGAGATCGGGCGACGGCTGTTCATCTCCGGCCGGACCGTCGAGTCGCACCTCTCCCATGTCTTCGCCAAGGTGAACGTCTCGTCCAAGATCCAGCTTGCCGCGGAGGCAGCGCGGCGGCTCACTCCGCAGACCGATCCTCCGAAAGCAGCTCCGAGAGCACCCTGAGCATCTCCAGCCACCCGGCGAACGCGATGGGCTCCTTATCACCCGTCAGGATCTGACCCGAGGGCGGGTCAACTGTCGCGGTCACGACCTCGATTCGCATCTATCCATGCTCACTCCCGAAACCCGACCAGACATCCGGTGGATCACGGATGTCAGCAACGGGAACGGGGTTTCCCGGATGTTTCGGCAGGCGCCTACTCCCTACCGTGGCTCAGTACAGATGAGCGGAGGGGCCCCGAGCCAGCAACCGCGCTTGAGCGCCCAGGCGTCGCTCGTGCGCGGATACCGGCGAACTAACGAGCGCCAGCTGGGACTGGTGTTCTTCGGTCCATTGGCGGAGACCGACGGAGGGCGAGATGACAGGTAGAAACGCACTCAAGCAGGCGGCACGGGCAGTTGCCGCCCTCGTGCTGGCGGGGAGCATGCAGGTGGTCGCCGGCGCGCCCGCGCTGGCTGCCTTGGCAACGCTCGACTTCGGCAGCGTGAACGTGGGGGACGGTACCGATCTCCAGCAGGAGCTGCCGCTCACCTACTCGTTGAGCCAGATCCCGCCCGACACCGTCGTCTACAGCGGCGGAAACCCGACCCTGGACGCCTCCCTGTTGCTGCTCGGGCTCACGCCGCCTGTCACTGCCGGCCAGCTGTACGCGATCATCGGTGAGGTCACGGCGACCTACCACCTGACGCTAACCCTAGCGGTCGGAACCGACTTCTCTGTGGATGCCGCCGAATGCCAAACGGCCACCGACTCCTGCACCGCCACCGTGACCTTTGCACCAACCGAGCAGGGAGTCAGGTCCGACACGCTCTCGGCCCACATCAGCAACCTGCAGGTCACCGGCGACAACCTCTACTTGCAGCTGCTCGCCCCCTTGGCGCCGTTCCTCCAGCAAGTCGTCGAGGAACAGCTGACGGTCGACTTGACCGGCATCGGCTCCGGGGCGTCCAGTGGGCTGCAGCTCCAGGTCTCGGTCGCGCCCGAGGCGGCGCCGTGCGTGCTGCTCGGTGCAGCGAGCATCGACTTCGGGACGCTGCCGTTCAGCACCAACGGGCAGCTGTCGGAGGGGACGGCGGGGATCGACGTCTCGAGCTGCAGCACCGGATCAGAAGCGGTCTACGTCAACGGGACCGATGCCACCGGCGACGGCAACCAGCCAGCACAGTGGCTGCTTTCGGACGCCGGCGGTAATCCGTGTGCCACCGCCGTCGACCGGTACGGCGTCTCGCTCGGGACCGATGGCTCGGCCACCTTCCAGCTGTCGACGACAAGCACCTCGTGGATCGTCATGGATGCGGGCGCGAGTGTTCCGACCAGCGTCGGGTACCAGATGCCGTGCGTCGGCAGCAGCGGGGCCGGCCAGACGATGAGCAGCCAGGTGACGTTCTTGGCCACCGTGCCGTGAGCGGCTTGCTGTCGCGGCGGTTGGTCCTGGCCGGCCTGCTTGCCGCCTTCCTGGTCGAGCTCTCTGTGCCCGCGGCGCTCGCCACGAACCAGGGGGCTGCCCTGGATACCGGCCGCATCACGGTCGAGACCCAGCTGGTCGCCGGCCACTTGTACCGGCTGGCGACGTTCTCCGTGCGCAACCCCGGAACGGCCCGCACACAGTACGACCTGGTCGTGACGCCAGTCGCAACGGCTGCTCGCACCCCGGACCCCGCGTGGTTCTCCTTCTCCCCCAAGCAGGTGACGCTTCAGCCCGGAAGGAGCCAGGCGGTGACCGTTTCGCTCAAGCTGCCGAAGGTTGCTGTCGCGGGCGGTTATGAGACCTTAGTGGGTGCACGGGTCGCTCCGTCTGGCTCTGGCACCTCGGTAGCGGCTGCTGCTGCGGCCCTCCTGAGCTTCAGTGTTGCCTCGTCGCAGAAGGCGGCCGATGACGCCCTCCCGGTCTGGTGGCCGGCGCTCGCGCTCGCGGTCGCGGCTGTTGGCCTGTTCCTGCTGCGAAGACGGTTCCGACTGCGCCTCGAGCGGCGCTGATCCTGGGATCACAGGGGAGGGGGACCATGCGCCGGATTCTCACCATCCTCATCTTGGCGGCCCTGTCGGCGGGTTGCTCGGGTGGTACCAGTGGCGGCGGCTCTCCTCCTCCAGAGACATCGGTTGAAAGTCCTGCGACCTCGCCCTCACCGATGACGCAGTCAGGGTCTCCTGCCACCCGCGACTTCTCGGTGGTAATCAACGGCGTAACGATTGAGGGGCACTGCAGCGGAACAGAGGGTCAAGGCCCCACCGTCATCCTTACGCACGGCAACGGCGGATCCGAGGATCAGCTCTTCGCGGTCGAGGAGCACATGGACGCCCGGACCCTCGTCTGCGCTTATACACGACCTGGCACACCATCCAGTGCCGACAGTCCCAAGAAGCAGCCTCGCCCGGTCAGCGAGGTGGTCACCGAGATGCACGCAGTCCTCGAGGCTGCGGAGATTCCACCTCCCTATTTCCTCGTAGGGACCTCAGCCGGGGGCGTGATCACGTTCATGTTCGCGCAGGCCTATGCGAGCGACGTCTCCGGCTTCGTCGTGATCAATCCCATGCCTCCGCCCTGCGCCGCGAACGCCCAGGCCGCCCGGAAGTTCATTAGCAAACAACTGGTCGAGGAGAAGGAGCTGCCAGACTGCCGCGGCGACAACCCCGAGCAGATCGTGTTTCTTGAGAACGACTCGGAGCTGAAGGATCCTCTGCCGGCCGAGATGCCCTATCACGTCCTGTTCGACGAGAACTGCGACGGCGATACCGAGTACTGCGACAAGGTGTTGCAGTGGCTTCCCGACCTGATGCGGAGACTCTCGAGGGTGGGAGCGGCCGGCGAGTTCACCTGGGTGAAAGGCGCCGGCCATGAGATCGAGTCCAGCCGCCCGGATATTGTCTTGGCCACAGTCGACGACGTATTCGAAAAGGCCGTCCAACGCTAGTCCCGGGCACCGGAACGCCTCGACGCCGACGACGACGGTACGGCGTGTGAGGTGTCCCTGTAACTCTGCACGTCTCCGCGGCAGGTAACCGGGGAGTGGACTATTCCGCCGGCTCACCGTGCGGCGCGGGCTCCCTGACGCGGCGGCGGGATGGACTGCTCGGGCTCGCGCCACGGCCCTGGTCACCGCAGATGTCGGTTCCGTCACAAAACGACTGTTAGCCAGCCCTCGGCTTCTGCGACCTCAGTCTGACGCAGCGTTCGGCATCGCGTTCGTAGCGCGTGTCGCGGGGCACCTGTCGGACATGCAGGGGTCGGTCTGTATCCGGTCGTAAGAAACCCCCAATCTGCAGGGTCCAAAGGCCAAATTGAGCACGTCGTCCGTGTCAGTCCAGTTGACAGGAAGTGGTACGCGCAAGTACGTTCGCCGGCTGCATCAAGCGTAG
>JBAVEY010000281.1:0-1722 GCA_049587975.1 Actinomycetota bacterium | reverse complement strand
TCACTTGGCTGAGTGGGGTCTTAGTCTTCGTTCGTCATTCCGGCGCATGCCGGAATCGTGCGCCCGTGAGGGCGCCACATTAGCACGGTGAGAGTCCGTGTCGGAGTATGCCACAGCTCCGTAGCTGAAGGTAACTGCGTCGCCGCGAGGCGAGGTGGAGAGCAACCGGAGGCGAACTGTCGGTCCGTAGGATAACGAACTCGATTCGGCGGAGAGCTGCGACGAGCCTGCGATTCCAAGGCGAAGTCCGAAACTCGTTGGTCACGCTGGCGTGGTGGTAAGCGATGGCCAGGCGGCTCACGTGGTTGGAGACGGAACGACAGGAAGGTGTGGCGAGGTAAGCGGGGAGACCTGCGCCGTAGGTGAGCGGAGCAGGAGTCAGCGCCTTCATGGTACCGCAGCGGGGGGAAAAAACCCGCGAGAAGCGCAGAGAGCAAAGCTGCGCCGAGGGACGGGAGGCAGGAAGGTAGAAGCGTGAGCGACACGGAGTGGCAAAGCGAAAGCCAAGCGTCGGCAGTGCCCGCAAGGGCTACACAAGGCGCAGAGACCCGCGCAGGAAAGTGGACGTGGGTGGAAGCCGCGGTGTGGAGTGAGCGCATGTTGGCGGCGCTGGAAAACGGCGTCAAAGGAGGGAAATGGTTTAGCCTGATGGATAAGGTGTACCGGAAGCAGACGCTTAAGGCGGCGTGGCACAAAGTGAAGGACAACGCCGGAGCGGCTGGGGTAGATGGACAGAGCGTGGAGCAGTTTGAGGCAGGGGCAGAAGTCTATCTGGAAGAACTTGAGCGAGCGCTCAGGACAGGAGAGTACCGACCACAGCCGATCAGGCGCGTGGAGATTCCCAAAGGGGGCGGCAAGAGGCGACCGTTGGGAATACCTGTGGTTAAAGACCGCATCGTGCAAACGGCACTGAAGCTGGTCATCGAACCGATCTTCGAGCGAGAGTTTGAGGAGTCTAGTTACGGTTTTCGCCCGGGTCTGGGCTGCAAAGACGCGCTGCGCGAAGTGGATGAACTGATCAAGGAAGGCTACACCTGTGTGGTGGACGCCGACATTGACAGCTATTTCGACAGTATCCCGTATGAGCCGTTGATGGATGAGGTCTCGGAGCGGATTAGCGACGGCGCAGTGTTGGAGCTGATCCGTGCGTTTCTGAACCAGGATATCATCCAAGGAATGAAGCGATGGACACCGGTGGGAGGGACGCCGCAAGGAGCGGTGATTAGCCCGCTTCTGGCTAATATCTATCTTCATCCCTTGGACCGACAGATGAAACAGCAGGGTTATCGCATGGTGCGCTACGCCGATGACTTCGTGGTGCTTTGTCGCACGGCTGAACAAGCACAAGCCGCGCTTAACGAAGTGAGAGGCTGGGTCGAACAAAACGGGCTTAGGCTTAATGCTGACAAGACCCACGTGGGCGACTGTCGGCAAGCCGGGCAAGGTTTTGAGTTTCTCGGTTATCGCTTCGAGGCGGGGCAGCGCTGGGTGAGGCCCAAGAGTCTTAAAGCGCTGCGTGAGCGTCTGCGGATGAAAACCAAACGCACGCGTGGGGACAGCTTGGCAAAGATCATCGAGGATATTAACCCCATGGTTCGCGGCTGGTTTAACTACTTCAAGCAGGCTCATCCGATGGTACACAAGTGGATGGATGGTTTTACCCGCCGACGACTGCGGGCGCTGTTGCGCAAGCAGAAGAAGCGTCCAGGAAGAGGGCGGTGT
>JBAVEY010000280.1:0-2575 GCA_049587975.1 Actinomycetota bacterium | reverse complement strand
CAAAGAGCTGCCCGACCAGGAATGTAAAGGCGAAGAGGCCCCCTGCAATCAGGCCGTATCCGACGTCTTCTATCCGTCCCCTGCGTGCCGCAACCTGTGCGTATTGCAGCGCGACACTGCTCAAGATCAGCACACCCGTGTTGAACCACAGCAGCTTCGGCGTGGGCATTTGCGCCCAGTCCGCCACCTGCATTCGCATGAAGTATGCGCTGATCAAGAGCGCAAACAGCGTGCCGACGACCGCGAGAAACACACCCAATCCGATCGTCGCGGCAGGCAAGGACGATGCGCCCGTGCCCGGGAAGTCGTCGATCGCGCCGACTTCCAGCCAGGGCTTGGCCGTCAACCTTTGCTGCGATAGCCACCATGCGACGATGGCGCCGATCGGAGCCAGGACGAATAGTATCGTGATGCTCACGGCGCGTTTTCCTAAGCGGCGCGTGCGACCGCCGGCTGGTTTTGCGGCACGAAATCCTCCTTGGCGCCTGGCACGCTGTAATCGTAAGCCCAGCGATAGACCACTGGTAACTCCTTGCCCCAGTTGCCATGCCCCGGCGGGGTTTCGGGTGTTTGCCACTCCAGCGTGGTGGCCCTCCAGGGATTGCTGCCGGCAGGCTTGCCCTTGAACAGGCTCCAGATCATGTTGAACAGGAACACCATCTGGGCGAAGCCCACGATCAATGCCGCCATGGTGATGAAGATATTCAGCGTCGTGGCCGATTGCGGAACGAAAGCCATATCGCCCATCTCGAAATACCGGCGCGGCACACCCAGCAGGCCCAGATAGTGCATGGGAAAGTAAATCGCATAGGCCCCGAGGAACGAGACCCAGAAGTGAAACTTGCCGAGCATCTCGTTCAGCATTCGCCCGGTGACCTTCGGGTACCAGTGGTAGATCGCACCGAAAATCACGAAAATGGGCGCCATGCCCATCACCATGTGAAAGTGGGCGACAACAAACATGGTGTCGGACAGCGGAACATCCACGACTGGGTTGCCGAGGAACAGCCCTGTCAGTCCACCGTTCACAAACGTGACGATGAAGGAGAGGGCGAACAGCATCGGGACCGTGAGGTGAATGTCGCCGCGCCACAAAGTGAGCACCCAGTTGTAGACCTTGATGGCCGTTGGGATGGCGATGATGAGCGTGGTGGCGGCGAAGAAGAACCCGAAATACGGGTTCATGCCGCTCACATACATGTGGTGCGCCCATACGACGAAGCTGAGGGCACCGATGGAGACGAGCGCCCACACCATCATGCGATAGCCGAAGATGTTTTTTCTCGCATGGGTGCTGATCAGGTCGGAGACAATGCCGAAGGCCGGCACGGCGACGATGTAGACCTCGGGATGGCCGAAGAACCAGAACAGGTGCTGAAACAATAGCGGACTGCCGCCGCGGTATTTCAAGTGTTCTCCCATCTCGACAACGGCCGGCATGAAAAAGCTGGTCCCCAGGATCCTGTCGAACAGCATCATCACGCAGCCGACGAACAAGGCGGGGAAGGCCAGCAACGCGAGGACGGTGGCCGTGAAAATCCCCCATACCGTCAAGGGCATGCGCATCAGCGTCATCCCCCGCGTGCGCGCCTGCAACACCGTCACCACATAGTTCAATCCGCCCATGGTGAAGCCGATGATGAACAGGATCAGGGAGGCGAGCATCAGAATGATGCCCCACTCCCGCCCCGGAGTGCCGGAGAGGACGGCTTGGGGCGGGTACAAGGTCCAGCCGGAGCCCGTGGGACCTCCCGGCGTGAAGAAGCTCGCCACCAGGACCAGCACCGCGAGCAGATAGACCCAGTAGCTCACCATGTTGACGTAGGGAAAAACCATGTCCCGGGCGCCCACCATCAGCGGGATCAGGTAGTTTCCGAAGCCCCCCAGGAACAGCGCGGTGAGCAGATAGATCACCATGATCATGCCGTGCATGGTGATGAATTGCAGGTAGTCTCCGGGGCCGATGGCGGAGAAGCTGCTCGGGAAGGCCAATTGCAGCCGTATCAGCCACGACAACACCAGAGCCACCAATCCAATCGAGAGCGCAGTGATCGAATACTGAACGGCGATGACTTTGGCGTCCTGGCAAAAGACGTATTTCGTCACCCAGCTCTTCGGATGATAGAGTTCTACGTCTTTCACTTCTGCGGGTTGGATGACTCCGGCTGCGCCAAACGTGGTATCGACCATTAGAATGCCCTCGCTCTGCTCTTTCCCATGAAGCACGACAACCTTGAGTCTCATCGTGCAGATCGTCTCTTGCGCCGTTGCCGCGCTGTGGCTCAACGCCAAGTCTACTGCGTTCCCTTCGCTTGTCTGGTGCGAGCCAACAATTGTGCGAACGTCTTTTGTTTTTGTAGCCACGCCTGATATTCGCTCTCCTGCTCAACTACGACCTTGGCACGCATGTTATAGTGGGCAGCACCGCATAGCTCAGTACAGAGGATCTCGAAGGTCCCGGTTCTGGTGGGGATGAACCAGACGTAGGAAACCATGCCTGGCACTAGATCCATCTTGGCCCGGAACTCTGGCACATAGAAGCTGTGCACGACGTCGATCGAGCGCAGCAATAGCT
>JBAVEY010000279.1:0-4629 GCA_049587975.1 Actinomycetota bacterium | reverse complement strand
CGCCGGCCCCGGTCACCGCGAGCATCCCCGCCGCCCCCGCGGCGGCCCACATCGGGACCTGCAGGCGCCGAAGGACCGCCGAGAGCGAGGCCGCGCGCCACGGCAGGAGCGGACCGATCCCCATGAGGAACAGGAGCAGGAGGGCGACCGGTGCCGTGTTGCGGTTGAAGAACGGGGATCCGACGGAGACCTTGCCGCCCGTGACCGCCTCGGCGAGCAACGGGTAGATCGTCCCGACCAACACCGTGAAGGTCAGGACCAGCAGCAGCACGTTGTTCCCGAGGAACACGCTCTCGCGCGACAGCGGCGTGTCGAACGTCGCCTCGGCGCGCAGCGACTCACGACGCCACGCGATCAGTCCGAACCCGCCGAGCAGCACGACCGTGAGGAACACGAGGTAGAGCGGCCCGACGATCGAGTCGGCGAACGCGTGGACCGAGGCGAGGATGCTGCCACGCGTCAGGAACGTCCCGAGCACGGTCAGCGCGAACGTCCCCACGACGAGCGAGAGGTTCCAGACCTTCAGCATCCCGCGACGCTCCTGCACCATCACCGAATGCAGGAAGGCGGTCCCCGTGAGCCACGGCAGGAGCGCGACGTTCTCTACGGGATCCCATGCCCAGTACCCGCCCCAGCCCAGCACGCTGTAGGACCAGAGCGCTCCCAGCACCAGCCCGATCGTGAGGAAGATCCACGCGGAGATCGTCCATCGGCGGGTGATGCGCATCCAGGAGTCGCTCACACGTCCGGTCAAGAGCGCGGCGATCGCGAACGCGAACGGGACCGTGAAGCCGATGAACCCCAGGTACAGGAACGGGGGATGGGCCGCCATCAGCGGGTGGTTCTGCAGCAGGGGCAGCGGGCCGCGTCCGTCGGGTGCGGCCGTCGCGAGGGTCGCGAACGGTGTCGTCGGCCCCAGGACCAGTACGAGGTAGAAGGCCGAGACGCCGAACATGACCGCGAGCGCCCACGGGAACGTCTCGGGGCGGCGACGACGGAAGCGGAACGCGACCGCAGCCAGGTAGCCACCTAGGACGAGGTTCCACAGCAAGAGCGAGCCCTCGTCGGCGGACCAGAGCGCGAGCACCTTGAAGAAGGTCGGGGTCGCGCGGCTGGAGTTCGAGGCCACGTAGCGGAGCGAGAAGTCGTCGGCGAGCAGCGCCGCCAGCATCGCGAGGTTCGCGACGACGACGAGGGCGAAGAGCGAGTACGCCGCCGTGCGCGCGCTCTCGACCACTCGAGGTCTGCCCGTTCGGGCGCCGACCACCGCCGCGACGGCCCCGTAGATCGCGAGGGCGAGCGCGATCGCGAGCGACAGCGTGCCGACCAGCGCCGGCATCAGCCGACCTCGTCCGGTGCAGGGGTCTGTCCGGGCGCCGGCGGCCGATAGTCCTCGCCGTGCTTGACGAGCATGTTGTCGGAGTGGAACGCGCCGTCCGTGCCGTAGGTGCCCTCCAGCACGACGCCGGTGCCAGTCTTGAACAGCGCCGGCGTCGACCCCGTGTGCACCACGCTCATCCGGGTCGTCCCGTCCGTCACCACGAAGTCGACCCCATCGGCGACGTCGTGGACCGACCCCGGAACCACCTGCCCGCCGAGACGGAGGCGCTCATCCGGGGCGGGATGCTGGTGCAGCAGCTCGGTCGGCGTGACGTAGTAGACGAGGTTGCCCGACAGGGCCTGCGTGCCGACCCAGGCCAGGCTGCCGGTGATCAGCACGAGCAGGACGACGACGCGGACGCGCACGGACAGAGCCTACGAGGGTGCCTGCGTTTGCGTCGAGGCACCGGCAGACGGGGTCCATGGGTGATGAGGTGCCCGCAGGTCCGTTCTAGAGACGGGATCCGTCTAGAGACGGAATTCGCCCCGGCCGACGAGATGCACCCCTCCGCCGACCCGGACGCGCCACACGCCGTCCTCGCGGCGCGCCTCGACGTGGAGCTCGCTCGGACGCCCCACCTGCTCGCCCTGCCGGATCAGCACGGAACCCGGCATCCCGGCCAGACCGTACTCGGCCAGGTACGCGCCGAGGGGCCCGGCGGCCGAGCCCGTCGCGGGATCCTCGCCGCTTCCGAACTCAGCGTCGAACATCCGCGCGACCGCGCCGTCATCGTCCAGGGCGAACAGGTAGAGCTCCTCGCCGCCCGAGGCCGCGACGGCGTCGGCGATCACCTTGCCGTCGGGAACCGCGCGCCGGAGCGTCGCCGCGTCACGCACGGGAACGATCGTCGGCGGCAGACCCGTCGACACGGTCTGCACGGGGAGGTTCGGGTGCAGGTCGCCCACCTCGAGGCCGACGGCCCGCGCGATCAGCCGGCGGTCGGCGAAGGGCTGCCCGAACGCGACCGGCAGCTGGGTCATCCAGGCCGTGTTCGTCGCGACGTCGACCTCGACCGGGATCTCGCCGGCGGTGACGACCTGGACCACGGGCGAGGTCACCCTGCCCTCGCTCACCATCACGAACGCGGTCCCGAGGGTCGGGTGCCCGGCGAACGGGAGTTCCGTCGCGCGCGTGAAGATCCGCATGGCGTACCGGTCGTCCTCGAACCGCGTGACGAACGTCGTCTCCGAGAACCCGATCTCTCGCGCGAGAGCTTGCATCGTGGCGTCGTCGAGCCCGACCGGGTCCGGAACGACGCAGAGCTGGTTGCCGGCGAGCGGTCGCGGCGTGAACACGTCGACGAGGCGGAAGGACACCTCCACGACGCGCACTGTATCGGCTGGGGCCGGGGCCAACGGAGCCAGTCGCCTGGCGTGCCGGGCCCCAGGCGATGGGTTGCTACCGTTGGTCATGGCCGAACGGACCTTCCGTGACGGGGCTCGAGCCGTCGGTCCGCTCGCCGTGGCCGTCGTCGGGTTCGGCATCTCGTTCGGTGTGCTCGCTCGAGCGGTCGGGTTCGGTTGGCTCGCGCCTATCGTGATGTCGGCGACGACGTTCGCCGGGTCCGCGCAGTTCGCCTCGGTCTCGGTGTTGGGCGACGCCGGGACCGTGGCCGCGGCGGTCGCGGCGGCGCTGTTGCTGAACGCGCGGTACGCCCCGATCGGGATCTCGGTCGCCCCGTACCTGACCGGTTCCGCCTGGTCGAGGTTCGTCCACGCGCAGCTCGTGGTGGACGAGTCCTGGGCGATCGCGGCCGAGGGCGAGGGCCGCTTCTCCCGCAGCATGCTGATCGGCGCCGGCGTCGTGCTGTACGTGTCGTGGATCGTCGGCACGGCGATCGGCGCGTTCATCGGCACGGGGATCGGCGACCCGGCCACCTACGGGCTGGACGCCGCGTTCGCCGCCCTGTTCCTCGGCCTCCTCGTCCCCCTCGCGCGCGACCGTCGGCACGTCGCGGCGGCCGTCCTCGGGGCCGCGATCGCCCTCGCGCTCACGCCCTTCGCCCCCGCGGGCGTGCCGATCATCGCCGCGAGCGCCGCCTGCCTGTTGGGGCTGAAGCGATGAACCAGACCTGGCTGGTCGTCACGCTCGTCGGGGCCGGGACGATCGCGATCAAGGCGATCGGCCCGGTGATGCTCGGCGGCCGTCCGCTCCCCGAGGGCCTGTCGCGCGTGATCGAGCTCCTCGCGCCCGCCCTGCTCGGCGCCCTCGTGGCCGTGCAGACGTTCGGGAACGGGCAGGCGCTCGCGCTCGACGAGCGGGTGATCGGCGTTGCGGTCGCGGCGGTCGCGATCTGGAGGAAGGCGCCGCTCCTGGTGGTGGTGATCGTCGCGACGGTGACGACCGCGCTCGCCCGAGCGGTCCTGTGAGGTTGCTAGGCTTGGCCCACGCGCGGGCGTAGCTCAATGGCAGAGCTCCAGCCTTCCAAGCTGGTGGTGCGGGTTCGATTCCCGTCGCCCGCTCTGCTGATCAGAGCCGTTTCCGCAGGTCATCGCACGGATGGCATCCGATCGACGTTACGCGCTACTACCCGTCATTTCGCGGTGTTTCGCGGCCTCTTGCGGCCTGGCTGCAGCCTTGCCGTCACCGTCAGCCGAGGGACCAGCCGCATCGGGTGCTAGCGTCCGATCTCGTGGACCCGGAGCAGCTCGAGCGACGACTACAGGAACGTCTCGACGCGCTCGGTCCCGCTCCCCGCCGCCGAGCGGCTCCATGTCCTGATGCTTCCCGACTTCGATCGGGTGGACCGGATCGGCTCCTACTGGGCGAACCCCAAGACGCGCACCTTCTACGAGCTCCTGATCGACTGCGAGGAGGATCGGACACTACGTGCGGTCCTGGTAGGGATGCTGCGGGAGGCCGAGCGTAACTGACCATGACGCACGGACTAGGTCACGACACGCCGCGGCGATCGGAACGCCGGTCGCCGCGGCCGGGCGGCCGCCTCGCCTACCGATGCGCTACGACAGCGTGAACGTGAACGTGCACTCGGTCTCAGAGCAGCCTAGGTCGAACGAGCCGCTTGCCCCCACATAAGCTCCCGTGCCGCCCGTGATCGCCCCCTTACCCAGCCCAGTGTCGTAGCAGGGCGACTCGACGGTGATGCTGTCGGCTCCGTCGTTGAGGAAGGTGGTCCACTCGCACTCCCAAGAGCCGCTCTGGTTCTCCCTGACTTGGTGATCCGGATGCAGGAGCCCTGGTCCGACCCCACGACAGTGGTGTTTGCCGAGTTGTAGATCGGGTTGTGG
>JBAVEY010000278.1:0-2312 GCA_049587975.1 Actinomycetota bacterium | reverse complement strand
CACCGGCGCGAGCAGGGTCGGGTCGACCTCGTGGGTCTGGCCGTCCATCGTTCGGCGACGCGCGTTGGGGAGCACGTCGACGATCGCCTGTACCGCGTTCCGGAGCGACGGAGGGCTGGCGCCGCCGTCGATCACCAGCGTCGGGATCGTGACCGAGGCCCACCGGTCGGTCGGCAACGGCTTGCCGGCCATGTTGTCGTCCATGATCAGTCCGTCGTACCAGAGCGTGTGCGCGACCGACTCGAGCGACGGCCAGAACGGCGACTCCTTGATCGACGGGAGGGCCTCCGGAGGCACGCCCACGCCCGTCGTCATGAAGTACTCGACCGCCTCGCCCCGGCGATCGCTCGTGGCCAGCTCCCTGAGGTGCTCGACGTAGTCGTCGGGCAGCGGAGGGCGCGAGTCGTCGACGATGAACGGGGGTTCGTACATCACGAGCTTCGTGATGCCCGCGTTCACGGCCGCGGCCTCGAGCGCGAGGACCGCGCCCGACGAGTGACCGTACGCGTACGCGGTCTCCCCGGCGTCCTCGATGAGCGCCTCGAGGTCCTCGACCTCGCGCTCGACCGAGTACGGCGGCGTGTCGCCGCTGTCGCCCCGGCCTCGACGGTCGTACGCGTAGACGGTGAAGCCGGGCGCGAGGAGCTCGGCGGTGGTTGCGGCGGCGTGCCGGTCGTTCAGCGCGCCGCCAACCAGCAGCAGCGGTGGCCCCTCCCCCGACCGTTCGAACGCGATCGTGGTCCCGTCCTTCGAGGTCACCGTGTTCATCTCGCTGCCTCCGGAAGGATGTTCTGGTTGAGCCGAAACAGGTTGGTGGGGTCGTAGCGGGCCTTGATCTGCCGGAGGCGGTCCCAGGTCGGGCCCGGGTACGCCGCCCGGATCCGCGCGTCGCCCTCGTCGCCCAGGAAGTTGACGTACGCGCCGTCGTCGCCCTGATGGAGCGCGGCCGCGAACGCCTCGACCCACGGTCCGTGGACCGCGCGTTCCTCCGGACGCTCGTACACGGCGGCGACGTTCACCATGATCTTGCTCCGCCGGTGCGCGAACGCCGTCGCCTCCACCGGCACGCGGGCCATCGCTCCACCCAGCGTCCGGAGCTGCGCCACGCCCATCATCGCGGTCGAGGTCCCGAGGTGCTCGAGGATCGTCTCGGCCTCGGGGCGACCGATCGTGTCGACGAACATCGTGTGCGCCGTCGCGACGGGGTGGTATCCCTCCTCCTCCGGCGGGTAGACGTCCGGGTAGGACATCGGCCGCAACAGGTCAGCGATCGGCTCGCCGAGCGCTCGGAACGGCGCGAGGGCGCGCTGGCCCGCCTCCGGGTCTCCGGCGTACGTCATGAGCGCCATGATCACGAGCGAGCCGTGCGCCTCCTCGGGCACGAATGGCATCGGCGGTGCTGGCATCACGTTCGCGATCGACGAGAGCTCCTCGGGCGCGGTCTCCGCCTCGGCCATGAACCCGGCGATCGTGTCGGCCGTCGCGGGCAGCAGCAGCATCCCGCCGACCACCGTGTCGACCGGGTGCAGACCGAAGAGGAACCGCGTCGCGACCCCGAAGTTCCCTCCGCCGCCGCGGATCGCCCAGAACAGATCGGGCTCGTCGTGGGCGTCGACGCGGCGGAGTTCGCCGTCCGCCGTCACGACGTCGGCCGCGAGCAGGCTGTCGATCGTCAGGCCGTGCTTGCGGACGAGGTATCCGACCCCTCCGCCGAGCGTGATCCCGCCGATCCCGACCGAGCCTGTGTCACCGAACCCCACCGCGAGGCCGTGCTCGGCCGTCGCCGTGGTGAACTCACCGGCGGTCAGGCCAGTCTGCGCCCACGCCGTGTGTGCGTCGGCGTCGATGTCGATCGCCCGCATGTCGCCGAGGTCGACCACGATCCCGCCCTCGGACACGCTGTGGCCGGGGACGCTGTGGCCGCCGCTGCGAACCGCCAGCTCGACATCGGTTTCGCGAGCCAGCGCGATCACCCGCGCGACGTCCATCTCGTCGGCGACCCGGACGATCGCCGCCGGGCGCCGGTCGATCCCGCCGTAGAAGGGTGTTCGGGCCTCGTCGTACCCGGCGTCGGCAGGGGCGATCACCTGGCCGCTGACGTCCGCACGGAGCTTCGGGATCGAGATGGTCGATGAAGCGCTCACGGTGGCCTCCTCGCACGATGGTGCTGCCTTAGGTGCCTTCTGGTTCGACCTCGGATCGGGGCCCAACCCATGGTCGGAGCCGGTCCTCCGAACGGCCCCGAGCTCTACCGTTCGCAACTCGGATGAGGTTTCCCTTCTTCCCCGCCAGCTACGCCTATCGGAGCGAAC
>JBAVEY010000277.1:0-1714 GCA_049587975.1 Actinomycetota bacterium | reverse complement strand
GGGGGTGCTCCTCGAACCGGACGAGATCGTCGGCTACCACCTCGAGCGGGCCTGTCGCTACCAGGACGAGCTCGGGTTGTCCGCCGACGATCGGCTGATCTCGGCGGCGCGATCGCGGCTCAGGTCGGCCGCCCACCGGGCCGGGCTCCGTCAGGACTATGGCGCCGTCGTGAGTCTCCTCGAGCGCGCCGCCGCGCTCGCACCCGCCGCCGACCTCGACCTCGCTCTCGAGACCGAGATCGGCGATGCGCTCATCTGGATCGGGCGGAGCGACGATGCGCTCCGGCGCGCCGAGGCTCTTACGGAGCTTGCCTCGGCGTCCGGAGATCGTGTCGGCGAGCTCTCGGGACAGATCCAGATGGGCACCGTCGAGCTCTACCGCGGGTCGGAGCGCGCGGCGGAGGATCTCGCTGCGCTCGTCGAGCAGGCGTTGCCGCTGTTCGAGACGGCCGGCGACGACATGGCCCTCTACCTGGCCCACGCCGCGCTCTCCGAGGTGGCGGAGATCCGCGGACGGTGGGACGCCGGGATGGTCTCCTTCGAGCGAGCCTTGGTTCATGCTCGCCGGGCGGGTCACCTGCCTCCCAGCACCGTCGGGCGGGGCGCGTCGCAACGCTTCTTCGGCACGACCCCAGTGGCGGAGCTGCTGGCGTGGCTCGACGAGCACGAGCTGGCGTCGGGGCGGGACCAGTTCCTCCTCGCGTATCGGGCCGGAGCCCTGGCGATGCAAGGGGACTTCGCGAAGGCGCGCGCGATCCTCACCCAGATGCGCGTGGAGCTGGCGGAGCGAGGTGGCGGGATGCTGCTCGCGAACATCACCGCGTTCGAGTCCGTCGACGTCGAGCTCCTCGCCGGCGTTCCCGCCGTCGCGGCCGAGTTCGCAGTGGAGGGATTCAGGCAGCATGAGGAGCTGGGCGAGCTGACCTTCCTCTCGGCGGCGGCGGGGAACCTCGCGAAGGCGATGTACGCGCTCGACCGCCTCGACGACGCCGTTGCCTGGGCCGATCGCGCGGTCGATCTCGGCGCGACCGAGACGGTGACCGAGATGACCTGGCGGCAGGTCAAGGCCAAGGTGCTCGCGCGGCGTGAGGAGCACGCCGAGGCGGGGCGGCTCGCGCGCGAGGCGGTGGCGATGGGCGACGAGACCGAGTCTCCGAACGCGCAAGGCGACGCGAGCGCCGATCTCGCGGAGGTGCTCCTGCTCGGCGGCCAACGCGACGAAGCGGTCGCCGCGCTCGAGACGGCGATCGAGCGATACGAGCGGAAGGGCAACCTGGTCTCGGCGCAGCACGCACGGGCGCGACTCGCCGCGCTTCGCGACCCAGCCCCGAGCTAGCGCGACGGCCTAGTCCGCCGGGGCCCAGATCGGGCCCAGGCAGTCGTCGCGGAGGGGCAGCGGGTCGGGAGCCCTCGGCTCCTGCTCGAAATCGAACGCGGAGAGCATCGGCGTCGCCTCCCTGTCGCGCCTGGTGAGCTGCGTGAGGCCCCAGTTGTCCTCGATGAACCGGAGCACGCTCGAGAACTCGCCGAGCTCGCTGCTCACCTTCCCCTGCTTTGCATAGGGGCTGAGCACGATCATCGGCACGCGGATCCCGAAGCCGAAGTCGTCGACCTGCGGCGGCGGGACGTGGTCGTAGAAGCCGCCGTAGTCGTCCCACGTGAGGAAGATCGCGGTCGAGTCCCACATCGGCGAGCGCATGATCGCGTCGATGAC
>JBAVEY010000276.1:0-5191 GCA_049587975.1 Actinomycetota bacterium | reverse complement strand
TGGGGTTCGAGCCGCTCATGGGCTCGGAGTTCGAGTTCTACCTGCTCACCGCCGACACGCACGAGCCGCTGTTCGAGGGCTACCAGATCTTCAACACGGTGCGCAACGACTACGTCCCGACGATCCGCCGCATCGTCGAGGAGATGCCGAAGGTCGGCGTCGACATCATCACCGCGAACTGCGAGTACGCGGGCTCGCAGTGGGAGATCAACTTCGCACCCGGCCGCGGCCTGGCCGGCCCGGACCACGCGTTCACGTTCAAGAACGGTGTGAAGGAGATCGCGAAGCAGGACGGGTACCTCGCGACGTTCATGAGCAAGCCATGGGCGACCTCGGCCGGCAGCGGGTGTCACACGCACCTCTCGCTGATGCACGCCGAGTCCGGGGAGAACGCGTTCGCGGACGCGGACGACCCGAACGGCATGAACGACACCGGCCGGTCGTTCATCGCGGGGCTCCTCACCTACGCCCGCGCGATCGACGCGGTGATCGCGCCCACGGTGAACTGCCTGCGCCGTCGGCGCCGCCACACGTTCAGTCCCACCAACGTCTCGTGGGGTCACGAGGACCGTTCGGCCCTGATCCGCGTCAAGGGCGGGAGTCCCGCGTCCAAGCACATCGAGTACCGGGCGCCCTCCGCCCTGTCGAACCCGTACCTGGTCGGCGCCGCGTTGATCCAGGCGGGGCTCCGGGGCATCGAGGACAAGCTCTCGGCGCCGGATCCGTCCAAGCCGGGTGTGCCGGCGGAGGAGGACGACTCGCTCGAGAAGCTGCCCACCGATCTCGCCGATTCGCTCGACGCCCTCGAGGCGGAGCCCGCGACGCGCGACTTCTTCGGGGAGGAGTTCATCACGGCATACACGAGGATGCGGCGGTACGAGCTCTCCCGGCTCGCCGACTGGGTGAGCGACTGGGAGCGCACGGAGTACCTGGAGCTATTCTGAGCCCCGCGGCCAAGCCACGGGCGCGCTCGGTTCCGGCCCGCCGGACGAGCGAGGGGGCGGCGTCGGTCGCCCGTCGTCTGGCGGCCGCCGGGGTCGAAGCGGTGGCCCTCGCGATGGTCGATCCGGCCGGCGTCACCCGCGTCAAGTCCATCCCGATCCGCCGCTTCGAGGAGGTCGCGCGGTTCGGCGTGGGTCTGTCGAACGTCTTCTCCGTCTTCCTCGTGAGCGACGACATCACGTCCGCGCCCGGGATCGATGGCCCGTCGGGCGACACGCGGCTCGTCCCCGACCCGGCGTCGGCAGTCGCCTTGGCGGCCTCTCCCGGGTGGGCGCTGGCGGCAGTGGACCAGCGGGACCAGGAGGGCGATCCGTGGCCGCCGTGCGGCCGCACGTTCGCCCGGCGGATGCTCGACCGTCTCTCGGCCAACGGGCTCGAGCTCCGCGGGGCCTACGAGCTCGAGTTCTTCCTCGGGAACCGGATCTCGGCCCGGGAGCCCGATGAGCCGGATCCGGTCCCCGCTCACACGGGACCCGGGTACAGCGCCCCAGTGCTCGCCGACCAGGAGCCGTTCGCGACCGACGTCATCCGCGCGCTCGAGGCGCAGGGGACCGGGATCATGCAGTTCCACCCCGAGTACTCGACGGGGCAGTTCGAGATCTCCGTCCCGCATCGCCCGGGGATCGCGGTCGCGGACACCAACCTGGTGGCCCGTCAGACGATCCGCGCGGTGGCGAGGAGCAACGGCCTCGCCGTCTCGTTCGCGCCGGTCGTGTTCGCCGGTCTCGTGGGCAACGGCGACCATCTGCACCTCAGCCTGTGGGACCGGCGCGGCCGCAACCGGTTCGCCGACGGGGACGGGCCCGAGGGCATGACCCGCGAGGCCGAGGCGTTCGCAGCAGGCATCCTCGAGTCCCTTCCGGCGATCGTCGCGGTCTCGTGCCCCTCGGTCGCCAGCTACCTGCGGCTGCAGCCCCACCGCTGGGCGGGCGCGTTCCGGTGCTGGGGCCGTGAGAACCGCGAGGCGGGGCTGCGGTTCGTGACCGGGATGGTCGGGAGCCGCTCGGAGGCGGCGAACCTGGAGGTCAAGCCGGTCGACGGGAGCGGGAACCCGTACCTGGTGCTGGGGTCGATCGTCGCGGCGGGGCTCGACGGGCTCGAACGCGACCTGCGATTGCCGGAGCCGACCACCGAGGATCCTGCGTCGCTGTCGGCGACCGAGCGGCGCAAGCGTGGGATCGCGCAGCTGCCCTCCTCGCTGGGGGCGGCGATCCTCGAGCTCGAGCGCTCGTCCGTCCTCCGCGACGCGATGGGCGCGATGCTCTTCGACTCTTTCGTGGCGACGCGCAAGGGCGAGCTCGCCGCGTTCGAGGGCATGGACGACGCGGCCGTCGTCCGCGCGCATCGTTGGCGGTACTGAGGGGCCAGGAGGAGGAGAGGACGGTGGCAGGGATCGATCTGTCGGGTGTGGGCATCGTCGACGCGCACACGCATCCCTATCGGCTGGAGGAGCTGCTCGAACGCGACCCGACGGGGTTCGACACGCGGGCGATGTTCCTCGGCGAGTCCTTCTCGTCGTCCTCCCGGCTCCAGGAAGGCCTGTGGCCGTTCGTCCACGCGCTCACGGGGTCGACGGTCTACGGCATCGCGATGCACCGGTGGCTCGCTGAGCATCTGGGCTGCGAGCCCAACCGGCAGGCGGTGGTCGAGGCGCGCACCGATGCCCTGCGCGCGGATCCGGTCGCCTACACGAAGGGCCTCCTCGATGCTGCGGGGGTGGTCGCGGTCCTGTCCGACGAGGGGTTCCCGCAGCCGCCCGTGCCCGCCGAGGAGTTCGAACGCACGATCGGCGTTCGCGTCCATCGAGTCGCCCGGCTCGAGCCGTGGATCCTCGTGCATCGCGATGGCGCGTTCGACGATCTCGTGTCCGGGGTCGAGGGCGAGGCGACGCGGGCCGCCGCCGACCCGAACTGCGTCGCCTTCAAGTCGATCGTCGCCTACCGCACGGGCCTCGACGTCGGCGATCCGAGCGAGCCCGAGGCCCGCGAGGCGTTCGAGCGGTGGCGCGGTGACGGTTGGCGCGAGACCCGGGAGCACGCGAAGCCGGTCCGGGACTACCTGATCCGGCGGACCCTCGCGGTCGCGAAGGAGCACGGCCGCGCGTTCCACTTCCACTGCGGGGGCGGGGACCCCGACATCGACCTGATCCACGCCAAGCCCGAGAACCTGTTCCCGCTGCTCGTCGACGTGCAGGACCAGCCGGTGGTGCTCGTGCACAGCGGGTACCCGTGGATCCGGGAGTCGGCCTACATCGCCTCGGTGCTCCCGAACGTGTACCTGGAGCTGTCCGAGCTGATCCCGTGGGGGTTCGGGCAGGTCGAGTGGGCGCTCGAGATGCTCGTGGGAACCGTGCCGGCGGCCAAGCTCCTGTACGGATCGGACGAGGCCGGGGAGCCTGAGTCGTTCTGGATCTCGGCCCTGCTCGCCCGGCGGGCGCTCGAGCGCGTCCTGGATCGGTTCGTCGAGCGCGACTACGTGTCGCCGACGCAGGCCGAGCGGCTCGGGTCCCTGGTGCTCGGCGAGAGCTGCCGAGCGTTGCACGGCCTCGACGCCTGACCCGTCCGCGACGGCGGGTTCAGTACTTGGCGAAGTGGCCGCGGTACTGCGACGCCTCGTCCATCGCGCCGTAGGCCTCGAACTCGGACCGCCGGACGGCGACGTACGAGGCGGTGAGCGCCTGGCCCATCGCGGCCGGGAGGACCTCGTCGCGTTCGAGCTCGTCCAGGGCCGCGCCGAGCGTCTCCGGGTACCGTTCCGCGCCCGCTCGTTCGCGCTCGGCTACGAGCAGCGTGGCCGGGTCGATCAGCATCGGGTCGGGGAGCTCCAGGCCGCGTTCGAGGCCATCGAGGCCGGCGGCGATGAGGCCCGCGAACGCGAGGTAGGGGTTGCAGCTCGCGTCGGCCGGCTTGTACTCCAGGTTGGTCGACGGTTCCTCCAGCCCCCAGAAGGTGGAGGGGACCCGGACCGTGGCCTCGCGGTTGTCCGGGCCCCAACACACGAACGCGGAGCTCCAGTGCTGTGGCAGGAGCCGACGGTAGGAGTTGAACGACGGCGCGGTCAGCGCGAGCAGCGCCGGCGTGTGGGCGAGGATCCCCCCGGCGAAGCGTTCGGCCGTCTCCGAGAGCGCGTAGCGCCCGCCGGCATCGTGGAACCGGTTCCGCTCGCCCGCCGAGTCCCACACGCTGAAGTGGATGTGCGCCCCGTTGCCCGCCTGGTCCGGCCACGGCTTCGGCGCGAGCGAGGCCACCAGCCCGAAGCTCGATGCGACGGCGCGGATCGTCTCGCGGACGAGGATCTGCGTGTCGGCCGCTTGCAGCACCGGCAGGTGCACGATCGACAGCTCCTGCTGGCCGTGTCCGAGCTCGGCGTAGTACTGCTCGAGCTGGATCGACTGCGCCTCGAGCGCCGCGACGATCGCGTTGATGACCTCCTGGGAGGCGGTCATCCCGATCGTCGAGAAGCACAGGCTGTCGTCGATCGGGACGAACCCGTCCTCCGTACGGGTCGCGAGGCTGAACTCGTTCTCGACGGCACAGCGCATGACCATGTCGCGTTCGGCGAGGGCGGTCGCCATCCGCTTGAGGAACGAGCGGGGGTCGGCCTCGTAGGGCTCGCCGTCCAGCCGCACGTGGTCGACGAGCATCGCCGCCGAGTGCGGCGCGTACGGCAGGATGCGCAGCGTCGTTGGGTCGGGGACCAGCCGGACCTCGCCGACCGGGCCCATCCCCTCGACCGGCTGCAGCTGATCCAGCGAGCTCATCGCCTGCATCGCGACCGTGATGCCGATCCCGGTTCGCATCCGGTCGGCTAGCCGCTCGACGTGCGCGGCCTTGGCCCGCACGATCCCGCCGTTGTCGCAGTACAGGAACCGGACGAGGCGGACGCCCGCCCCTCTGCAGGCGGCGACCGCCTCGTCCGGCGTCATGCCCGGCCCACTCAGGTGGTGGGCATGTCCTCCCTGATCTCCTGTTCCACGGCTCCCAGGTCGATCAGTTCCTCGTCGGTCTTGCCCTTGCGGGCGGACTGCGAGATCAGGTAGATGATGATCCCCGCAGCGACCGAGATCCCCGCGATCGCGAACATCCACGCGTTCCACTCCGCCAGGGTCGGGAACCCGGCCGGGTACCACGATCCCACGAAGATGAACAGGACGGCGAGGATGTTCACGACCGTCCCGACGGCGCCGCAC
>JBAVEY010000275.1:0-1517 GCA_049587975.1 Actinomycetota bacterium | reverse complement strand
TCGGTGGAGAACCCGACGACCGGTACTCCCCCCGCGTACATGGCCTCGCGGTAGGCCTTGGCCCCCGGGTAGCGGTCCTGGTGCGCCAGATACAGCTCGGTGGCATCGTCCTCCGGCGACACCACGGTCAGCCACCGGAAGTCGGGGCCGTAGGGCGCGTCGTCGCGAAGCACGAAGCCAAGCTTCTCGGTGTAGAACGCCCGCGCCGAGTCCTGGTCGGTCACGTAGACCGTGACAATCCTGATCCGCATGAGCTCCTCCTTCGATGTCGACGAGGCGACCACATCGCCTCATCGATCCTCCGCCGGCTGGCGACTCGCGATCACGATTCACCGGTCGTCGTCTGGGTGGGCACGAGCCGGCGGCGAGGGGCGCAGTTGACATCACCGACTCGCTTGTCGCTTACCAGGTCATCGATCTGCCACCGATCGCGTTCCGTCCGGCTTTCGTGACTCGCGCCTGAGAGACGCAAGGGGCGTCCAGCACGGACCGCACGCTCCCTCAGGGTCGAGATCGGCCTGGGAGTCGAACATGTCTGCATCCGTCGCTTCACGCTCGAACACCGTGAAGGCATCCTGCTCCGCCGTCGATCTCTGCACTTGACTGCGTCCCTTAGAGGGACGACGCCGCCGGTGGATTGGGCATCCTCGGAGAGAACAAGTCCGCTGTTCACGCCGCGCCTCTCGCCGGGGCGGCGAGCGTATCGATGGATGTCCCGCGTACCTTCCGCAGAAGCAGGATCCCCATGATCAGCAGCCAGAGCGTGATGACGGTAGGTCCGATGATTGTCAGGACCCGCGATGCGTCCGTCGGCTCTCCGACCGCGGCCTGGATCCCTCCTGCCGCTACCGAGAGAACACCCGCCGTTGTGGCCACCCACCCGAGCCACCTGGGGTAGGCGTCGCTGAGCGCCACTGCCAGCCCAAACAGGATGAAGGTCCCGGCGGCGAACACGAAGTTGAACAGGCTCGCAAGCGCGAAGTTGATCGTCTCGTTCACGTGCACGAGCCCAAGGGCGATGGATCGGTCACCCGACGATGCCTCGGCCCACTCCTGCGCCAGCTGACGGGCTCCGACGCCGTCTAGGATCACGAGGATCAGGCCAATCGTGGTGCCGGCGATCGCGGCAACCAATCCGAACCGAGCGAGGGCGCCCGCCACACCCTCGCGGATCGAATGGCGGATCGCTACCAGGCCACCCAGCATCAGCGCGATCCCAAGCACGATCGCGAGATGGATCGCGACCCACATTCCGCTGTCAGCGATTTCCTGGGCGACGCCCTCGGGATCGTCGATCGGGGTGACCGGATGGATCAAGTTCCCGACCATCCCGAGGAGCGAGCCTGCGACGGCCGCGACGCCTCCGATCCTGAACACCCAACGGGTCTCATCGGACATGGTGTGCAAGGTCCTCACCTCCTCTTCGGCATCGAGAAGCTCCTCCGCGACGAGGTCGTAGGTCTCTTTGGTCATCGGTCTACCTCCTCTCGCAGGCCGAGGGGACCCGGCAAGGGCTC